>CANJKV010000148.1 GCA_947474855.1 Aurantimonadaceae bacterium | reverse complement strand
TCGCCCGTCCAGGCGGTCAGCGGCCGGCCGTATCGTCCGAGCGGCAGGCCGTTCGCGGCGAGATAGGCGACGGACACCGGCCAGACCTCGACGAGCGCCAGGTCGCCCGCGCGCAGCGCCGCCTCGGCCGCGCCGAAGAGCGAGGAGTTGAACGGCTTCACCTCGTTGCCGTCCGAGGTCGTGCCTTCCGCAAAGAGCACCATGGCTTCCCCCGACGCGAGGCGCTCGGCCATGGCGTTCGCCTGCCGTCCCGTTCCCGAGCGGTCGGCCCGGTCGACGAAGACGCAGTGCTGGAGCCGCGCCAGCCAGCCGAAGAGCGGCCAGTCCCGCACCTCGGCCTTGGCGACGAAGGCGAGCTCACCGAGGCTCCCGAGCGCCATGATGTCCGCCCAGGAGGAATGGTTGGCGACGATCAGCGCGGGCCGGCCCCGCGGCGGCGGGGTGCCGCGCCCGTGGACCCGCAGGCCCGCGACCCGGCAGGCGACGCGGTGCCAGAGCCGCGGGATGCGCCGGGCGAGCGGATGCCCGAGCCGCCGCGCGGCGAGCTGCGGCGGCAGGAGCACGAGGGTCAGGGTCACGAGCGCCGCCGCGACGAAGGCGACCCGCAGGCTGGCGATCACGGTGCGGCGCCCTCTACGGAGGCGCCAGCTCGGCTCAGGCGAAGTCGCGGCGCAGGACGAGGGCGCTGGTGCGCTTGCCCGAGCGATCGCTGTAATAGGCCGGCCGCCGGCCGACCTCCTCGAAGCGCAGGCGCTTGTAGAGCTTCAGCGCGGGCTGGTTCTCCTCGTCCACCTCCAGGAAGAGGCAGCGGGCGCGCTCGGCGTAGAGGTGCTGGAGCACGGCATCCATGAGCTGCCGGCCGATGCCCCGGCCGCGCAGGCGCTTGTCCACCGCGATGGTCAGGATCTCCGCCTCGTCGGCGACGTTGCGGGCGAGGACGAAGCCCGCCGGCGGCGCGTCCGGGTGGCCGACCCGACGCACCGCGAAGCCGAAGGAGCCTTCCTGGCCGAGCAGCGTCGCGAACTCTTCCGCGCTCCAGGGGCGGGCGAAGGCGTCCGAATGCAGCTCGGCGGCCGCGTCCGCGTCGTTCAGGGTCAAGGGCGTCGCCATCAGCTCGCCGCCGCCGGCCATCAGGCCGTCGAAGAAGGACAGGGTCCAGACCCAGGGCAGGTACCAGTACACGAAACGACGACCCTCCCGCGTCATCCGCCCGTTTCGGGGCGGTTCTTCGACCGGTCCTCCAACCGGCCGGCGCCAAATCTATGACAGGAAAGCGAACGTGGGAATAAGATCCGCGACGCAATCCGACGCGACGGGGCGCGACCATCCCGCCCGGCCCTCAGGCGCGGGGCAGGGCGAAGCCGAGCTGGGGCTTCGCGTCCGCGCCGCGCAGATAAAGCGGCACCGGCGGCGCCGTATCCGGCGCGCCGAGGCGGCGCGCGGCGATTCGCGCGACCGCGCCGATGCCGGGAACCGCCGCCGCGTCCTGCCGGGCAACGACAGGGCCGAGGATCTCCGCCGCCAGCGCCGCGCCCGAGCCGACGGCGACGAGCCCGCCGCCCGAGCCGCCCGCCGCCTCGACGAAGGCGGCAAGGTCATGCGGCGTCACCGCCGCGGGCGCTCCCAGCACCGCGCCGTTCGCCCCGAAGAGCGCGACGAAGAGCTCGCCACGCCGGGCGTCGAGAACGACGAGAACCGGCCGGCCGCGACCGAGAACGGGTTCGGCGAGGGCTTCCAGGGTGGTCACGCCGAGAACGGGCCGGCCGACCGACAGGCCGAGCCCCTTGGCCGCCGCGAGGCCGACGCGCACGCCGGTGAAGGAGCCGGGGCCTGTCGTCACCGCTACGGCGGCGAGGGCGCCGGGCGCGAGCCGCGCTTCGGCGAGCAGCGCCTTGATCATCGGAAACAGCGCTTCGGCATGTCCGCGCGCCATCGCCTCGCTCCGCTCGGCTACGACGCGCGAAGCGCCCGCGTCGAAAACGCAGGCGCTGCAGGCATCCCCGGCCGTGTCGAGCGCGAGGATCAGGACGGTCCCCTCCGGCATGGGCGGCGCGTCAGGCCGGCTCCATCGCCTCGACGGACTCGACCTCCGGCACGAAGTGTCGAAGGAGGTTCTCGATGCCGTGCTTCAGCGTGGCGGTCGAGGACGGGCAGCCGGCGCAGGACCCGCGCATGTTGAGATAGACCGTCCCGTCGCGAAAGCCGCGGAAGGTGATGTCGCCGCCGTCCTGCGCGACGGCGGGGCGCACGCGCGTGTCGAGCAGCTCCTTGATCGTCGCGACGATGGCCTCGTCGCCTTCCGCGAAGAACTCCTCGCCGACGTCGCCCCCGACCGGGGCGGAGCCGACCGCCGACGCGGCCATCACCGGCCGGTTCGACATGAAGTGCTCCATGATCGCCGCGAGGATCGCCGGCTTCAGGTGCGCCCAGTCGCCGCCCGCCTTCGTGACGGTGATGAAGTCGAAGCCGAAGAAGACGCCGGAAACGCCGTCGACGTCGAGGAGCCGGGCGGCGAGGCCGGACCGGCTGGACGCGTCCTCGCCCTCGCGGAACTCGGCGGTGCCGCTTTCCAGCACGATCCGCCCGGGCAGGAACTTCAGCGTGGCGGGATTCGGGGTCGCTTCGGTCTGGATGAACATGGCGCTCGTCTCGGCTCTTCGGGCAGGAAACTCTCACCCCCGAGATAAGCGCCGCGGCCGGCCCCCGCAAGCAAGCGGCGTCGAACGGCCCGTTCAGCCCGTCAGCTCAGCGCCTCGATCTCCTCGTCGGTGAGGCTCGCAGGAACCACGGTGACGGGAATCGGGAAGCTCGGCCCGCGGCCGGCGACGGCGGACACGAGCGGCCCGGGGCCTTCCTTGGCGTCGCCCGCCGCCAGCACCAGGATCGCGATCTCGCGGTCGGCCTCGATGAGGGCGTGGATCTCCTCGGATACCTTGCCCTCGCGCACCACCAGCTCGGGCTCGATGCCGATGCGCTCGCGGATGTCGTCGGCGACCTTGGCGAGCCGCGCGTTGGCGGCCTCCTCGGCCTCGGCGCGCATGATCTTCTCGACGCCGATCCAATGGCCGAAATCGCCGGGCTCGATCACGAAGAGGAACACCGCCCCGCCGCCGCTCGCCTTGGCGCGATAGGCGGCATAGGTCGCGGCGCGCACGCATTCGGTCGTCGCGTCGATGATGGCGAGGAATTTTCGCTTGCCGCCGGCGGCCCGGCCGATGCGCTTGGAAACCATGCCGCTACCCATGACAAAGTGCGGGGCGCCGGGCAATGGGGCGGCCGCGCTCCTCGCGCAGCCGCCTGTGCATGACGGCGAGGCTCAGTCGCCGAGAAGGCCGACGATCGAGCGGACGTCCTTCATGGTGCGGCTCGCGATCTCGCGGGCGCGGTCGGCACCGTCGCGCAGCACGGCGTCGATCTCGGCGGGGTCGCCGAGGATGCGCCGCATCTCGCCGGCGATCGGCCCCAGCTTGTCGACCGCGAGGTCGGCGAGCGCCGGCTTGAACTCCGAGAAGGGCCGCCCGCCGAACTCGGCGAGCACCTCGCCCTTCGAGCGGTCCGCGAGCGCGGCGAAGATGCCGACGAGGTTGTCCGCTTCCGGCCGGCCGGCAAGGCCCGCGACGTCCGAGGGCAGGGCGTCGGGATCGGTCTTGGCCTTGCGGATCTTCTTGGAGATCGCGTCGGCGTCGTCGGTGAGGTTGATGCGGGAAAGGTCAGACGGATCCGACTTCGACATCTTCTTCGCCCCGTCCTTGAGGCTCATCACGCGCGTCGCCGGCCCCTCGATCAGGGGCTCGGTCAGCGGGAAGTAGCCGTTGACGACCTCCTCGCCCATGGCGATCTCGGTCCCGATGCCCTTCTCGGCGATGCGGGCGGAATAATCGTGGTTGAACTTCGCCGCGATGTCGCGGGCGAGCTCCAGGTGCTGCTTCTGGTCTTCTCCCACGGGGACGTGCGTCGCGCGGTAGACGAGGATGTCGGCGGCCATGAGGTTGGGGTAGACGAAAAGGCCCGCGGACGCGTTCTCGCGGTCCTTGCCGGCCTTGTCCTTGAACTGCGTCATGCGGTTCAGCCAGCCCATGCGGGCGACGCAGTTGAACACCCAGGCGAGCTCGGCATGCTCGGGAACCCGGCTCTGATTGAAGACGATGTGGCGCTTTGGGTCGATGCCGCTCGCGATGAAGGCGGCCGTCACCTCGCGGATCGAGCGCTCCAGCTCGGCCGGCTCCTGCCAGACGGTGATCGCGTGGAGGTCGACGACGCAATAAATGCAGTCGTGGCTCGCCTGCAGCTCCACCCACCGCCGGATCGCGCCGAGATAGTTGCCGAGGTGGAGGTTTCCCGTCGGCTGGACGCCGGAGAACACCAGGGGCTTGAACGCGGACATGGGGGAGGAACTCCTCGGGGGCGCCGGGTGGAAGCGGCGCCGGGCGATCTGAAACGGCGCCTTATCGGGCAAGCGCGACGATCGATCAAGGCGCCGCCCCTTGGAAGACGGCCCTCACCGTCATAGGTCGCCCGGCACGCCGCCAAGGACGAGGAACGGGACGGTTTCATGGACACGCGCAAGATCGGCTTCACCGCGGACGGAGCCGCGATGGAGATCGGCACGGAGGAAACGGGTTCGGGCACGGCGGGTACGCTTCTGCTCCTGCCGGCGCTTTCCTCGATCTCCACTCGCACCGAGATGCGCCCGCTGATGGGGCGGCTGGCCGCCGCCGATTATCGCTGCGTCTCGACCGACTGGCCGGGCTTCGGCGCGGCGGCCAAGCCGAAAGCCGACTGGCGGCCCGACGTCCTGTCGCAGTTCCTAGAGCGCTTCGTCGCCCAGATGCCGACGCCGCTTGAGGCCGTCGTCGCCGCAGGTCATGCCGGCACCTCCGCGCTGCACCACCTCGCCGCGCGGCCCGCCGACGCCAAGCGCCTCGTGCTCCTCGCGCCGACTTGGCGCGGACCCTTCCCCACCATGACCGGGGGCGCGCGCCCCTGGTTCGGGCGCGTGCGCGGCGCCGTCGACGCGCCCGGCCTCGGCCACCTCCTCTACGCGCTGAACCTGTCCGGCCCGATGGTGCGGCGCATGGCGCGCGCCCACGTTTATTCCGATCCCGCCTTCGTGTCCGAGCCGGCCCGCGCCCGCGAGAAGCGCGCCGTGGCCAAGGCCCCCGGCGCCCGCCACGGCTCGGTGCGCTTCGTTACCGGCGCGCTCGATCGTGTGGCGAGCCGCGAAGCCTTCCTCGACCTCGCGAGGAAAACCGGCCTGCCGATCCTCCTCGTTTTCGGCGAGGAAACCCCGCCCCGCTCGCGCGCCGAGATGGAAGCGCTGGCGGAACTCCCGAACGTCGAGACGGTGCGCCTGCCCAAGGGGCGGCTGTCGGTCTACGAGGAGTTTCCGGAGCCCGTGGCGACGGCGGTGCTGGAGTTTTTGGGGCGCTGAGCCGCAGCCGAACAGGACGCACCACCTCCAACCCTTCCACCTCGTCATCCCGGCCTTGCGCCGGGATCCATTCCAAATCGACGAACGAGTTCACGGGGGTGGATCGGCGAGCGCCTGCCGCCCACCGGTTCTGCCATGACAGGCGCCGAGGCATGGATCCCGGGTCAAGCCCGGGATGACGAAGCGGAAAAGTGCGGCGAATGGAGGCGAGAATGGAAGAGCGGTCGGCGCACCCGCCCGCTCATTCCGCCGCCTTCTCCTTCGCCCGCCCGCGCCGGCCCTTCAGGAGCTTCTTCAGCATCGCCCGGTCCACCGCCCCGAAGAGGACGGTGCAGGCGAAGTAAACGGCCATGGCGGAGGCGACGAGGAGGGCGAGGGCGGCGAGCTGGCGGTGGAGGCCGGCGGCCGGGGCGAGCCAACCGCCGAGGAGGTGCAGCTCAGCGAGGAGAAGCGCGCCCATCGCGAGCGAGGCGAGGAGCACGAGGCCGCCGCGCTTCACCAGCGCGCGGTCGATCTCCCACAGGCCCCGCCGCCAGAGACCGAGGAACAGGAGGCCGGCGTTGAGCCAGCCGGCCAGCGTCGTCGCCAGCGCGATGCCCTGCTCGGCGTAGAACTGGAAGAGAACGAAGGAGAGCGCCGTGTTCGCGAGCGCCGAGACCAGCGTCGCGCGCATCGGCGTCTTGGTGTCCTCGCGGGCAAAGAAGCCGGGCGAGAAGACCTTGATGAGGACGAAGGCCGGAAGGCCCAGCGCGTAGAGGCCGAGGACGGATGCCACCGCCGGCGTCGCGGTCGGGTCGAAGGCGCCGCGCTCGTAGATGACGCGGATGATCGGCTCGGGGATCAGGAAGAGGGCGACGGCGGCGGGCAGCGTCAGGAACAGCGCGAATTCGAGCGAGCGGTTCTGCGTGTGCTGCGCCTCGCGCAAGTGCCCCGCCTTCAGCGCGCGGGCGAGCTCGGGCAGGAGCACGACGCCGATGGCGACGCCCACCATGCCGAGCGGCAGCTGGTAGGGCCGGTCGGCATATTGGAGGATCGACACGGCGCCCGGCTTGAAGGAGGCGATGGCCTGGCCGACGAAGAGGTTGATCTGGGTGATCCCGCCGATGAGCGCGGCCGGGCCGGCGAGGATCAGGAGCCGCTTCAGGTTCTGCGTCCAGCGCGGGACACCGAGCGCCACCGAGAAGCCGGCGAGGCGCATCGCCGCGACGACGAGGGCGAGCTGCGAGACGCCGGCTGCGAGCACGCCCCAGCTCATGAGGTGGCCGATCGTCACCGTGTCCGCCCCGACCCAGTGCGCGTAGAGGAGGACCGCGATCAGGATGATGTTGAGGAGCGTCGGGGCGACGGCCGCGGCGAAGAAGCGGCGGAAGGCGTTGAGGATGCCCGACACCATCGCCATGAGGGACATGCAGGCGAGATAGGGGAACATGATCCGCGACAGCGTGACCGTGAGGTCGAAGCGCTCGGCGCATGAGATCGCCTGACGGCCGGTTTCGACCGTGTCGACGCAGACTGCGAGGCCCGGCGCGATGATCGTCTTCACCAGCGTCGGCATGAAGATCATGGCCAGCACCGTCAGCGTGGTCAGGACCACGAAGAGCGTCGAGAAGATCTCGGAGGCGAAACGCTTGGCTCCGCCCTCGCCGTCGGATTCGAGCGAGCGGGCGAAGAGCGGGATGAAGGCGGCGTTGAAGGCGCCTTCCGCGAAGAGCCGGCGGAAGAGATTGGGAAAGCGGAAGGCGAGGTTGAAGGCGTCCGCCACCGGGCCCACACCCAAAGCGGACGCCATCATCATCTCGCGGCCGAAGCCGAAGACGCGGGACAGGAGCGTCGCGCCGCCGACGGTGGCGAACTTGCCGAAGAGATTCATGGGGAACTAGCTCGCGATGCCGAAGGCCTGGGGCGAAGGCATCGATCCCTGCGCCGAGAGTTCGCGCTCGGGCGCGTCGAAGACCTGGGCGAGGCGCCGCTCGATGCGCTCGGCCCGCGAGGCGCTCGTCACCTTCGCGCCGATGAGGTCGGTGACGTAGAAGACGTCGACCACCTTCTCGCCATAGGTCGAGATGTGCGCCGAGCCGATGTCGAGGTTGAGGTCGGAGATCGCCGAGGTCAGGTCGCACAGGAGGCCCGGCCGGTCGAGCCCCTCGACCTCGATCACCGAGAAGCGGTTCGACACCTCGTTGTCGACGCGGATGCGCGGCGGCACGGGAAAGACCTTGGCGCCGCGCGACGGCTTGCGGCGGGCGAGAAGCGTGGGGAGCTGATCCTGGCCGGTCAGCAGGCGCTTCAGCGTGTCGCCGATGCGGCCCGCTCGGCGCAGCTCGTCCTCATCGGTCGGAAATTCGCGGTTGACGGTGATGATGTCGAGCGCCCGCCCGTCGGTGAGGGTGAAGATCTGCGCGTCGACGATGTTGGCGCCCGCCGCCGCGCAGGCGCCGGCGAGCAGCGAAACGAGGCGGGGATGGTCGGGCACGATCACCGTGATCTCGGTGATCGAGCGGAAGGCGTCCGTGCGCGTCGCGGTCGAGAGCGCCGTGCGGTCGGTCGCGCCGCGGATCAGGGCGGCGTGGCGCACCTGCTCGTCGAGCGGCACGGTCAGGAAGTAGTGGCGGTAGTGCAGGTCGAGATAGCTTTCCCGCTGCTCCGCCGGCCAGTCGGCGAGGCGTCCGGCGAGGCGCCGCCGGGCGTTCTCGTAGCGCTCCTCGCGCGAGGCTGGCGAGAAGCCGCCGGTCAGAACCGGCTCGGTCTCGAGGTAGAGCGTGCGGATGAGCTGGCCCTTCCAGCCGTTCCAGACGCCGGGACCGACGGCCGAGATGTCGCAGACGGTCAGGATCGTCAGCAGCCGCAGCCGGTCCAGCGTCTGCACACGCTCGGAGAAGTCGAGGATGGTCTTGCGGTCGTTGAGGTCGCGGTGCTGCGCCGTCATCGAGAGGGTGAGGTGATCGAGGACGAGCCAGGCGACGAGCTCGGTCTCGCGCTCGTCGAGACCGAGGCGCGGGCACAGCTCGCGGGCGATGCGCGCGCCGGCGATCGAGTGGTCCTCCGGCCGCCCCTTGGCGACGTCGTGGAGGAGCAGCGCGACGTAGAGCGCGGTGCGGTCGCGGATCTGGTTGATGAAGGAGGAGGTCAGCGGCATCTCGGCCGCCTGCTCGCCCTTTTCGAGGCGCGACAGCATCGCCACCGAGCGCAGGAGATGCTCGTCCACCGTGTAGTGGTGGTACATGTTGAACTGCATCATCGCGACGATCTTGCCGAATTCCGGAATGAAGCGGCCGAGCACCCCGGCCTCGTTCATCCGGCGAAGGTGCAGCTCGGGATTGTTCCGGTCGGTCAGGACGTCGAGGAAGAGGCTGTTGGCCTCCTTGTTGGCGCGCAGATCCGCGTCGACGAGGCGCAGCGAGCGGCGGATGAGCTTTAGCGCGTCCGGATGGTATTCCAGCTCGTGGAGGGCGGCGAGCCGGAAGATGCGGATGAGGTTCACCGGATCGCGGTGGAAGACCTCGCGGTCGGCCACCGTGATGCGGTTGTTGTCGACGCGGAAGTCGAGCGTGCCGGGAATGTGCCGGGCGCGTCGCCGCAGCGAGAGCATCAAGCCTTTCAAGCGGCCCGGCGCGTCCTTGGCGTTCTCCTCCTCCAGCGCGGCGCAGAAGATGCGGGTGAGGTCGCCGACGTCCTTGGCGATCAGGAAGTAGTGCTTCATGAAGCGCTCGACGTCGCGAAGACCCGGATGGGCGATGTAGCCGAGGCGCCGGGCGATCTCCGGCTGGAGGTCGAAGGACAGGCGCTCCTCGGCCTTGCCCGTGACGAAGTGGAGGTGGCAGCGCACCGCCCAGAGGAAATCCTCGGCCTTGCGGAAGAGGCGCGCCTCGCGGACCGAAAAGACGCCGAGCGCGACGAGGGCGGCGCTCGTGTCGACGCGGTAGTGGTACTTCGCGATCCAGAACAGGGTGTTGAGGTCGCGCAGGCCGCCCTTGCCCTCCTTGACGTTCGGCTCGACGAGGTAGCGCGTGTCGCCGCTCTTCTCGTGGCGCGCGTTGCGTTCGGTGAGCTTGGCGGCGATGAACTCCTGGCTGGTGCCCTTCACCACCTCCTCGTCGAAGCGGCGGCCGAGCTCGTCGAACAGCGCCGCGTCGCCGGCGATCAGCCAGCGCTCCAGGATGGCGGTGCGGATGGTGAAGTCGGAGCGCGAGAGCTTGATGCACTCCTCGACGTTGCGCGTCGCGTGGCCGACCTTGAAGCCGAGATCCCACAGGAGATAGAGGAGGTACTCCGCGACCTGCTCGCCCAGCGCCGTCTGCTTGTAGGGCAGGAGGAACAGGAGGTCGATGTCCGAGCCCGGCGCCAGCGTGCCGCGCCCGTAGCCGCCCACAGCCAGGATCGCCATGCGCTCGCCCGACGACAGGTTCGAGGCGTGGAAGACGTGGCGCAGGGCGTAGTCGTGGACGAGCCGGATCAGCGCGTCCTGGAGGGTGGCGAGGCGGCGCGCGCAGAGATAGCCGCCGCCGTCGACCTTGAGGCGCTCCTCGCATTCGCGCCGCCCCTCGCGCACGGCTTCCTTCAGGAGGGCGAGCACCGCCGCCCGCGCCTGCGGCGAGGCGCCAGCCGTGCCGTCCTCGCCGGCGATGGCGGCCATTCGCTGGCGCAGGAAGGGCTCGTCGAAGATGCCGGACAGGTCGATGGTCTCGTCGAAGGGCGCTGATGCGTTGCGAGGCTCGATCACGGTCGTGGACATCAAACCCTCAACACCGGCATTCGGACGGGTGCGACGAACCCGGCGGCTCGTCGTGCGAACGGGCGCCTATAGCCCATTTGTTCCGCAGTCGCGAGGCGTTAGCCCCGGGAGTGCGTCGTCTGCGCCGAGGTCGCCGGGCAGAAAACCACGAGCGGGCTGAAGAAAGCAGAAACGGCCGCTTCCGGGATGGAAGCGGCCGCCGGGATCATCCGATGGCTCGGGCGGAGCTCGAAACGCGGCGCGGAGCGGTCAGCGGATCTGCTGGCGAACGATCTCGTCGTTGCGGTCCATGTAGAAGCGCGAGCCGGGAACGCCGAGGCGAGGCGCTGCGGCGGTGCCGTCACCGACGGCATAGCCGTAGGACCGCACCGTTCCTTGGCGCGCCGCGGATCCGTCGGTCGCCGAAGCTGCGATGGTCTGGCGAATGAGTTCCTCGCGGCGTTCGCGATAATAGCTGGAGCCCGGGACCTGCTCGGCCTCGGTGCGCACTGTGGCGGCGCTGCCGGCGGAGGCGGAAACGTCCTGGCGGGCGATCTCGTCGTTGCGGTCGAAGTAGTAGTTCGAGCCGGGGACCTGGGCGAAGGCGGAGGTCGAAGCGAAGCTTGCAACGGCAATGGCAGCGGCGCCGACGAGGTTCGAAATCTTCATGGCATTGGCTTTCTGTTGTCTGTCGCAGCGACGGGAGTTCCGAATCCGGCAACCCTGCGGCGTCGCTCGATGACAGCGATATGGCCTCGCCCCGATCAGGCATAAAGACGCAGATCGTGAACGGTCCGTGCGCCGGAACTGCGAAACTCCCGGATACTTCGTGCAAAAACAGGCAGAATGGGAGATAGCTCCATCATTCCCGGTGGTTGGTTGGTCCCAAGGGGCTCAGGCCCGCGGCGCGCAAACGAAAAAAGGCCCCGGACCAAAGGTCCGGAGCCTGACATCGCGCTTGTTGAGAGCGGGGCCGAAGCCCCTTTTGCGCTGGTTACTGAGCGACCTGCTCGCGCTCCAGAGCCTCGGCGTTGTTCTCCTGCGAGGTCGAGCCGGGGACGTCCTGAGCCGTCGGCGAGGCGTCGGTCGGCAGCTCCTGGACCGAGCTGGTCGTGGCCGGATCCGTCGAGCCGTCCGGGCCCACGGTCTGGCCGGCCGCAGCGGTGCCGGCGGCGACGGCGGCGCGATCGGCCTCCTCGCACTCCTGGATGCCGCTGTCCTGCGAGCCGACCGGGATCTGGCAGCCCGGGGTGGTGCTCGGCGCGTCCATGGCCATGCTGCCGGACTGCTCGGCGACGCCCTGGCGCTGCAGCGCCTCGGCATTGTTCTCCTGGCTGGTCGAGCCGGGAACGTCCTGGTTGGTCGGGCTGACGGCGCTCTGCTGAGCGTAGGCGGCGCCGCCGAAGCCGGCGGTGGCAAGAACGGTAGCGGCGAAGAGGGTCGAGAACTTCATCTGTACATTCCCCGGTGTTTGCATCGTTTCACCCCTAACGTGCTCTCTCCGAGATGGTTGCTTGCCTGCAAAACAAAATGTGTCGATTGCTTGGCGCTCAGATGACGCTCTCCCGGGCCAGCCCTTTGAGGCGGTAAAGCGCCTCCAGCGCCTCGCGCGGCGTCATCGTGTCCGGGTCGAGCGCGTCGACGGCCGGACGCAAGGGGTCGGTGCGGGCTGGAGCCGGCGCGGGCGCCGGGGCGGCGGCCAGCGCCGAGAACAAGGGCAGCTCGTCCAGAGCCACGCCGCGCTTCTCGCCGCGCTCGGAGCGTTCGAGATCGTCCAGGATCGTTCGGGCCCGCTCCACCACGACGGCGGGCAGGCCCGCCAGCCGCGCGACCTGGATGCCGTAGGAGCGGTCGGCGACGCCCTGCACGACTTCGTGCAGGAAGATCACCTCGCCCTCCCACTCCTTCACGCGCATGGTGGCGTTGCGCACCCGCTTCATGCGGGTGGCGAGCACGGTCATCTCGTGGAAGTGGGTGGCGAAGAGGGCGCGGCAGCGGTTCGCCTCGTGGAGGTGCTCGGCGCTCGCGAAGGCGATCGACAGGCCGTCATAGGTCGCCGTGCCCCGGCCGATCTCGTCGAGGATCACGAGGGCGCGCGG
>CANJKV010000147.1 GCA_947474855.1 Aurantimonadaceae bacterium | reverse complement strand
GTCCGGCACCGGACCGCCGCGCCTCATTCGCATGACACGTCTTCGAGGAAGCCCATGACCTTTGCCGTCGATCTCGGATTTGCGGAAAAAGGCGGGCCGGCCAACCTCGACCTCGAGGAGCTCCTGTCGACGCGCCTTCTCGTCCAGGGCAATTCGGGCTCGGGCAAGTCGCATCTCCTGCGCCGCCTCCTGGAGCGCAGCGCCGGACAGGTGCAGCAGGCGATCATCGACCCCGAGGGCGACTTCGTCACGCTGGCCGACAAGTACGGCCACGTCGTCGTCGACGGCAACAGGACGCCGAACGAGCTCGCCCGCATCGCGAGCCGCATCCGCAAGCACCGGGCTTCCGTCGTCCTCGACCTTGAGGGCCACGACGCCGAGGCGCAGATGATGATCGCGGCGCACTTCCTGAACGGCCTCTTCGACGCCGACCGGGCACACTGGTATCCGATGCTCGTCGCCGTCGACGAGGCGCACCTCTTCGCCCCCGCCATGGCCGGCGAGCATTCCGACGAGGCCCGGCGCGCCTCGCTCGGCGCGATGAGCAACCTGATGTGCCGCGGCCGAAAGCGCGGGCTCGCCGGCATCATCGCCACGCAGCGCCTCGCCAAGCTCGCCAAGAACGTCGCGGCCGAGGCCTCGAACTTCCTGATGGGCCGCACCTTCCTCGACATCGACATGGCGCGCGCCGCCGATCTCCTCGGCATCGACCGGCGCGGCGCCGAGCAGTTCCGCGACCTCAAGACCGGCGAGTTCGTGGCGCTCGGCCCCGCTTTGTCGCGCCGCCCGATGCCGATCCGCATCGGCCCCGTCGAGACGGCCGGGCGCTCGGGCCGCCCGACGCTGATGCCGCTGCCCGAACTCGCGCCGCAGGACATGGCCGACCTCATCATGGCGCCGCCCGCGGCCGACGAAGAGCCCGCCTACCGCCCGCCCGAGCGCCCCTCCGCCTCGACGGGCGACATCCTGTCCCGCGTCGCGGCGCCGGGCGCCGAGCCGGAAGTCGACGACGACCCGCGCGGCCCCGAGGAGCGGGCGGCCATCGTCGACGCGATCTTCGCCGACATGCTGGCGGACCCCGACGCCGCCTTCCGGCCCGTGCCGGTGCTCTACCAGGACTTCCTCGTCCACTGCCGCTTGAAGCGCCTGCGCGGGGTCGAGACCGACATGGCCGCCTTCCGGCGCCGCCTCGCCATGGCGCGGGCCGGGCTGTCGGGCGCGGCCGGCGACGATCCGGAATGGGAGAACGCCCTTGCCCGCGGCGCCGACCTACCCGAGGACATGCAGGGCGTCTATGCCATGATCCTGCGCGCCGCGCGCGACGGGGCGGACTGCCCGTCCGACGCCGCGCTCGCCCAGGCCTATGGCAGCCACTCGCCCTCGCGCGGCCGCTTCATCCTGAGCTTCATGGCCGAGCGCGGTCTCATCCGCTCGGAAGCCGACTTCCGCGGCAACCGCGTCGTCACCATTCCCGGCACGCCCTGGCGCACCGCCCCGCAGACGGCGCTGAAGAAGGTCGCGAGCCCCGCCGACGAGGCGCGGGCACGCCGGCTCGCAAGGCAGCAGGCGATGCTGGGCGGAGCCTGAGGAGAGCGGGTCTGCGGGCAGGAACAGGGCGCAGAAAGCCGCCGCGACCCAAACCCCCCATGTCGTCATCCCGGGCTTGACCCGGGACCCATTCCAAACCGTTGAACGTGGCCGGAGCGATCGACCGACGGTCGCTCCTCTCACCCGCTTTTGCTTCGATATCCGCGGTGGCATGGATCCCGGGTCAAGCCCGGGATGACGAAATGGACAAGTGGAAGGCAGGAGGGCAGGTCGCCCTGGACGTAGCGCCCGTCGCCCTCAGGCGACCCCGTTTTCGATCTCCAGGATGCGCTGCACCGCCGGCCGGGCCTTCACGCGGTCGTAATGGGCGAAGACGCGGGGGAAGCGGGTCTCGTCGGCGATGCCGCGCTCGCGCAGCCAGCCGGTGAAGGTGAAGAGGTAGGGGTCGGACACGCTGTAGCTTTGGCCGTGAACGAAGGTGCGGCCGTCGCCGAGGCGCTCCTCGATCGTGCCGAACTGCTCGATGAGGTTCTGCGGCACCTTGGCGCGCATGGCGGCCTGCGCCGCCTCGTCGTCGGCCCAGCGCGCGGCGCGCCGGTCGTGCGCGAAGGACACGTGGACCGTCGAGGCGAGATAAAGGTTGAAGGCCAGCATGTCGGCCGCGGCGAAGGGGTCGTTGGCCGGGCTGAGCCCCGCTTCCGGGAAACTCGCCGCGATGAAGGCGAGCACGGCCGGGCATTCGGTGACGACGCGCCCGTCGACCTTGAGGGCCGGTACCTTGCCCTTCGGGTTGACCGCCAGGAATTCGGGGCGGTGCTGCTCGCCGTCCTTGAGGCTGACGCGCACGCGCTCGTAGGGCGCGCCGGTCTCCTCCAGCGCGATGTGGGCGGCGCGCGAGCAGGCGTTGGGCGAGTAGTAGAGCGTCATCATCTTACGTCGTCTCCCCTGTCTTGGCGTCCCGAGGGTTAGACGTCGAGCCCCAGGATGCGCAAGCTGCCGACGATCATCCCGTCGTCCATGGCGAGCGTGACGGCGAGTTCCAGGGCGAGACCGAGAAGGATCGTCGCCCATAGCGGGATCTTCGCCGCGACGAAGAAGCCGAGCGCCACGAAGAGCGTGTCCGTGAAGGAGTTGAGGAGGCTGTCGCCCGTATAGGGCACGGCGCCGCTCGGAGCGTGGAAGAGGGCGATGGTGAAGGGCAGGTTCTCCACCACCTCCCAGATCGCGCTGCCCATGATCGCCACCACCGCCTTCTGCCCCAGCCCCCAGAAGGGCCGCATCCGGTCGATGAAGACGAAGAGCCCGAGGCCGAACAGGACGTGGAGGGCCGAGTACCAGTCCGACACCTGCTGGCTGTTGCCGTTCGCGTCGAAGGAAGGCTGGAAGAGGAGGATCGTGCCGCAGTCACAGACCGCGTCGTGACCGAGCGCGGCGAGGACGAGGAGCTTCGTCGCGACGATGAGGACGACGAGCAGGACCTGCACCGCCCGGCGCGGCGGCACGGGCGCCTCGGCCTCGGTCTCGAAGAAGGGATCGGCGCTGCGGCTCATCGGGAGGCCGCGCCGCGGACCGGCGCCGGCCACGTGATCGCCGTCGATGGAAGGACCAGTTCGGGTTTCAATTTCTCTGCGTTCTGTCAGAAGAAGGACGGGAAGGCCTCGGGGAATACCTGCTGCGCGCGCGTCCGCCTTCCAGTGCCGCGCGCCGGCGAAACCTTAGATGACAGCGTCTTGCACCTCGCCCTCCTCTGCCCGCCCTTCTACAGCCATCTCCGGGTCTTCGAAGCGCTGGGCACTGAGCTCGCCGCGCGCGGCCATCGCGTCACGCTGGTGCTCAACGCGGGCGCGGCCGAACCGCTCGGTGAGACGCGGCGTCTCACCACCGTCGAAGTCGAGCATGCGGGCCGGAGCGCGCCGCCGGCGGTGCGGGCCATGCGCGGCGCAGCGCGCCCGACGGGCGTCCTTGGCACGCTGCGCACCGTCGCCGATACCGCGCGGCTGACGGACGAGCTCTGCCGCGAAGGGCCGGACCTCCTCGCGGCCCTCGGCGCCGAGGCGATCGTCGGCGACGAGACCGAAGGGGCCGCCGGTCTTCTCGCCGCCCGTGTCGGGCTGCCGCTCGTCTCGATCGCCTGCGGCCTGCCGGTCGATCCCGATCCCGCCGTGCCGCTGCCCTATCTCGCCTGGGGCTACGATCCCAGCGAGAAAGGGGTGAAGCGCAATGCCGGAGGGCGGACGGTCGCGCGGCTCCTTCTGACGCGCCAGCGCCGCGTCCTGGCCACGTGGGCACGGCGCTTCGGGCTGGAACCGCGCGAGAGCGCGCAGGACTGGACGTCGACGCGGCTGCGCCTGTCCCAGACCGTTCCCGGCTTCGACTTCCCCCATGCCGCGCCGAGCCCCATCCGCGGCGTCGGCCCGATCCGCGCCCGCGAGAGCGCCGGGGCGGATCGGGCGCTCGCCGACCTTCCGGCCGGGCGCCCGATCGTCTTCGCCTCGCTCGGCACCATGCAGGGGCACCGGCTCGGCATCTTCCGCACCGTGGCCGCCGCATGCCGGCGGCTCGGGGCGGTGAGCGTCGTCGCCCATTGCGGGCGCTTGTCGCCGGCCGAAGCCGCCTCGATCGGCGCCGACTTCGTGCGCGACTTCTTTCCGCAAGGCCCGATCCTCGCCCGCGCCGATGCCTGCGTCTCGCATGGCGGGTTGAACACCGCGCTCGACGCGATGCAGGCGGGGACCCCGGTTCTCGCCGTGCCGATCGCCTTCGACCAGCCGGGGGTCGCCGCGCGCCTCGTCCATCACGGCGCCGGGCTGCGCCTCGGCCGCGTCCTTCTGTCCGCCCGCGCGGTCGAGAAGTCTCTTGCGCGGCTCCTGCAGGAGCCTAGCTTCCGAGCCAACGCGTCGCGCATCGGGCGCGAGATCGAACGGAGCGGCGGACGCAGCTTGGCGGCGGACCTCATCGAAGAAGCCTTGGGCATCGGATCGTCGGCCGTTCGCAGCGGGGCCGCCGCGCGGTGAGCGCGCGTTCGCGGCCCGTCGACCTCCTGCTCGTCGGCGGCGGCCTCGCCAACGGGCTCCTCGCCTGGCGCCTCGCCGAGACGCGGCCGGACATGTCAGTGCTCGTCCTCGAATCGGCGGACGAGATCGGCGGCAACCACACCTGGTCCTTCCACGACGGCGACCTCACCCCCGAGCAGCACCGCTGGACGGCGCCGCTCGTCGCCCATCGCTGGGAAGCGAACGAGGTGCGCTTTCCCGAACGCCGCCGGCACCTCGCCACCGGCTACCGCTCGGTGTCCTCCGAGCGCTTTGCCGAGGTGCTGCGCGCCCGGCTGGGAGGCCGCATCCGCACCGGCGCGCCCGTCGCGTCGATCACGCCGGCCAAGGTGCGCCTCCAAAGCGGCGAGACGATCGAGGCGGGCGCGGTGATCGACGGGCGGGGCCCGCGCCCGAGCCCGCACATGGTGCTCGGCTTCCAGAAGTTCCTCGGGCTCGAGATCGAGACGGAGCGCCCACACGGCCTCGGGCGCCCGATCATCATGGACGCGACGGTGCCGCAGACCGACGGCTACCGCTTCGTCTACTCGCTGCCCTTCTCCCCCACCCGCCTCCTCGTCGAGGACACCTACTACGCCGACGGCGAAGCGCTGGACACGCAGAACCTCGCCCGCGAGATCGCCGCCTACGCGGAGCGCCAGGGCTGGGGCATCGCGCGGGTCCTGCGCGAGGAGAACGGCATCCTGCCGATCGCGCTCGGCGGCGACATCGAGGCCTTCTGGGCCGAGAAGCGGGGCGTGGCGGCGAGCGGCCTGTCCGCCGCCCTGTTCCACCCGACCACAGGCTATTCGCTGCCCGACGCCGTGCGCCTCGCCGACCATGTGGCGGGCCTGCCCGACCTCTCGGCCCCGGCGCTCTTCGAGGCGGTGAGCCGGTACTCGGTCGCCACCTGGCGCGAGCGGCGCTTCTTCCGCATGCTGAACCGCATGCTCTTCCTCGCCGGCCGCCCGGAAAACCGCTATCGCGTCCTCCAGCACTTCTACCGCCTCGACGAGGGCCTCGTATCGCGCTTCTACGCCGCCCGGCTCACCGCCGCCGACAAGCTGCGCATCCTGACCGGGCGCCCGCCCGTTCCCGTTGGGGCCGCGCTGCGCGTCCTCGCCTTTCCCCCTCCGCCGAAGGGCTTCGCCGTCCCATGACCGCCCCCGCTTCTTCCGGCGCCCCGCGCGCCGTCGTCATCGGCTCGGGCTTCGGCGGGCTCTCGCTCGCCATCCGCCTTCAGGCCGCGGGCTTCTCCACCACGCTTCTGGAAAAGCGCGACAAGCCGGGCGGGCGCGCCTACGTCTACGAGGACGCCGGCTACACCTTCGACGCCGGCCCGACCGTCATCACCGACCCGACCGCGATCGAGGAGCTGTTCACGCTTTCGGGGCGGCGGATGGCGGACTACGTCGAGCTTCTCCCCGTCGCGCCCTTCTACCGCCTGTCCTGGGAGAACGGCTTCACCTTCGACTACGCCAACGACCAGAACGACCTCGACCGGCAGATCGCCGCGAAGAGCCCGGCCGACGTCGAGGGATACCGCCGCTTCCTCGACTATTCGCGCGAGGTGTTCCGCGAGGGCTACCTGAAGCTCGGCACGGTGCCCTTCCTCCATTTTCGCGACATGGTGCGGGCGGGCCCCCAGCTCGCCCGCCTTCAGGCCTGGCGCTCGGTCTATGCCAAGGTGTCCGAGTTCATCCGCGACGAGGAGCTGCGGCAGGCCTTCTCGTTCCATTCGCTGCTCGTCGGCGGCAATCCCTTCGCCACCTCCTCGATCTACGCTCTGATCCACGCGCTGGAGCGCGAATGGGGCGTATGGTTCCCGCGCGGCGGCACGGGGGCGCTGGTGCGCGGCATGGCGCGCCTCTTCGAAGACCTTGGCGGCCGGATCGAGCTGAACTGCCCGGCCGAGCGCATCGAGCTGACGGACGGGCGGGCGAGCGCCGTGGTCGCGGCGGACGGGCGGCGCTTTCCGGCCGAGTTCGTCGGCTCCAACGCCGACGTCGTCCACACCTATGCGGAACTCCTGAAGGGCACGCCGCGTGGGCAGGCGGCGGCCAAGCGCCTGACCGCCAAGCGCTTCTCCATGTCGCTCTTCGTGATCTATTTCGGGCTGAAGCGCCACCGCCCGGAGATCGCCCACCACACCGTGCTGTTCGGGCCGCGCTATCGGCCGCTGATCGACGAGATCTTCAAGGGGAAGCAGCTTGCCACCGACTTCTCCCTCTACCTCCACAACCCCTGCGTCACCGACCCGGCCCTGGCGCCGGAGGGCAAGGGCGCCTTCTACGTGCTCTCGCCCGTGCCCCATCTCGGCAATGCCGACATCGATTGGGAGAGGGAAGGGCCGCTCTACCGCGACCGCATCCTCGACTACCTCGAAGCGCGCTGCATTCCGGGTCTGCGCGCAGACCTCGAGACCTGCCGCATCTTCACGCCGGCCGACTTCAAGCACGAACTGAACTCGCATCTCGGCAGCGCCTTCTCGCTCGATCCGGTGCTGACCCAGTCCGCCTGGTTCCGCACCCACAATCGCGACGACGTTGTTCCCAACCTCTACTTCGTCGGCGCCGGCACCCATCCCGGCGCGGGCGTTCCGGGCGTCGTCGGCTCGGCCAAGGCGACGGCGGGGCTGATGATCGGGGATGCCGGCGCGCGGCTTTCCGCCGCCGCTCCGGCGCTGGCGGCGGAATGACGGTGGCGCAGCCCGCGGGCGCGGGACGAGCGGGTGCGGAGCTGACGGCGGGCGCGGCAAACACCATCGCCAAGGGTTCCAAGAGCTTTGCCGCCGCCGCCCGGCTCTTCGACGCGGACACGCGCGAGAGCGTGATCCTGCTCTACGCCTGGTGCCGCCACTGCGACGACGTCATCGACGGGCAGGATCTCGGTCACGCGACCGGCGCGCCGGCGCCGAGTCCACCAGAGCTTCTGGCTCGGCTCGAAGCCTTGCGCGGAGGCACGCTGGCGGCGCTGGCCGGGCGGCCTCCGGATGTGCCCGCCTTCCGGGCGCTCGCCGAGGTGAACCGCCGCCACGCGCTGCCGCAGGAGCTGCCGCTCGCCCATCTCGCCGGCTTTGCCATGGACGTCGAGGGCCGGACCTACGGGACCTACGCCGAGGTGCTCGACTACTGCTACGGGGTTGCCGGGGTGGTTGGCGAGATGATGTCGATCGTGATGGGCGCGCGCGCGCCCGAAACGCTGGTGCGCGCCGCCGATCTCGGTCGCGCCTTCCAGCTCACCAACATCGCCCGCGACATCGTGCCGGACGCGCGTGCCGGCAGGGTCTACCTTCCGGCGGCCTGGATGGCGGAGGAGGGGCTTGGCTCGACCCCGGAGGCGATCCTCGATCCGGCGAGCCGCCCGGCGGTCGTACGGCTGGCGAAGCGGTTGGTGGAGAGCGCCGAGCCCTTCTACGCCTCGGCCCGCCTCGGCATCGACGCCCTGCCGCGCCGCTCGGCCTGGGCGGTGGCGACGGCGATGGGCGTCTACCGCGAGATCGGGCTTCGCGTGGTGGAACGCGGCGAGCGGGCCTGGGACACGCGCGTGTCGACCTCCGGCCTCGACAAGCTGCGCCTCGCGGCCAAGGGCAGCGCGATCGCCTTCGGTCCGCGGAACAGGACCTGAGTTTTATTGTAAGGAATACATGTAGTTATCGGCGGCCGCAGCTTCAGTCATTCTTAGTCTCCTTGCAGCAATGATCCACGCGCTTGGGGGCCCGACTCGATGACCAGCCGCGATGCATCACTGTCTGAGGTCGAAGCGGCCCTCGCGAACCGCCGGACCCTGCTCTCGCTCTCGCCGCCGCTCGACGCGCTCTTCGCCGCCTATATCCGTCCCCACTACGACCGGACCATGCAGAGCGGCATCCTGCGGCTGGTGGTCGTCTACAACCTCTTCCTGATCTTCGACTGGGTGCTGGTGCCCGACGTCATCCTGTTCAGCGCGGCGCTCCACCTCGCCGTCTCGGCCTGGCTGGTGGCAACCGGCCCGCTCTACCGTCGCCTGCAGTCGACGATCGGGCGCACTCTCGTCGCCGGCAGCATGTGCGTGCTCATGATCGTGCAGACCCTGGCGACCTTCATCGCGAGCGACCTGCCCTCCGCCGACCACTACCAGTACCTCGCCCTGGTCGGCGTGATCTACATGAACGTCAACCAGCAGCTGGGCTATCGCTACGCCCAGCGGATGACCGCGCTCGTGGTCGCGATCTTCCTGGCCGGGCTCGCCCTGGAAGGGCCGTTCACGATCGCCAAGTTCACGTCCGTGGCCCTGATGATGCACGTCGCATGGACGACGCTGATGGCGGCCAAGCGGATTGACCGCAACGCCCGCTTCGGCTTCCTGGTCCAGCTGCGCGAGACGCTGCGGCGCCGCGAAGCCGAGGGCCAGGCGATGCGCGACGGCCTGACGGGCGCCGCGAACCGGCGCGGCTTCGAGGCTGCCGCGGCCAGGCTGGCGGATGACGGGGAGCCGCCGGCGAGCCTTGCCCTGGTGATGATGGACATCGACCACTTCAAGGCGTTCAACGACTTCTACGGCCACGTGGCCGGCGACACCTGCCTGAGGCGGGTCGCCGAGGCGCTTCTCGCGACGGCTGGACCGGGCGAGACCGTGGCGCGTCTCGGGGGCGAGGAGTTCGCGCTGCTTCTGCCCGGCCTCGACCTGCCGGCCGCGCGGGCCCGCGCCGAGACGGCGCGGGCGGCGTTGGAGCGGCTTTCCCAGCCGCACGAGGGCATAGGGGAGGGGCGACGCGTCACCGGCAGCTTCGGCGTGGCCGCGGGGCCGCTGCGTGAGGTCCGCCTCGACGAACTCGTCGGAGCCGCGGACGCGGCGCTCTACGCCGCCAAGCGTGCCGGCCGAAACCGCGTCTTTCCGCCCTCGGGCGAGGACATTCCGACCGCAGCCGTGGAAGCGCGCCGGCAGGCCTGAGATCGAGAGCTGTCCCGGCGGCTTTCCCGCCGAGCCGCGCCGGCTCAGCCTCTGGCGGCCGCGATCTCCGGGCGGGAAGGCGCGCCTGCCGTCCGCGCGGCCTCGACGATGCCGCCGACAAAGGCGTGGAGCCGGCTCGAGGGCCCGAAGAGTTCCGTCAGCTTGGCTTCCGCGCCGGCGACGTGTCGCTCGATGCGGGCTTCCGTGGATCTGCGCCCGATCAGCGCGACGATGGTCGACTTGCCCGCATCCTTGCCTACGTCCTTGCCGGCGGCGTGCAGGCTGGAGCAGGAGTCGATCACGTCGTCGAGGAGCTGGAAGGCGTGCCCGAGTTCGGCGGCGAAGCCGCACAGGAGCTGGCGCGCCCGCCCGCCCGCGCCCGCCGCCACCGCGCCGATCTCCGCCGCGGCGCAGAACAGGGCGCCGGTCTTCAAGCCGTTGGCGGCGGCGATCTCGCCGATCGGGCGGCTGTCCCGGCCGCCGCGCAGATCGTTGAACTGGCCGCCGACGAGGCCGTGAAGGCCGACCGAACCCGTCAGGATCGACACGGCCTCGATTCGCGCCGTCGGCGACAGGGACTCGATCTCCGCCAGGAGCCGGAAGGCGCCCGACAGGGCCGCGATGGCGGCGAGCACCGCGACGTCCTCGCCGTGCGCGACGTGGACGGTCGGGCGGCCGCGCCGCAGGCTCGCATCGTCCATGCAGGGCAGGTCGTCGAGGACGAGGGAGGCGGCGTGCACCATCTCCACCGCGCAGCCCGCATCCACGGCCGCTGCCGTCGGGCCGCCGAGCGCCTCCGAAACCAGCACCGTCATGATCGGCCGCAGGCGCTTGCCGGGCGCCAGCACCGCGTCGCGCAGCGCATCGTCGAGCGGAGTCTGGCCGGGCAGGGCGCGGGGCAGCAGCGCCGCGAGCCGCTCGTCGACCCGGCGGCGATGCGCGTCGAAGCCGAGCTGGACGGTGCCGGCCTCGGGCAGGGCGGAAGCCTCAACGGGGGCGGCGTCGATGTCGCGTGTTTCGAGCAGGGATTCGTCCTCCACGACGCGCGGCTGCGCCCGAGCGGGCCGGCGACGCCCTCATGGTTTCCGCCTGGCGGCGGCTTTTGGGCAACGGCCGCACCGATCATTCCATTCTATGGTGGGTTTCCTCAAGCGGAGGGCCAGTTGGTTCCACGCATATTTTGGCCGGCTGCGACGATAAGGACACCAACTTGACCATCAGGCCGCCGAACAGGCCGAACGCCGGCGCTTCGGATATCGCCGCGCGCAAGGGCGACCATCTCGACATCGTGCTCGCCCAGCATGCCGCGGCTCCGGCGGACGGGGGAAGCGGCTTTTCGGCGATCCGATTCGAGCACGTCGCCCTGCCGGAGCTGGATCTCGACGCGGTCGACCTGTCGACGCGCTTCCTCGGGCGGCGCCTCGCCGCCCCGCTGCTCATCTCCTCGATGACCGGGGGCATCGAGCGCGCCGGCACGATCAACGCCAATCTCGCAGAAGCGGCGCAGGCCCTCGGCCTCGCGCTCGCCGTCGGCTCGCAACGGATCGCCATCGAGGCGCGCGGGGCGGGCGGCCTCGACGCGACGCTGCGGCGCCTCGCGCCGGGCATTCCCATCCTCGCCAATATCGGCGCCGTGCAGCTCGTCACCGGCTTCGGCATCGCGCAGGCGCGCCGTGCCGTCGACATGATCGAGGCCGACGCCCTCATCCTCCACCTCAACCCGCTGCAGGAGGCCGTTCAGGCGGGCGGCGACCGCGACTGGCGCGGCGTCCTCGCCGCGATCGAGGCGCTGGCGCGCGAGATCGGCTGCCCGCTCGTCGCCAAGGAGGTGGGCGCCGGCCTGTCGGGCGCGGTGGCACGCCGGCTGCTCGACGCGGGCGTGTCGGTGATCGACGTCGCCGGGGCGGGGGGCACGAGCTGGGCGGCGGTGGAAGCGGCGCGCGCGCCGACGCCGCGCCAGGCGGCGGTCGCCCGCGCCTTCGCGGACTGGGGCATCCCCACCGCGGCGGCGATCCGGCAGGTGCGCGCGGCCTGCCCGGACGCGGTTATCATCGGCTCGGGCGGCATTCGCAACGGCATCGACGCGGCCAAGGCGATCCGCCTGGGCGCCGACATCGTCGGTCAGGCCGCCGCGACGCTCGCCGCGGCGGAGGTGTCGGCCGAGGCGGTGGCCGCGCACTTCGCCGGTGTGGTGGACGAGCTGCGCATCGCCTGCTTCTGCACCGGCTCGCCTGATCTGACAGGCTTGCGCGAGGCGCGGCTCATCGAGCCGCGCTGACGCCGCTTCGCCTCGCCCGAGACGCTCGCGGCCTCCAGCGATCGGAGCCGGGCGCCGTCGCCGATTCGCTGACGCTGGCGGCGCGCTGCCTCGCGCCGCCGATAGGACCTCTGCGCTTTCGGCTCATGCGCGGCCTGGCGCGGGATCGTCGTCGATTGCCGCGTCGAATCCGTCCGAGCCTCCACACCGTCCGCCGGGCGGCCAAAAAATCACGCGCTGCGCCAAGAAAGCGGGCGTCGACGGCCTGCGGCTCCTGGGCAAGGGCGCATCGACCGTTGTAGGGAAGCCACGGGATTTTCGCCCCGTCCGCGAGAAGGAGGCTTCGCATCATGGCCGAGTCACTCGACTCCCGTCTGAGTTCGCATGCGGCTGGCGGCGGGCTCGCCGCCGCGGTCGCGCAAACCATCCGCCAGCTGGGGCTCGCCGCCATCAAGGTCCGCGACACGATCGCGGACGGCGGCTCGGGCGCGCACCTGGGAGACAGCCACGGCGAGGAGAACGCCGGCGGCGACATCCAGAAGGAGCTCGACGTCCTCGCCGACCGCGTGTTCCT
>CANJKV010000146.1 GCA_947474855.1 Aurantimonadaceae bacterium | reverse complement strand
TCGCCCGACTGGATCTGCCCTTCGAACTCGCTGTAGCCCGAGACGCCCGCGGTCACGCGGCCGCCGAGCATGGCGGCGAGCGCCTCGCCGCCGCCGGAGAAGGCGACGTAGTTGACCTTGGAGGCGTCGCCGCCCGCGGCCTGGGTGAACAGGCCGGCCAGGATATGGTCGGCGCCGCCGGCCGATCCGCCGGCCCAGGTGGCCGAGGCGACGTCCTGCTTGATGGCGGCCGACAGGTCCTGGACCGACTGGATGGGCGAGTCCTTGGGAACCACGATCACCAGCGGCTCACCGGTGAGGCGGGCGATGGGCGTGACCTGGTCGAGGGTGACGGGCGAGCCGTTGGTGAGGATGCCGCCCACCATGACGAAGCCCGACACCAGCAGCTGGTCGCCGCGCCCGCGCGCCTCGTTGACGAACTGGGCGAGGCCGACGGTGCCGGCGGCACCGGGAACGTTGACGACCTGGACGGAGGTGACGACGCCCGCTTCCGTCATGGCCTGCTGAAGGGCACGCGCGGTGGAGTCCCAGCCGCCGCCCGCGGCGGCTGGCGCCGTGATCTTCATCTCCTGGAGCTGCGCCTGCGCCAGCGCCGCGTCCGACACCGAAGCCAGGCCGCCGGCTCCCAGCAGCGAACACACGACTCCCGCCGCAACCCAGCGGCCAAAGCTCTTGAACATTCAATCCTCCCTCACGAAGCACGATCCGCGGAGCCGGAGCTTCCGCAGCGGGACCAGGTGAACTCGAGACGAGTCGTGCCGTGACTCGTCCGAACTCGACTGGTGCGTGTCTTAGCATAGGAAAGCGAAGTTGAAACGGTCGGCTGACGATCCACCCGACGGTCGATCAGCCGGCGGCCTCCGCCCGCGAGAACGCGAGCCGCGGCTTCGATCGGCGTCGGGCCGAAAGGAAGGTCAGATCCTCCCAGTCGCCGTCGCGGCTCTGGGTGCCGAGCCGGTAATTGAACTCGGCCGCGACCGCGACGAGCTGATCCCGGCTGGCGGCCGAGACGCGGCAGCTGATCTCGTCCCGCCCGACGCTCATCAGCGCGGCGACGAGCCCCACTTCGACGCCCTCGTCGAACTCGCCGTCCCGGCCGGGAAAGCGCATGGTCAAACCTTCGGCAATATGGATCTGGCGCATCGGGCACCCTGTCGGCTTCGTCTCCGGCGCCGTGGCCTGGCCGGACGCTCGCTACGCAGGATAGCCAGAAGGAGCTGGCTGCAAGCTTGACGGCCAGCTCAGCCGTTCCACGCGCATGCGCGCGCCTCGGCCACGTAGAATTCGCGCCGCGCAGCTGCGGCCTCGCCGAAGGCGTAGCTCCACCAGCCCGCCTGGAAGCCGAGATAGGCGAGGCGCATGAAGCGGATCAGCTCCCGCGCGCCTCGGGCGGCCACGCGGTCGCCGAGCTCCGCCGTTTCCTGCGGATCGAGCCCGAATTCGACCGATGCGCCGGCCACGTCCCAGGCGATATCCTGGCACCCGGCGAGATCATGGGCGCGCGCATGATCGACCGCATCGGTCTTCACCACACCGCGCGGCGTCGCGATCCATTCCCAAGGGTGCAGGCGGGCATCGACGAAGACCGGCCGCACAAGCGCCTGAAGAGCGGCGAGGCGCGCCTCGGGCCATTCGCCGAGCAGCGCCGCGGCGGCGTCGGTGCCGATGCACTGGCCGAGGTTGTAGCGCGCCATCTCGGCGAGCGTGACGAGGTCGGCCCCGGCGCGATCCGCCGGAAAGGCCCGAGCGCGGAAGTCGAGATAGCGTGCGAGATGGTCGACAGCCTCGGCCGGCTTCGGCGTCCATCGGGCGCCGTCCACCCAGCGCTCCGCGAGGAAGCCGTGTCGCAGAGCGAGCGGCTCCGGCGAAAGGCCGGCGTCGAAAAGCGCCCGCGCACGCTCGAACTTCGCCTCGGCGTCCGGACCGAAGCCGACGAACTTCAGAATGACGGCTCCCTCCCCGGCTTCCAGCCGGTACTTGCGCGCTTCGCGTCCCGGATCGACCGGCGCGTCGGCCCATGGCGAGAAGCCGCGCCACAGCCCGCCGGACAGGTCTTGCAGCTCCGGCTCGCACACCTCGCCCGCTAGATCGGCGAACCAGCGCGCAAGCGGGGTACCCTCGCCTTCGCCTTGTCCGGCGAGGATCACGTCCTCGAAGCGCACATGGAGGCGCCGCGCGCCCTGCCAGCGGGCGCGATGCTCCGCGCTGGCCTCGCGCCCCGGCTCGCCGCCGTGGCTCGGCATGAAGACGATCCGGTCGCGCGACACGCCTTCCGCTTCCAGCCAGTCGGCAACGCCCCCGAAGGAACTGCCGGACAGGCCCGGCCCCTCGTCGACGATGGCGAAGACGGCTTGCCGGTCGGCGAGAAGGCGCGCGCGCAGCTCGGGGCCGACCTCGACGCGTCGCTGAAAGGGGTGGCCGACCGGCCGCAGCGTCGCGACGACTCGCGCCGACGAGGCCGCGGCGACGAGCGGCGCCAACGCGGCGCCGATCGAACGCAGGCCGATGACGACGGCGCCCGGCGGCAGCCGAAGCGCCGCGGACAGGTACGGTTCGGGATAAACGGCATAGAAGTCGAAGCCCTCCCCGCCGCGCAACGTCAGCGCCGCGGGCGGATCGAGAGCGTCGAGCCCGGACAGCATCGACAGGTCCGGCGCCGATTGCTCGGCGAAACCGGACCGCCAGCTGCGATCGAGCGCGCTGGCAACCGCCACGGTCGCGGCCGCGATCAGGTCCTGACCTGAACTCGCTTCGTCGATGCCTCGACGCTCCCGCTCGGCGTCGGCCCATCCCTGGAGCAGCTCGGACACGAGACGAAGAAGATCGAAGCAGGCGCCGTGCCAGCTCAGGCCGCCGCGGCCTTCGAGCCTGGCCGACGCCGACGCGATCTGCGCGAGAAGGTCGGACAAGGAAGCGTCGCGGCGATGATCGCCGTAGACGAGCATGGGGGCCGCCGCCGCAGCGTCAGTTGGCTGCGGCGGGCGCCGGACGGGACGCGAAGGCCACGCGCGCCGCCGCGGCCTCCGTCCTGCGGCGCTCGCGATCCTGGCGCATCGCCTTGCGAAGCAGCCAGTCGAGCACGTTGCGATCGATCGTCTCGCCGCTCTCGACGTCCTCGATCACGTTGATGCGGTCGGCCCGGAAGCCGCGGTAAGCGCCGTGATGCACGTCCGTGCCGCCGAGAAGCGTCTTGCCCGGGCCGATCTTCAGCTCGTGCGCGACGAGCTTGCGAAGGCTCGGCGCACCGGTGGCATCGAGATAGGAGAATTCAAAGGCGCCATCGAGCGGCAGCACCTGCCAGCCGTTGCGGAAGCTCGGCCCCCGCGACGCCTTCGCCGGCTCGTCATCGGCCGGCAGCATCCCGAATTTTTCCAGTTCTTTCATGATCTTAATATAGTGTTCCGAGATGCCCGCGCCAAGGCTGGAGGGACCGGCGCACCCATGAAGCGTCGCGGCTCGCCCGCCTGTCGCGCCGCCGCCTCCGTGTCGCGCCGGGCCTGTTCCGCCCCGTTGTCCCGCTGGAAACGAAGAACGGCCCATTCCCGCTCCAACACCGCGGCGAAAAGATCGGGAAAGAACCCGGGCTCGTTGCCGTAAGCAAAGCGATAGCGCCGCCAGGCGGCCCGCAGGACCGCGGCGCGGTCGAGGTCGGACGCCCGCTTGCGCCGCTCGGGCGACGGCTTCGCCGTCGCCGGCGGGCGCCGCAGCGACGTCGCCGTTTCCGAAAACCGCGCCTCAGCCCGCATGGGTCCTGGCGCTCGCGCGCCCTCCGCTCTTGGCGCGCCGGAAGGCCGCGGGAGCCGCTGGCGGCGCGGGACGCGGGCGCGGCGGCGCGATCGCCGACATGCGCAGGCCGATCACGCCAGCCGGCTCGCGGAGGCGGGCGAGTTCCTCGGTGAGGCGCCGCATCTCGGCGATCAGCCGCTCGCGGTTCGCGTCGACGAAGGTGCGCCCCTCGCCGTCCCGCGCGGCCGCCAGGATGTCGGCGACGCCCTGCTCGATGGCATGCACTGCCATATCCACGTCGATCTCGGTCATTTCCCAACCATCCTCGTCTTGGCCGCATCGCTGCGCTTCGGAGCCGTCGTCGCTTTCGCCGTCTTGCCGGGTTTGGCGGCGGCTGCCGCGTCGCGCCGGCGCCGCTCGCTGCCCGCTCCGGTCTTCGTCTTCGGCACGCGTCCACGCGGCACGGGCACGTCATCGGCCGGCTCGTGGAAGCCGGCTTCGTGCTCGCGGAAGGAGCGGTCGAGCATCGCATCGGCGACGATGCCGTAGGCGGCCAGCGCCAGACGGAAGGCGGCGGCGAAGGCGTCCTCGGCGACCCAGTCCTTCTCCATCATGTGAACCGGCCACATCCACAGCCCGTCCGAACGCCGCTTGGCGATCTCGTGCCGGGCGATGAAGTAGCCGGTGCGCGCGTGTTCGAGCCCGTCCGCCTGGACCTGCCAATCGCCGCACCCCGCCACGCCGGCCGCATCCGCTGCGACCGAGAAACCCTGCATACCCATGGACTTGGCTCCTCCTCGCCGGCTGCTCCCAGGAGCGCTTGCCGACTAGAACAAAGTATGAACATCACCATATAGGAGGGTGATTCGCTGTCAAGCAGGCATTAGGATAATAATCCTATATCACTTCACATCCGCTTGAGATCCGACGCAGCGCGGCTCAATCGCGAGGCGCGGCGCAGCCCATCTCATGTGGTTGTTCCATCATCGAAATTCCAGCTTCGGAGACTGTCATGGCAGCCCCGGCAAGACCAAAGATCGCGTCCTCGCTCCCGACATCGTCGGAGCCGCTTCGTCGCCTCGAAACGTTGCGGCCGCGCCTCGAAGTGCTGACGGCCGAGCGCATCCGCGCGGAGAGCGAGGTGGAGCGACTGGCGCGTGACGAGGCCGCAGCTCGCGCAACGGCTCGCGAGATTTTCGGCACCGATGATCCCGACGCGATCGGCGTCATGATCGAAGCGGACCGGCAGCGTGATCACGTCGCGATGGAGAACCTGGAAGCGCTCCTGGCCGACATCGAGGCGCGGCTCGCCGCGGCGGGCGGCGAATGATCCGGGAGGCGGACCTCGCGCGCCGGCTCGACGGGCTGCGCCACCGCCTCGCCCGCGCCCAGGGGCGTCGCGACGCCCTCCAGGCCCACGCCGAAAGGCTCGAAGCCGAGATCGGCGCGGCCAAGGGGCGGCACCTCCTCAAGGAGCAGGCGGACGGCTTCCTGGACGCGCTGCAGACCGAAGCCAACCGTCGCACGGTCGAGAGCTTCGAGACGCTGCTGTCCGCCTTCGTGTCGGAGGTGCTGCCGGGTGAGAAGCCGGTGTCGCTGGATCTCTCGACGGAGCGCGGGCTGCCCGCCCTCGACATCGGTCTTAAGCGCCCGGACGGCTCGCGCGAGGACATCTTGGAGGACAATGGCGGAGCGCTGACGAATGTCGTCGGCGTCGCGCTGCGGCTGATCGCGGTGGTGAAGGCCGGGGCGGGCCGCTTCCTCGCGCTCGACGAGGCCGACTGCTGGATCGCGCCCGATCGCGTGCCCGCCTTCTACCGGGTGATCGAGCAGGGCGCCGAGCGGCTCGGTATCCAGTGCCTCACCGTCTCGCATCACGACGTCGCGCGCTTCGAGAGCGGTATCGCGGTGAGCCGCCTCGTCGGCGAGCCGGCGACGGGCATCGCGATCGCCTCGCCTGATACGGGGGAGGCCTGGAGCGACGCGGCGCCGGGCCTGCGCTTCGTACGCCTGCGCGACATCCAGGGTGCGAAGGACGCGACGCTCCGGCTCTCGCCCGGCGTCAACGCCCTGACGGGGCCGAACAATCGCGGCAAGTCGACCTTCATCCGCGCCCTTCGCGCCGTGTTCTACGGCGAAGCGCGCGACAGTCTCGTGCGGGCCGGCGCAGCCAGCGGCACGATCGAAATCGGCGCTCAGCACGGCCGAACTCTCCGCTTCGTGCGCCGGCCGCGGCGCAGCCCGGTGAACCTCTGGTCGCTGCACGAGGCGGACGGCTCGGTGGTCGAGGAGAACGGCCTGCGGCACGAAACCGGTGGGCGCTCTGTGCCGGACTGGGTCGGTGAAGTCTTCGGCATCGCCCGCGTCGGCGAGCTCGACGTCCATGTCGCGCACCAGAAGTTCCCCGTTTTCCTGCTCGGCGAAACGCCCGCGCGCCGCTCGGCCGTCCTCGCCATCGGGCGCGAGGCGGCCTTCATCGCCGACATGCAGGCGATTCACCGCGAGCGCGCGACGCGAGACGCGGCGCTCGTGCGCAACGGCGAACGGGACCTGACGGAGACGCGCGCTGCCCTCGCCCGCTTCGCCGGGCTGGAGGCAGTCAGTGCCGAGATCGAGGCGGCGGCTCGGCGCCTCGCCGAGATCGAACACGGCCGGCGGCGAGGCGAGGCGATGGCGAGCGCGCGCGACACGATCGTCGAGGCGCGCCGCCGCATCGCCCTGATCCGCGCCCGAGCCGCATGCCTCGACGCCCTGCCTTCCGGCGCCGATCTCGCGAGGCTGGCGGTGGGCATGGCTGCGAGCCGCGAGCGGAGCGGGACGGCAGCGCGCCTCGCCGCGACGTCGGAGGCGCTCGCCGCCGCCCGCTTGCGTTTGGCCGCGGCGTCTCGATCGGTCGCGGAGACCGCCGGCGAGATCGAGCGCGTGACGAACGAGCTCGGCGGCGCATGCCCGACCTGCGGCGCACCGTTGGGCAGCAGCGCCCGCCACGCCCATGCCGCCTGAGTGAGGAGACGAGGTCCATGATCCTGACCGACCCGATTGTCGCGCCGGAGCCCGTCGATTGCGGCGGGCTGCTCGTCATCGGCGATCCGCATGTCGGCTCGCGCCGGCCAGGCCGCCGCGTCGAAACCGACTGGCCGGCGCCAATCCTCGCCAAGCTCGACGCCTGCGCCGAGATCGCCAATGCCGGCGACCTCCAGGCGGTGTTCCTCGGCGATCTCTTCGACGCGCCGGTCGAGCCGGACGAACGGCTGAAGGCCCGCCTCGTCCGGCTGCTCAAGCGGTTCCGCCGCCGTCCCCTCTCCAACGTCGGCAACCATGACATCGCCAATGCCGCGCTGTCGGACGGCGACACGCTCGCGACCTTCGCGCTGGCCGACGTCCTGGACGTCGTCGCTCGGTCCGGCCCCGTGGCGCAGTTCCGGATCGACGGGCGCCGGATCGGCCTCGGCATGACGCCCTACGGTCAGTCGATCCCCACGAGCATCGCGGAATACGTCGCGGGCACCGAGGCATCGGTCTGGCTGACGCACCACGACATCGCCTTCGGGGCATCCTACCCCGGCGCCGTCGCTCCCTTTCCGATCGAGGGCTGCGACCTCGTCGTCAACGGTCACGTCCACGCCTCGAAGCCGCCGGTCGACGCCGGCGGCACCGTGTGGTGCAATCCCGGCAACATCACCCGGCAGTCGGCGGATCTTGCCGGGCACGAACCCCGCGCCTGGATCCTCGGCGCAGACCTCGCGCTGCGTCCCGTTGCGCTGCCGCACGCGCGTGACGCCTTCGATCTCACGGGTCGGCTGGTACCTGCCGTCCGGAACCCGGCAGCGGAGCGGCTGGAGAGCACCTTCGTGTCTCTCCTCCAAGCCGAGGCGCCCGCCGATCTCGGCCGCACCGACGATGCGGCCTACCTGCGCGAGGCGATGGAAGCGCGCTTTGCCGAGGAGAAGACGCCGAAGCCGCTCCAGGCGCTCCTGCGCTCCCTTCTCGCCGAGGCGGTCGAGCGTCACGGCGCCTGACACGCGAAAAGCCCCGGAAGGCGATCCGTCCGGGGCTTAGCGAAAGGCGCGAGGGTGGAAGGCTCAGGCGGCCTTCTTCGTCGGCCAGCCCAGCGCCACGAGCCGCGCCTTGGCATGGTCGCGCACCTCGTCGCGCAGGCCCTGCGGCAGCTCGCTCAGCGCCTTCTGCGTGTCGGCATCGAGCATCAGGTCGGTCACGGCGTTGATCGTCTTGGCCGCGTCGATCTTGCTCTTCAGGGCTACGCCGCCCTCGTTCTCGGTCTCGCCTTCGGCCGCGACGGGCGCCGAGCGCAGCTTCGGCGCGTTGGCGGCGCGGGCGGCGACGGCCGCCGGACGGTTCTCCTTGAACTCGTCCGCCTCCTCCTCGGAGTAGACGAGGCCGTGGAGATTGATGAGCTTGAGGATCACGCGGTCCTTCGCGCGCTTCTCGGCCATGGCGTAGACATAGGCCGCCTGCCGGCCGGAGACGCGGTAGTTGACGTCGACCAGCGCCTCGCCGATCGACCATTCCGAGCGCTCGCCCATGGTGCCGGAAACGAGGATCACCGCCTCGTCGCGCTCGGCGCGCAGGATCGTCGGCTTGTCGTAGCGGATGTCGGCCTGGGCGGCGATGCGCTCCAGGGCCTTGTGGTAGATCACGGCGTTGCCCTGGACGCGCCAGACGTTGCCAGCGAAGGGCTCGCCGTATTTGGCGAGGGTGTCGGAAATCTGCTTGTCGGCGGTGCTGCTGGTGCTGCTCATGGGGAGCCTCCGGCTGGGGCGCGGCGGGTCAGGATCGGGGTTCGTTCCGGGTCGCAAAGGTTTGACGGCGCGCCGTTTGTTCCTTATTTGTTCACTTCCTCGGGAAATTGCAAGTCCTCCATCTCGTTGATCGGGCGGGCAAATCCCATGTCGAGACGAGCGGCTCCCATCAGGATCCGCGCCGATCGAGGTTGCCGTTCATGTCCGCCGATCCCCTGCCCGAACACGCGCTGCAAAAGGTGCGCGCCCGCATCGCCGCAGCGCCCCAGAAGCCCCGCCGGGGCGCGCGCGAAGCCCGCGCCGCCCGCGCCGCCGAGCCGCGCCAGCCTCGTCACCGACTTTTTGGAGATCTGCCGGCTCGATCCGCTGGTCGAGTCGGTGCGTCCGGCCGAACCGGCCTTCTTCGGCGACGTGGAGCACGTGGCCGACTTCGAGGTGGTGCGCGAGGGCGAGCCGATGCTCGTCGAGATCGTCACCGATGCCGACCTGCCCCGCCATCCCTACCGCGCCGTTCTTCTCGGAGAGCCGCTCTATGCCGAGGACGGGCGGCGCTTCGTGATCGAGACGGCAGCGACGCTCCAGGCCGAGCCGCGGCACACGACGGTGAAGCTCGTCATGCAGTGCCGCGTGCCGGTCTCGGCGGGCGATCGGGTGCGCATCCTCCACCATCTCGACGAGACCGGCACCTCGACGCTGGTGGAATGCGCCTCGGTGGTGCAGAATTCGCGCGACGGCGTCGCCGCCGTCCTCGCCCTCGCCGTCGAGGGCTTCGTGTCCGTCGAGGTGGACGGGCCGATCCTGCCGGAAACGCGGGTGCGCCGGCGTCGGAGCGCCCTTCTCGATTGAGCGCGATGCCGAACGGCTTTTCCGAAGCCCCCGCCACCTTTCTCCGCGCGCCCGATGCGGGGCGCGAGATGCTGGTCGGCGGCATCGAGCGCGTCACCTTCCACAATGCGGAGAACGGCTTCGCCGTTCTGAAGGTGAAGGCGCGCGGCCGGCGCGACCTCGTCACCGTCGTCGGCCACGCGCCGACGATCTCGGCCGGCGAGTTCGTCCAGGCCGCCGGCACATGGATCACCGATCGTCAGCACGGCCTCCAGTTCAAGGCCGACGTCCTTTCCACCACGCCTCCCACGACGGCGGAGGGCATGGCGCGTTATCTCGGCTCCGGCATGGTGCGCGGCGTCGGGCCGACGCTGGCAAAACGCATCATCGACCTTTTCGGCCTCGACACGTTCGAAGTCATCGAGGCGAACCCGGAACGGCTGAAGGAGGTGCCGGGCATCGGCATGCTCCGGGCCGAGCGCATCGCCGCCGGCTGGGCCGAGCAGAAGGCCGTGCGCGACATCATGGTGTTCCTGCACGGCAACGGCGTCTCCACATCGCGCGCCGTGCGCATCTTCAAGACCTACGGCCACGAGTCGATCCAGGTCATGACTGAGGACCCCTATCGCCTCGCCCGCGACATCCGCGGCATCGGCTTCAAGACGGCCGACGCCATCGCCATGCGCCTCAGGCTCGGCCCCGAGGCGCCGCAGCGGCTGCGCGCCGGCATCTCCTTCGCGCTCCAGCGCGCGACCGACGAGGGCCATTGCGGCCTGCCGGTCGAGGAGCTGCTGAAGCTCGCCGTCGACCTCCTGGAGGTGCCGGAGCCGCCGATCCGCCATGCCATGGAGGAGGAGCTGAAGGCCGGCGTCGTCGTCGGCGACACGATCGAGGGGCGCGACTGCCTGTTCCTGAAGAGCCTCCACATCGCCGAGCGGTCGGTCGCCGAGCGGCTGCTGGCGCTGGCCAGAGGCGAGCGCCCCTGGCCGGCGATCGAGGTCGAGAAGGCGATCGCCTGGGTGGAAGCCAAGACGGCCAAGGTGCTCTCGCCCTCCCAGCGCCGCGCCGTCGCGGACGTCCTCGACGCCAAGGTCGCGGTGATCACCGGTGGCCCGGGCGTCGGTAAGACGACGCTCCTCGACACGATCCTGCGCATTTTGGCCGCCAAGGGCGTCAAGCTGCTGCTGACCGCCCCGACCGGCCGCGCCGCCAAGCGGATGAGCGAGCAGACGGGCCTCGAGGCCAAGACCATCCACCGCCTCCTGGAGATCGACCCGGCGAACGGCGGCTTCAAGCGCAGCGCCGAGAGCCCGCTCGACTGCGACCTTCTCGTCCTCGACGAGGCGAGCATGGTGGACGCCGCGCTGATGAATGCCGTGACGCGGGCGCTCCCGACCCGCTCCGGCCTCCTTCTCGTCGGCGACGTCGACCAACTTCCCTCCGTCGGCCCCGGTCAGGTCCTTTCCGATATCATCGCTTCCGGCGCCGTGCCCGTCGCGCGCCTGACGGAGGTCTTCCGGCAGGCGCAGGAAAGCCGCATCGTCGTCAACGCCCACCGCATCAACCGCGGCGAGATGCCGGATCTCGCCAAGCGCGGCGAGGACTCCGACTTCTTCTTCGTCGAATGCGAGACGCCGGAGGACGGCGCCGCCAAGGTCGCCGAGATCGTCGCCCGCCGCCTGCCCCGCCGCTTCGGCCTCGATCCCGTGCGCGACATCCAGGTGCTCTGCCCCATGCAGCGCGGCGCGCTCGGCGCCCGCGCTCTCAACGCCGACCTCCAGCGGGCCTTGAACGGGGATCAGACGGTCAAGATCGAGAAGTTCGGCTCGGTCTTCCAGCCGGGCGACAAGGTCATGCAGACCGAAAACGACTACGACCGGCAGGTCTATAACGGCGACCTCGGCACGGTGACCGGCATCGACCTGGAGGACGGCCTCTTGATGGCGAGCTTCGACGGCCGCGAGGTCGAATATGCCTTCGGCGAACTCGACGCCCTCGTGCCGGCTTACGCGACCACCATCCACAAGAGCCAGGGCTCGGAATACCCGGCCGTCGTCGTCACCTGCGCCACCCAGCACTACACGATGCTGGCGCGCAACCTCCTCTACACGGCGGTGACGCGGGGCAAGCGCATCGTCGTCATCGTCGGCCAGAAGAAGGCCCTCTCGATCGCCGTCCGCAACCATGCGAACCGCCGCCGCTGGACCAAGCTGCGGGAGTGGCTCACCTTCGACTACCGCGCGCAGGTGCGGGCCTGACGCGTGGCGGCCCGTTGCGCGGCCCGCCGTGCCCTTCTACATCCCTGTCGATGGACGCCTTCACGCCCGATCGCACGCTCGACCTGTCCGGCCTCAAATGCCCGCTGCCGGCCCTGCGGACGGAGAAGGCGCTGCGCGCTCTCGCGCCCGGCACGAGGCTCGCCGTGATCTCCACGGATCCGCTCGCCGCCCTCGATATCCCCCACCTCGTCAACCAGACCGGTCATCGCCTGGCCGAGATGCGGCGCGAAGCCGGAGTCGCCGTCTTCCTGATCGAGGTCCTGCCACCCGCGATGCGGCCGGCCGCCCGTGACTGAGATCGCGCCGCGCCGGCTCGACGCGCGCTTCTTCGAGCGCGACGCCGTGGCGCTGGCACGCAGCCTGATCGGGGTCACGCTGCTCGTCGACGGCGTCGGCGGGCCGATCGTCGAGACGGAGGCCTACACGCCCGACGATCCGGCCTCGCACAGCTATCGCGGCCAGACCCCGCGCAACGCATCCATGTTCGGCCCGCCCGGCCGCGCCTACGTCTACCGTTCCTATGGCATCCACTGGTGCCTCAACCTCGTCTGCGGCCGAGGCGAGGCCGGCAGCGCGGTTCTGATCCGCGCGATCGAACCGCGGCACGGCCTGGAGCGGATGCGCGAGCGGCGCGGTCTGGAGAGCGCCCGGCTCCTGTGCAGCGGACCGGGTCGGCTCGCCCAGGCGCTCGGCGTCACGATCGAGCAGGACGGCCTACCGCTCGACGCGCCGCCCTTCGAGCTCTTCGCCGCCATGGACGCGATGGAGGTCGCGACGGGGCCGCGGATCGGGATCACCCGCGCGGTCGAGCAGCCCTGGCGCTTCGGTCTCGCCGGCTCGCCTTTTCTCAGCCGCAAGCTCTAGAGCCTGTTATGGACCATGGATAGATGTTGTGTCGGGTCAGCGAGGTTCAGCCCGGTAGGAGGTTCGTCGAGCCAAGACTATCCGTCTTGGCTCG
>CANJKV010000145.1 GCA_947474855.1 Aurantimonadaceae bacterium | reverse complement strand
CTAGAGGCTGTTATGGACTGGTTTGGGGGGATGCCTCATCTGGTTGGGGATGAGGACTTGCCGCAAGCCGTATCCGTCGGACGTTTCGGATGAGGAGTGGGCGCTGGTTGCGCCCTACCTGACGCTTCTGCCCGAGGAAGCAGGCCAGCGCGAGCATTCGCTGCGCGAGGTGTTCAACGGGCTGCGCTACGTGGTGAAGACGGGCGCACCCTGGCGCTGGATGCCGAACGACTTGCCGCCCTGGGCGGCAGTCTACCAGCAGGCTCAGCGCTGGCTGGCGGCCGGCTGCTTCGAGGCGCTGGCCGAGGACCTGCGGACGGTGCTGCGCCTTGCTGCCGGCCGCAAGTCCCAGCCGAGCGCGGCGATCTTGGACAGCCGGACGCTTCGCTCCTCGCCCGAGAGCGGGACACGGGCCGGCTATGACGGGGCCAAGCGTAAGAAGGGCTCCAAGCTGCACTTGGCCGTCGACACGCTCGGCCATCTCCTGGCCCTTCACGTCACGCCGGCAAGCGCCGAGGATCGCGGCGAGGTCGAGCGCCTGGCCAAGGCGGTGCGGGCCTCGACCGGGCAGAGCGTCGACCTGGCCTATGTCGACCAAGGCTACAGCGGTGCGCGTGCCGCCTCGGCGGCCAAGACGCACGGCATCGATCTGGAGGTTGTCAAACTGTCGGAAGCCAAACGCGGTTTCGTGCTTCTGCCACGGCGATGGGTGGTCGAGCGCTCGTTCGCCTGGGCCACCCGCTTTCGCCGTCTCGCAAAGGATTATGAGCGATATGCAAGCACTCTGGCAGACCTGCACGTCGTCGCATTCGCCTGCATCATGCTCAAACAGGCCGCTCTACTCGCAACCGGTCCATAACAGCCTCTAAGAAGGTGCGAGCCCTCCTCGAAACGGCGGACTGGTACAAGGTGCAGATCAACGACGGCGTCGATCTCACGAAGCCCGGCATCTACGAGTGGCATATCGAAGGAGTGGGCCGCTACATCGGCAAGTTTACCCACCTGACGCGCCCTTTGCGTGAGTACCAGCGCAACGTCGCCAAGCTCCAAGGTGGCCTGCCGTACCGGCCGCAGAAGCCCGACGGTTTCCGCCGCGTTCATCGTGAACTGGCGAGCGCCGCAGCGACGGGAAGAACGATGGTCTTGACCATCCTCGAGAACGTTTCGCCGGAGCTCCTTCACTCCCGCGAGGCCGAACTTATTAAGGAGCGAGGCGATCTGAACGGGTCGGCCGCTCTCCCAAGAGAACCGGCAGGGCGGGGCAGGGGAGGAAGTGACAACCGCTTATCGGTCACGGCCGATGACGTTGTGTGGTTGAACCCTGACGAGACCTTCATTCCGGATGATGGGTCCGGCCGAGGAGATCTCATTCGTTCGCCTGATGGTTCAACCCGTCCAGCCAAGTCGGGGAAGCCCACGTAAGGGCGCCTTGGCTACCTCCTCATTGCCTCCATCATCTCCTCGTCGCGGGACTTCGGCAGGGCCGACACGCCCGTGATGATGCCGGCGGCGAGGTGCTCTCGAGACGGGTCCTTATTTGCTGTCAGAAGGCCGAGTTCAGCTTGCGGGCCTCCGCCGGGTCGGCCGACATCAGGAAGGCGGCGGCGCGCTTGGCGACGTCCTCGTTTTATGCCGGAGCCGTGGCGTTGGATTGCGCGATAGAGTTTCAGCTAGGTTCGCTCGGCTGTGTTGAAGACATCGGCGTATGCTCTTGGTTGAGGTTCGCTCCCGATTGGAGTTCATTTTCCACGCTCCCTAATGCCCTAACACGCTGTCGTAGCGTGGATTGACCAGCTTGGCTGTTGGAACAGATAGTGAACGATCATTGGGTATGATTCGCCCCATCATCATTCTCTGTCGCCCCAACAAGTTCGCATGCCTATGGCCCGCCGACCCGCACCCGAGACGCTGTCAGACCTTCGCGAGCGCATCCAGCGCCTCGAGGGGCGGGAGGCGCGCACCTGCGGTGCATTGCCGTTCGGCGTGCCCGACATCGATCGGCGGCTGCCTGGCGGCGGACTCGCGCTCGGCGCCCTGCACGAGGTGGCTGGCGGCGGCAACGGGGCCGTCGACGGGGCGGCCGCCGCGCTGTTCACGGCCGGCATCGCCGCCAGAACGAAGGGCAAGATCCTCTGGTGCGTGGTGCGCCAGGACCTCTTCGCCCCTGCAATCGCGCAAGCGGGTCTCGCCCCGGGGCGCGTCGTCTACGTCGAGGCGGGCGACGAGCGGACGCTGCTCGCCTGCTTCGAGGACGCGCTTCGCCACGGCGGGCTCGGTGCCGTTATCGGGGAGGTCGCCAAGCTCTCGATGACGGCTTCGCGCCGCCTCCAGCTCGCCGCGGAGGGGTCGGGCACGACCGCGCTCGCGATCCGCCGCTGGCGCCGCCAGACGGAAGCTGCCGACTTTGGCCAGCCGACGGCGAGCGTCACCCGCTGGCGCGTGTCGGTCCTGCCCTCGGTAGCCCTGCCCGTCCCCGGCGTCGGCCGAGCGCGCTGGCTCCTCGAACTCATCCGCTGCCGGGCGGGAGAATGCGCCGACTTCGAAGTGGAGGCCTGCGATGGCAAGGGTCGTCTCGCTCTTTCTCCCGAGATGGCCGACCGATCGCCTGCGGCGCAAGTCGCCCGGCAGCGCGCCACCCGCTGACGTCCCGCTCGTCCTGATCGGGCGCTCCGGCAGCCGTCGCACGGTGACCGCGGCCGACGCCTTGGCCGAGAGCGCTGGCCTTCACGTCGGCATGCCAGCGACGAAGGCGCAGGCGCTCGTGCCTGGCCTCGCCGTACTTGACGCCGATCCAGCGGGCGACGCCAACGCGCTGCACCGGCTGGCCGTCTGGGCCCTGCGCTTCTCGCCGATGGTGGCACCCGACCCGCCGGACGGGCTCGTCATCGACACAACCGGCGCGGACCACCTCCATGGCGGCGAGGAGGTGATGCTGCGCGCCCTCGTCGACCGCTTCGCCGCCTCCCGCCTCGAGGCGCGGGTAGCGATCGCCGACACCTGGGGTGCAGCCCACGCGGCCGCCCGCCATGCCGGCGCCGCCATGGTGATCGTCGAGCCAGGTCACACGCGGCGTGCCCTCGCAGCCTTGCCGCTTGCCGCCCTGCGCCTGCCGGACCGGATGCGCGCCGACCTTCACGTCCTCGGCTTCTCGACTATCGGTGAGCTGGCGGCGCAGCCGCGGGCGCCGTTGACCCTGCGCTTTGGGCCTCAACTTGCCCGGCGCCTCGACCAAGCCTTCGGCGACGTGCCCGAACCCATCGAGCCGGTGCGCTCGCTGGATCTCGTCGAGGTTCGGCGGACGTTCGCCGAGCCGATCGGGGCCCCCGAGACGATCCGGCGCTATACGGGCAAGCTCATCGTCGCCCTCGTCTCCGAACTCGAGGGGCGGGGTCTCGGCGCCCGCCGCCTCGACCTTCTGTTCGGGCGGGTCGACAACAGGTGGGAGGCGATCCGGATCGGCACGGCTCGGGCGGAGCGTGACGCCCGGCGGCTGACGCGCCTCCTGGCCGAGCGCATAGAGACGATCGACCCTGGCTTCGGTATCGAGGTCATGACGCTCACTGCCAGCCTCGCTGAGCCGCTCGGCGCCGTCCAGGTGATCTCGTCCCTCGTGGAGGAGGAAGAACCGGACGTTTCCGGCCTCTACGATCTCATTGCCAACCGTGTCGGCGAGCGGGGCCTCTACCGCTTCGCTCCCGTCGCCAGCGACGTGCCGGAGCGCTCGGTCATGCAGATCGGGCCGCTGGCGCTCGACGATGGCGCCTCCTGGGTTGATCACTGGCCGCGGCCGTCGCGCCTCCTGGCCCGACCCGAGCCCGTCGAGACGATGGCCTTGCTCCCCGACCATCCCCCGGTCTGGTTCACTTGGCGACGGCAGCGCCGCCGGGTGCGCCGAGCCGACGGTCCGGAGCGCGTTTTCGGCGAGTGGTGGAAACGCGAAGCGGAAGCCGCGACGGTGCGCGACTACTTCCGTGTCGAGGACGACGCGGGTGAACGCTTCTGGATCTATCGGGCAGGCGACGGCGAGCACCCCGAGACGGGAAGCCACCGCTGGTACCTGCACGGGATCTTCGCATGAGCGGGGGCAAGCTCGATGAGCGGTGAGGGGCCTCCCTACGCCGAGCTTCAGGTGACCTCGCATTTCTCGTTCTTGCGCGGTGCCTCCTCGGCCGAGGAGCTGTTCGCCACCGCCAGCCTCATGGGCATGGAGGCGCTGGCGGTCACCGACCGCAACTCGCTCGCCGGGATCGTCCGGGCGCACGAGGCGGCGAAGACGACGGGCATCCGCCTCGTCGTCGGCTGCCGGCTCGACCTCACCGACGCCCTGCCGATCCTCGTCTTTCCGACCGACCGCGCCGCCTATGGTCGGCTCTGCCGTCTCCTGACGCTCGGCAAGGCGCGAGGCGGCAAGGCACGGTGCGCCCTCGGCTGGGACGACCTTGTCGCCCACGGCGAGGGCATGCTCGCGATCCTCGTTCCCGACGAGGCCGATGAAGGACTGGCGCACCAGCTCCGGCGCCTGCGGCAAGGATTCGGCGATCGCGCCTACATAGCGCTGACGCTGCGCCGCCGGCCAAACGACCAGCTCCGCCTGCACGACCTCTCCGCCATGGCGCAGGCGATGCGCGTGCCGGCGGTCGTGACGAACGACGTTCTCTTCCACGAGCCCGGCCGGCGCATCCTCCAGGACGTCGTCACCTGCATCCGCCACAACACCACGATCGACACCGCAGGCTTCAGGCGAGAGCGCCATGCCGACCGCTACCTTAAGCCCCCGGCCGAAATGCACCGCCTCTTCTCGCGCTACCCCGAGGCGCTCGCCCGAACCTCCGAGATCGTGCGGCGCTGCCGCTTCTCCCTCGACGAGCTGCGCTATCAGTACCCGGAGGAGCGCCAGTTCCCCGAGCTGTCGGCCCAGCAGGCCCTGGAGAAGCTGACCTGGGAGGGCGCGGCCGAGCGCTATCCGGAAGGTCTGCCCGACAGCGTTCGGCGCAACCTCCTCCACGAGCTTCAGCTCATCGAGCGGCTGGAATACGCGCCGTACTTCCTGACGGTAGATGCCATCGTGCGCTTCGCCCGCTCGAAGGGCATCCTCTGCCAGGGCCGAGGCTCGGCGGCGAACTCGGCCGTCTGCTACGTTCTCGGCGTCACCTCGATCGACCCCGATCGCAACGACCTCCTCTTCGAGCGCTTCGTCTCGGAGGAGCGCCGCGAGCCGCCGGACATCGACGTCGACTTCGAGCACGAGCGGCGCGAGGAGGTCATCCAGTGGGTCTACGAGACCTACGGGCGCACCAAAGCCGCCCTTTGCTCGACCGTCATCCGCTACCGAGCCAAAGGGGCGCTGCGCGACGTCGGCAAGGCGCTCGGCCTGCCGGAGGACATGCTGAAGGCGCTCTCCTCTCAGGTCTGGAGCTGGTCGGAAGGGATCGAGGAGAAGCACGCTGCCGGCATCAACCTGAACGTCGAGGACCGGCGCCTTCGGCTGGCCCTGGAGCTTGCCTCCCAACTTGTCGGCTTCCCACGGCACCTCTCGCAGCATCCCGGCGGCTTCGTGCTGACGCGCGACCGGCTCGACGAGCTGGTGCCGATCGAGCCTGCGGCCATGGCAGACCGCCAGGTGATCGAGTGGGACAAGGACGACATCGACGCGCTGAAGTTCATGAAGGTCGACGTGCTCGCCCTCGGCATGCTGTCGGCCATGCGCCGCGGCTTCGACCTCCTTCGCGAGCACAAGGACATCGACCTCGACCTCGCGACCGTGCCCGCCGAGGACCCGCGCACCTACGCCATGATCCGCAAGGCAGACACGCTCGGCACCTTCCAGATCGAGTCGAGGGCGCAGATGGCGATGCTGCCGCGGATGAAGCCGCGGACCTTCTACGACCTCGTCATCGAGGTGGCGATCGTGCGCCCCGGACCGATCCAGGGCGACATGGTGCATCTCTACCTGCGGCGCCGCGAGGGCAAGGAGGAGGTCGTCTTCCCCAAGCCCGAGTTGGAGCGGGTGCTTGGCAAGACGCTGGGCGTGCCGCTGTTTCAGGAGCAGGCAATGCGCGTCGCCATCGAGTGCGCCGGCTTCACGCCCGGCGAGGCGGACCAGCTTCGCCGGGCCATGGCGACGTTCAAGTTCACCGGGGGTGTCAGCCACTTCCGCGACAAGCTCGTCGCCGGCATGGTGGCGAACGGCTACGAGCAGGAGTTCGCCGAGCGCACCTTCCGCCAGCTCGAGGGCTTCGGCTCCTACGGCTTTCCCGAGAGCCACGCGGCCTCCTTCGCGCTTCTCGCCTATGCCTCGTCCTGGCTGAAGTGCTGGCATCCGGACGTATTCTGCGCCGCGCTCCTGAACTCGCAGCCGATGGGCTTCTACGCGCCCGCCCAGATCGTCAGAGACGCGCAGGAGCACGGCATCGAGGTGCGGCCCGTCTGCGTGAACGCGAGCCGCTGGGACTGCACGCTTGAGCCTCGGATAAGTCGGGACGGACGCGGACAGGGATCGGAAAACATTTCCGGTGGCGATATCGGCGGTGACGACGACGGTCGCTTTGCGGTGCGGCTCGGCCTGCGCATGGTCCGGGGGCTCGGGAACGCGGAGGCGGCACGGCTGGTGGCGTCGCGAGGCGATGCCCCATTCGCCTCCGTTGACGACCTGTGGAGACGTGCCGGCATTCGGCACGAGGCACTCACAGAACTCGCGGAGGCCGATGCCTTCCGGCCGGACATGGGCGTGTCACGCCGCGAGGCGCTCTGGGCGATCAAGGCGCTGCGCGACGAGCCGCTGCCGCTCTTCGCCGCGGCGGCGGACCGGGAGGCGAGGGCGCTCGCCGAGCAGGTGGAGCCGGTCGTGCACTTGGCGGCGATGCCGGAGGGCGGCGAGGTGGTGGAGGACTATGGCCACGTCGGGCTGACGCTTCGCCGGCATCCGGTGGCGTTCCTGCGGGCCGATCTCGCCCAGCGGCGCTTCGTCACCTGCGCCGAGGCGATGGCGTCCCGCGATAGGCGCTGGGTGGAGGTGGCCGGGCTCGTCCTCGTGCGTCAGCGGCCCGGGTCCGCCAAAGGCGTCATGTTCATCACGATCGAGGACGAGACGGGCGTCGCGAACCTCGTGGTCTGGACCAAGGTGTTCGAGGCGCACCGGAAGATCGTGCTCGGTGCCGGGATGATGGGAGTACGGGGCCGCATCCAGCGCGAGGGCGAAGTCGTGCACCTCGTCGCGCACTCGCTCAGCGACCTGACGGCGGAGTTCGCCATCGTCGGGCGGCGAGGCAAGGCCGAGGATGGCCTCGTCACCGAGGCGGGAGAACTGCGGACGATGCCGCGGATGCCGCCGGCGAAGGTGATGTCGGATCCCTATGGGCATGTCGTCGACGAGATACGGTTAAAGACGCGAGACTTCCGCTGACATATGAGGAGCCGAGCTGCGGGTTTTTCTCCTCAGCTGACGCTTATACTACTGCGGGATTTTTCCTGCAGTCTGGTGGAGCGTGCTGCCGGTTTTGTCGACAGCAGGATTTTTTCTGGGCGATCGACTTGCTGGTTTTTCTCGTCAGCTGGTGTCTTCCGAGTTGCGGGATATTTCCTGCATTTCGTCGAAGCGTGCTGTTGGTTTTTGTCAACAGAAGATATTTCCTCTGCAAAAAATTTGACGACCCTGATCGGTCCACGGCCTCAAGGCCGAATTTTAACTCGCAGCCCGGCAGGGGGCACAGGGCCAGGCCATCGTTTAAGGAAATCGGCCACAAGGAAGCTCAAGGGCAGCGATCAAGCCAGCTGCTGGCATACTTGCTGCCTCTCCTGTTTATCGCGCTCCAGAGCCCGCCATGAACTGGAGGTGAAGAGCGTCGCATCCGAGGAGACAGCGGCGCCCTTTTTACTTTGGATTCAGCACGAATAGGCCCGCGTCTGACGGTGAAAGTGTTGATCGCTGTCGAGTTTCGGGGCCAATCGGCATGGTAAGCTGTTGCACGAACTGATGTCGGAAAGCTCGATTTGCGGCACCGATCAACAGGCAGGGTGCCACGACGCAGTACTCCGCATTGGTCAGCGAGGTTGCGTAGCAGTTGGGCGAACGCGCTTGGCGCAGGCGCGCGGGGGCACATGGGGCGATCTCGGAAGCGTCAAATACTCGCGATCACCGTGGCTCAACCCGCCTATGGCCGGGGCAGCCGCTATGAAATGGGCTCTGAAAGCAAGTGCTCTATAGAGCCTCCGGGAAACGGTGCGGCGTGGCCCCAGCACCACTGCGGCGTCTCCGATGCTCGCCGATGCGATGCATCAACTGCGCTCGGGTACGCCGCAGTGGTGCTAGGACCCCACCACCCCTTCTACAGAGGGTTCAAACCCGCTCCGGTGCAGTATGGGGCTTCGCCCCAAGCCCCACCAGGGACTTTGGGTCCCTGGACCCTGTGGCCGTTCGCTTCGCTCCGTCCCAAGGCCGCCGAGGAGAACGACAGCGCGTTGTGCGATCTTCATCCAACGCCGTTGCTTCGCATCTTCGAAATATAAGAAGGAGGACCGGCGCCATAGCCTGAGATTCCTCATTGACGGCTGGACGTGCTTGCCTGCGTAGATCACAGCTCAACACACTTCCGAGATGACGGCGGACGGATGCGACCTCATCGCACATCATGATCGCTGCGGCTGGGAGCCCCACCGCTTCGGAGCTTGTCGCATCTGCCGCACGCGTCGGTTCTAGTGCGGGTGGCCCTCATCTGATTCGAGCGCTCCCTACTCTGCAGCGACTTTGCGTGTGAGTGAACCGCGTCGTGCGACGGGGCAAGCTACGATGTCGCCGGCGGGCTTCGCTCGGGAAAACAGATCAAGCAGCCTCGTCGTCTCCAGCACGGACCGCATCGTTAGTATTACCGTTGATCGGACCACAGGTGTCTGGAGGGATATAGACCACGGCTGTCCGGTTGAAGGGCTGTAAATATGGACACCCGTGGTCCGTATCGGCGACGTCATCGTCGATCTCCCCACACGGCACTTCCCCGCTGTAGGCTTCGGGGACAGCCAAGCGCATGTTGCGGGTCCGGACGAAGTCGCCCTTCCTGTTCTTCCGCCAGCCGTAGTCGACAATCAGCAGGCCGACTTCTACGAAATTAGCCACGTCGCGCTGGATGGTTTTCTCGTGGCAGCGACCACCTTCCTTAGCGAGCGTCTTGTTCGTCGCAAAGACTATGCCATCGCCCGCGATTGCGTAATCTACGAGCAAAGGTACGAGGCGGAACCCCAGCCTATTCTGCTGCAGGACCGTCATGGCAATATTCCGCCAAACGCGCACTATTTTGCGGCGCTCGCCCATCGCTGGCGGCCAACGAAGCACCCTTGCTGGCGAGCCGGAGACTTTGCGCCGACGACCATTCCGCGGAGCCTCACCTAAGTCGCCGCGACTGCGCGGTTTCAGAGTGGGCGGCCGCAAACTGTCCTCTTGTTGAACGAGAGTCACAGCACCTGCTACCGTCACGAGTCCGCCCATCATCTCCTTGCGGGTCTCGGACGCCATCAGCCAACATCCCTTGCGAAGAACTCGTAGAGTCTGCTTCGCTGAACGACCCAGCGCTCTCCTACTTTTTTGCCCGGCAGCGTACCGGTTTTGAGCATATGGAAGGTCTGGCGCGTCGTGCGCCCAATGACCTTAGCGATCGCTTCGACACCCCAGATGAGATCGAGTTCGGGAGTTGGAGCGGTTGTCATCGAAGGTAACTCCTTGTTATCATCACGGTGATAACGATTCCCACGGTGATAACCCGGTGTCAACTGCCATTATCTCCGTGATAACGTCGTCGGCTTGGAGTGTGCGAGAATGGCTAAAACTAGCCGCGAATCGGTGCAGCAGATGCTTCGCCTGACTGATGAGCTTCGGGACCGTCTACGTCGAAAAGCTGAGGAGAACGGGCGTAGCTTGAATGCCGAGATTGTGCACAGGCTCGAAGAGAGCTTCGAGCAAGCAGGGAGCGCAGAGCGGATCTCGAAGCTTGAACTTGAGAAACACTACCTAGGAAAGATGTACCATGTTGAACGTGATGCCCGCAGAATAATTGAAGAGGGGAGTTTTTATTCGAGAACGATTCTATACATGATATCTGATCTTCTTCGTCAGGCTGCAGATGGTAAGGTTGAACAGCTTAACGCGTTCATCGAGCAGGCCAAAGCCGAACCTGCCTTGCTCGATTTTAAAAGGCCAAGCGCCGATGACTTAGACGATGAGGACGATGCATGAGCGTCCGCAAGCGCGCGTGGATCACGCCGAAAGGCGAGGAAAAGACGGCTTGGGTCGTTGACTACATGGATGCGGCCGGTAAGCGCCGGCTCAAGACGTTCCAGCGGAAGAAGGAGGCCGACGCCTTTGCCGCCACCGCAAGCGTCGAAGTACGCGAAGGCACCCACGTCGCCGACAGCGCCAGCGCCACAGTGGCCGCGGCCGGCAAGCTCTGGATCGCAAGCTGCGAGGCGGCCGGGCGTGAGCGCACCACGATCGTCGGCTACCGCGCGCACCTCGACTTGCACATCGCCCCGTTCATCGGTGCGACGAAGATCTCCGCCTTGACCGTCCCCGCCGTGCGCGCCTTCGAGGACAAGCTACGCGACGCTGGCCGCTCTCAGGCGATGGTGCGGAAGGTGCTCGTCAGCCTCGGCAGCTTGCTGGCCGATGCGCAGGAGAGGGGGCTGACCGGCCGGAACGTAGTGCGGGACATCCGCGGTCGGCGCGGGAGAGCGGAGAGGCACCAGGAGAAGCGCCAGAAGGGCCGCCTGAAGATTGGGGTGGACATTCCCACTCGCGAGGAGGTGAAGGCCATAGTCGGGGCTCTGCACGGTCGATGGCGGCCCCTCCTGCTCACGGCAATCTTCACCGGCCTGCGTGCTTCCGAACTGCGCGGCCTACGGTGGTCCGACGTCGACTTCGACAAGCGCGAGATCCGCGTCCACCAGCGGGCCGACTGCTTCAACGAGATTGGCAAGCCGAAGTCGATCTCGGGCGAGCGGACGATCCCAGCGCCGCCGGCCGTAATCGCCGCGCTGAAGGAATGGAAGCTTGCCTGCCCTCGGCGTGAAAGCGGGAAGGTCGATAGCGACGGCCGGAAGGTGATGGTGCTCGACCTCGTCTTCCCAAATGGGGCGGGTAAGGTCGAGCAGCTGAACAACATCATACGACGCGGGGTTCAGCCCATCCTGGTCGATGCGGGCGTGGCGGTTGAGACGGGCGAGCTCGACAAGGAGGGTAAGCCGGTCCTCGCCGCCAAGTACACGGGGATGCACGCCCTCCGGCACTTCTACGCTTCGTGGTGCATCAACCGAAAGGAGGACGGCGGACTCGGCCTTCCGCCCAAGGTCGTCCAGGAGCGTATGGGGCACGCCACCATCACAATGACGATGGACGTCTATGGCCACCTCTTCCCGCGCGGAGACGATGCCGAGGAACTGGCCCTTGCCGAAGCTGCGCTGCTAGGCTGATGCAACATGGACGCGACATAATCCGAAAAGAGCCAATTAATACAGTGGCAAAGGTCGGATTGTGGCTCCGAAGGTCGGCGGTTCGAACCCGCCCAACCGTACCACCTCTTCTCCAAAAATCGTTGCAAGCTGTTCGTTGCGGCGGGCTGTCCCGGTCTGGCGTGTCACGGCGATAGCGCCGCTCGCCGTCGATCTCGTGGTCATCCTCGGCGCGGCGACGGCCGCGTTCGACGTTGCTCCTATCCTTTTGGCAGCAAAAGGTGGCGGCAGCCGGCGAGGAGCGGCGCGTCGTCCTGATCCGGCGCGGATCAGCCGCCGAGGTTCGAGCGGCTGTGCCAGTTCCAGGCGGTCTGGACGATCGAGGCGAGGTCGTGGCGGGGCTGCCAGCCGAGGACGTCGCGCGCCTTGTCGTTCACCGCCACAAGGGCCGGCGCGTCGCCGGGACGGCGCTCGGTCACCTCGACGGGGAACGCGCGGCCGGTGAGGGCGACGATCGCGTCGAGGAGCTCCTTGACCGTCGTGCCGGTGCCGGTGCCGAGGTTGATCGCGGTCGAGGCGCCCCCGTCGATCAGGTACTGCACCGCGCGGCTGTGGGCGTCGGCGAGGTCCATCACGTGGATGTAGTCGCGCACGCAGGTGCCGTCGCGCGTGTCGTAGTCGGTGCCGAACATCTTGAAGCCGGCTCTGCGGCCGAGCGCCGCCTCGATGGCGAGCGGGATCGCGTGGGTCTCGGGCTCGTGCCACTCGCCGATGCGCCCTTCCGGGTCGGCGCCGGCGGCGTTGAAGTAGCGCAGCACCACCGAGCGCACGCCCTTGATGGCGTCGAGGTCGGCGAGCACCTCCTCCACCATGCGCTTGGAGCGGCCGTAGGGGTTCAGCGGCGCCTGCCGGTGGGTCTCGGGCATCGGCACCTCGACGGGCTCGCCGTAGGTGGCGCAGGTCGAGGAGAAGACGATCTTGTCGACGCCGGCTTCCGCCGCGGCCGACAGGAGGGTGAGGGTGCCCGCGACGTTGTTCTCGTAGAAGGCGAGCGGGTCCTTCATCGACTCGCCGACCTCGATGAGGGCCGCGAAGTGGACGATGGCCGCCGGCCGGTGCTGCTTCATGAT
>CANJKV010000144.1 GCA_947474855.1 Aurantimonadaceae bacterium | reverse complement strand
CGCGCCGGCAAGCAGTCGATCCTTGATCTCGTGTCGGACGAGTCGCGTCCGCTGCTCGACGCCGGCTTCGATCCCGCGACGCAGCCGCCGGTCGTCGACGTCGACCTTCTGCGCGCCGACGGACAGGTCGTGCCGGTCCGGCTCATCCGAAGCGCCGCGACCGGCGTTTCGGCGGCGCCCGGAGCCTGGCGTGCCATCGTGATCCGCCGCGGCGCCGAAGGGCAGGGCGCGGAATCGGGTGACGCGGCCGAGACCGCGCTCGCGCGCTTCCACCGCTTCTTCAACGCCTCGCCCATGGCCATCGCCGCGCTCGATGCGAACGGCCGCACGCTGCGCGCCAACGCCGCGTTCTCGCGCCTCTTCGGCAAGGACTGCGCCGGCGGGCTCGCGCCGGTCGTCGACAGCGTTTCTTCCGAGATGAAGGAGGCCTTGACCGCGGCGTTGAAGGACGCCGTCCGCGGCAAGGGCGACATCCCCACCATCACCGTCGACATTCCGGGCGAGCCGGCCCGCACGGTGCGGCTCTACCTGTCGAGCCTGCCCGAGCGCAGCGGCGCCGACGCCGAGGCCGCCTACCTCTACGGCATCGACATCACCGAGCAGCGGGCGCTGGAAGAGCAGTTCGCCAAGAGCCAGAAGATGCAGGCGGTGGGCAACCTCGCCGGCGGCATCGCGCACGACTTCAACAACGTGCTGACCATCATCACCGCATCGGTGGACTTCCTGCTGCTCAACCACCGCCAGGGCGATCCGTCCTACGGCGACCTGATCCTGATCAAGCAGAGCGCCAACCGCGCCGCATCGCTGGTACGCCAGCTCCTCGCTTATTCGCGTCGCCAGACCATGCGGCCGAAGATGCTGAACCTCACCGACGTCATCGCCGACATGCATCTTCTCCTGAAGCGCGTCTCGGGCGACTTCGTGAAGCTGGAGCGCCGGCACGCCCGCGACCTTTGGCCGGTCATGGCGGACATCGGCCAGTTCGAGCAGGTGGTCACCAACCTCGTCGGCAACGCCCGCGACGCCATGCCCGAAGGCGGCACGATCACCATCTCGACACGCAACGTCGAGGCGAAGGAGGTCCGCGGCTTCGGCTATCCCGAGCTTTCCGACGACGACTACGTGCTGGTCGAGGTAGCCGACACCGGCACCGGCATGGCGCCGGAGGTGGCCGAGCGCATCTTCGAGCCCTTCTTCACGACCAAGGAGATCGGCAAGGGCACGGGGCTCGGCCTCTCGATGGTGGACGGCATCGTCAAGCAGTCCGGCGGCTTCATCTTCGTCGATTCCAAGCTCGGCGAGGGCACGGTGTTCCGCATCTTCCTGCCGCGGCACGTGCCCGCCGCGCTGCCCGCGGCGGCTTCGCAGGCCGGCGGAGCGATCGCCAAGGGCGACGGGCAGGCTGCCACGGCCATGTCCCCGGGCGCCGCCGGCGCGGCGGCCGCCAAGCTCGACCTGTCGGGCACCGAGACGATCCTCCTCGTCGAGGACGAGGATCACGTCCGGGCCGGCAACGTGCGCGCGCTCAAGATGCGCGGCTACGACGTCCACGAGGCGGCTTCGGGAACCGAGGCGCTGGAGATCATGCGCTCGCTCGGCGGCAAGGTCGACCTCGTCGTCTCCGACGTGATGATGCCGGAAATGGACGGGCCGACCCTGCTCAAGGAAATGCGCCGCGAGCATCCGCAGCTGAAGTTCATCTTCGTGTCCGGCTACGCCGAGGACGCCTTCTCCCGGAACCTGGCGGAGGACGAGACCTTCGACTTCCTCGCCAAGCCCTTCACCCTGCGCGAGCTCGCGGTGGCGGTGAAGGGTGCTCTGACGAGCTAAGGCGGGCGCGGCTCAAGCCGCGCCGCGCTCCGTCGCGAGCGCCACGGCGATCTTCGCCGCGAGCTCGGCATTGTTGAGGACGAGGGCGATGTTGGTTTCCAACGAGCGCCCTTCGCTCAGGTCGAACATCTTCGACAGAAGGAACGGCGTCACCGCCTTGCCCTTGATGCCGCGCGCCTCGGCTTCGGCGAGCGCGGCTTCGATCCAGGTCTTCACGACCGCCGCGTCGATCGCCGCCGCTTCCGGAACCGGATTGGCGACGAGGACGCCGCCCTCGAGCCCGAGCTGTCGGCGCGTGCCGGCGAAACCCGCGATCTCGGCCGCGCTGTCGAAGCGGAGCGGCGCCGCGAGCCCCGACGTCCGCGACCAGAAGGCCGGCAGCTCGTCGGTGCCGTAGCCGATTACCGGAACGCCTTTCGTTTCAAGGACTTCGAGCGTTTTCTCAAGATCGAGGATCGCCTTGGCGCCGGCGCAGACGACGATCGTCTCGGTCTTCGAGAGCTCTTCGAGGTCGGCCGAGATGTCGAAGCTCTCCGACGCGCCGCGATGAACGCCGCCGATGCCTCCCGTGGCGAAGACGTCGATGCCGGCGAGGCGCGCTCCGATCATCGTCGCGGCGACGGTGGTCGCGCCCGTGCGGCGGGCATGGACGGCATAGGCGAGGTCGGCACGGCTGAGCTTCAAGGCGTCGCTCGCTTGTGCCAGCGCCTCGAGCGTCGCGTCGTCCAGGCCGGCATGGATCCGGCCGTCGATGACGGCGATCGTCGCGGGAACGGCACCGTTGTCGCGGATGACGCCTTCCACCCGGCGGGCCATCTCCAGGTTGCGCGGCCAGGGCATGCCGTGGGTGATGATCGTCGATTCCAGCGCGACGACGGGCCGCTTCGCTGCCAGGGCGTCGGCCACCTCGGCGGAGAGGGTGATCAGGTCGTTCATGGCGTGGTCCTTTCGCCGATGGGCTCCGGCGGCGGCATCTCGGCCGCCAGGGTCTCGATCATGTCCGGGAAAGCGTCCGGACCGGGCAGGGCGCCGTCGCGGATGCGGATGGTCGCTGCCGCCATGCCGAAGCGCACCGCCTCGGTAAAGTCCAGCCCTGCGGCAAAGAGACCGAAGGCCGTGGCGGCAAGCGTGTCGCCCGCGCCGGTCACGTCGCGCGGCTGAACGGCGAGCGGCGTCTGAAGGAACAGACCGTCCGCCGACAGGATCAAGGCGGGCCCGGCGCCGTCCGTGACCACGGCGCGCCGGATCCCGGCCTCGTCGAGGAGCTCGACGAGGAGGTCGAAGCGCGTCGACGGCGTCGCGTGGGCGAGGCTTGCCGCTTCCGCGCGCGACAGGAAGAGCGCGTCGATCCGCGGCAGGACCGCGCGCAGGCGCACCACCTTGGCCGGCGACACCCCGATCGCACCGACGGGCCGTCCCGGCGCGAACATGGCGGCGAGATGCGCCAGGGTCGCCTCCGGCAGGTTGGTGTCGATGAGCGCCGCGTCGCAGTTCCCGATCGCCGGCCGCAGGTGCGAGCGCGACAGGAGGCGGGGCTGCAGCCGATCGTAGATCGCCATGTCCGCGACGCCCGCCACGAGGTCGCCGCGGTCGTCGAGGATCGCCGTGTAGCTCGCGGTCGGCCGGTCGAGCCAGGCGACGGACAGATCCTCGATCCCGGCCGATTCAACCGCCGCCTGAACCTGCGCCGCATCGGCGTCGCCGCCGCGCGCCGACCACAGCATCGCCGCCCCGCCGAGCGCGCGCCACGCGGTGGCGGCATTCAGCGACGCGCCGCCGGCGGTTTGAAGCAGAAAGCCCGGATTCGAAGCCCCGCTGCGATAGGGCGTTCCGGACCGGGCGCGCCGATCGATATGCGCGCCACCGGCGAACAGGATCCTGCCGCGCCCGGTCTCCGCAATCTTAAGCATCTTTTAACCTTTTGCGGGGCCGCGGACAGGAGCCGAATCGCGCCTGCGAGCGTGAACAAACAGGGGGCGCGGCCTTGCAGAACAGGAACAAAAAGAGTACATCATTTCGCACGGCACAGTTTGCACCTTCCCGCTCCGCATGGAATAAGGCGACGCTCATGGCTTTGGCAGCAGTTCGTCACGTCGAGGAAACGTCAGTGGACAAGAACAAGGCGCTCGACGCGGCGCTTTCGCAGATCGAGCGGGCCTTCGGCAAGGGCTCGATCATGCGCCTGGGTCAGGCGGAGAAGCTCGACATCGAGACGGTGTCGACCGGCTCGCTCGGGCTCGACATCGCCCTTGGCGTCGGCGGCCTGCCCAAGGGCCGCATCGTCGAGATCTACGGCCCGGAAAGCTCGGGCAAGACGACGCTCGCGCTTCACACCGTCGCCGAGGCGCAGAAGTCCGGCGGCGTCTGCGCCTTCGTGGACGCCGAGCACGCGCTCGATCCGGTCTATGCCCGCAAGCTCGGCGTCAATCTCGACGAGCTCCTGATCTCGCAGCCGGACACCGGCGAGCAGGCGCTGGAGATCGTCGACACGCTGGTGCGCTCGGGCGCCATCGACGTTCTCGTGATCGACTCGGTCGCCGCGCTCACGCCGCGGGCCGAGATCGAGGGCGAGATGGGCGAGTCGCTGCCGGGCCTTCAGGCCCGGCTGATGAGCCAGGCGCTGCGCAAGCTCACCGCTTCGATCTCGAAGTCGAAGTGCATGGTGATCTTCATCAACCAGATCCGCATGAAGATCGGCGTCATGTACGGTTCGCCCGAAACGACGACGGGCGGCAACGCGCTGAAGTTCTACGCCTCCGTCCGCCTCGACATCCGCCGCACCGGCGCGATCAAGGATCGCGAGGAGGTCACGGGCAACCAGACGCGCGTGAAGGTGGTGAAGAACAAGCTCGCACCGCCCTTCAAGCAGGTCGAGTTCGACATCATGTACGGCGAGGGCGTGTCCAAGACCGGCGAGCTGATCGATCTCGGCGTCAAGGCCGGCATCGTGGAGAAGTCGGGCGCCTGGTTCTCCTACAATTCGCAGCGCCTGGGGCAGGGCCGCGAGAACGCCAAGCAGTTCATGCGCTCGAACCCGGCCGTCGCGCAGGAGATCGAATCGGCGATCCGCGCCAATGCCGGTCTCATCGCCGAGGCGCTTCTCGACGTGGGGCCGTCCGCCGACGACGAGTGAGACCCCCGGCCGCCGTTTCGCGGCCGACGATCTGAAGCGAGGGCCGACGCGGGAAGCAAGCCCGCGGCGGCCCTTGCATTTTGCGCCGTGGACAGCCCTGGCGCCCGACGTTAAAACCGCCACGCCCGCGAGCGGCCTCGGCCGCGGTGCACGGGCGCGTGTTTCGTACGGTTCGAGGTTTTCCCATGAGCGGCGTCAACGACATCCGGTCGACGTTTCTTCGCTTCTTCGAGAAGAACGAGCATCAGGTCGTCGCTTCCTCGCCGCTCGTGCCGCGCAACGACCCGACGCTGATGTTCACGAACGCCGGCATGGTGCAGTTCAAGAACGTCTTCACCGGTCTCGAAACGCGCCCCTACAGCCGCGCGACCACCGCCCAGAAGGTCGTGCGCGCCGGCGGCAAGCACAACGATCTCGACAATGTCGGCTACACCGCCCGGCACCTCACCTTCTTCGAGATGCTCGGCAACTTCTCCTTCGGCGACTATTTCAAGGAACGGGCGATCGAGCTCGCCTGGAACCTCGTCACCAAGGACTTCGACCTGCCGAAGGACAAGCTCCTCGTCACCGTCTACTCGGAGGACGAGGAGGCGGCGACGCTGTGGAAGAAGATCGCCGGCTTCCCCGATCATAAGATCATCCGCATCCCGACCTCGGACAACTTCTGGCAGATGGGCGACACCGGCCCCTGCGGTCCGTGCTCGGAGATCTTCATCGACCAGGGCGAGCACGTATGGGGTGGACCTCCGGGAAGCCCGGAGGAGGACGGCGACCGGTTCCTCGAATTCTGGAACCTCGTCTTCATGCAGTTCGACCAGACGGCGCCGGGCGAGCGCACGCCGCTGCCGCGTCCCTCGATCGATACAGGCATGGGCCTCGAACGCATGGCCTGCATCCTGCAAGGGGTGCAGAGCGTATTCGACACCGACCTCTTCCGCCACCTGATCCAGGCGACCGCCGAGGCGATCGGCCGCGGCCCGAACGGCGAGAACGACGCGTCCTTCCGCGTCATCGCCGATCACCTGCGCTCCACCGCCTTCCTGATCGCCGACGGCGTCCTGCCGTCGAACGAGGGCCGCGGCTACGTGCTTCGGCGCATCATGCGCCGCGCCATGCGCCATGCCCGCCTTCTCGGTGCCAAGGAGCCGGTGCTTTACCGGGTCCTTCCCGCGCTCGTCGCCGAGATGGGACTCGCCTATCCGGAGCTCGGCCGCGCGCAGGCGCTGATCGCCGAAACGCTGAAGCTCGAGGAAAAGCGCTTCCTCGTCACGCTCGATCGCGGCCTGAATCTCCTCAACGAGGCGACCGAAGGTTTCGGCCAGGGCGCGAGCCTCCCGGGCGAAACCGCCTTCAAGCTCTACGACACCTACGGCTTTCCGCTCGACCTGACGCAGGACGCGCTGCGCGCGCGGGGGATCGAGGTGGACCTTCCCGGCTTCAACGCCGCGATGGAGCGGCAGAAAGCCGAGGCGCGCGCGAGCTGGGCGGGCTCGGGCGAGGCGGCATCCGATACGATCTGGTTCGCCATCCGCGAGCGCGTCGGCGCGACCGAGTTCCTCGGCTACGACACCGAACGGGCGGAGGGCGCCGTCGTCGCGCTGGTGCGCGACGGGCAGGAGGTGCAAGACGCCCCGGCCGGCAGCGAGGTCTCGATCGTCCTCAACCAGACGCCGTTCTACGCCGAGTCGGGCGGCCAGGTCGGCGATGCGGGCGTGCTGCGCGGCAACGGCATCCGGGTCGAGGTATCGGACACGCAGAAGTACGCGGACGGCCTCTTCGTTCATCGCGGCCGCGTCGTCGAGGGCACGCTGACCATCGGCGCCGCGCTCGACCTCGAAGTGGACCACGGGCGCCGCTCCAAGATCCGCGCCAATCATTCGGCGACGCATCTCCTTCACGAGGCGCTGCGCGAGACGCTGGGCAGCCACGTCGCGCAGAAGGGCTCGCTCGTCGCGCCCGAGCGCCTGCGCTTCGACATATCGCATCCCAAGCCCATCGAGCCGGCCGAGCTGGCCGAGGTCGAACGCATCGCCAACGCGATCATCCTCCAGAACGCGCCGGTCTCGACCCGGCTGATGGCGGTGGACGACGCGATCGCGGAAGGCGCCATGGCGCTGTTCGGCGAGAAGTACGGCGACGAGGTGCGCGTCGTCTCGATGGGGGTGGCGACCGACGGCGAGAAGGCCGGCAAGACCTACTCGCTCGAACTCTGCGGCGGCACGCACGTGCGGGCCACGGGCGACATCGGCCTCGTACACGTCGTATCGGAGAGCGCGACGGGCGCCGGCGTGCGGCGCATCGAGGCGCTGACCGGGGCGTCCGCGCGCGCTTATCTCCTGGAGCAGGACGCGCGCGTCCGCCGCATGGCGTCGGCGCTGCGCGTCGCGCCCTCGGAAGCCGCCGACCGCCTCGACGCGGTCATCGAGGAGCGGCGCCGGCTGGAGCGCGAGCTCGCCGAGGCCAAGAAGCGCCTCGCCATGGCCGGGCCGGCGGCGGGATCGGGCGACGGGGCCGCCGGCCGCGTCGTCGGCGGCGTCGGCTTCGTCGGCCGCGTTCTCGAAGGGGTGCCGGCGCGCGACCTGAAGGGCCTCGTCGACGAGGCCAAGGCGAGCCTCGGCTCCGGCGTCGTCGTCTTCGTGGGCGTGGACGAAGGCAAGGCGAGCGTCGTGGTCGGCGTGACGCCGGACCTCGCGGGGCGCCTCGACGCCGTCGCGCTGGTGCGCGAAGCGAGCGTCGCCATCGGCGGCAAGGGTGGCGGCGGCCGGCCGGACATGGCCCAGGCCGGCGGTCCGGACGCGAGCCGCGCCGGCGCCGCGATCGAAGCAGTCGAGGCCGCGCTCGTCCAGGCGGAGCAGGCCGCCGCCTGACCTGACCGGCCCGCAAGCCGACGACAAAGGAAAAGCCGGCGGAACGATCCGCCGGCTTCGTCATGTTCAGGGGTCGTGCGCGCCGATCAGCGGGTGGGCAGGGCCTGCACCTGCTCCGGCGTCAGGTTGATCACGAGCCGGCCGGCAGCGTTCGAGAGGTTCTCCACCGGCACGAGCACGTCGTCGCGGTCAGGATAGGTGCTGCCGTCGTCGTCGTCGAAGTCAATCTCGATGTGCGTCGCGGCTTCCGCGGTCGTGCCGTAGACGTCGCCGACTTCGCCGATCTCCGTCCCATCGGCCGAATACACGTTCATGTCGTCGATCTGGTCGACGGTCATGCCGAGCGACGGCACGGCCACACTGTCGGCGATCTCGACCAGGGCGGGTGCGGCGGCGGGCGCCTGGGCCCAGGCAGCGCCGGACAGAAGCGTCGCGGAGGTGAAGACCAGGGCGGCGGTGCGGTTCAGCATGATCGAAAGATGCTCCGTTGGTTGTCGATGCATCCCCAACGCGAGGTCGCCGGGTTGGTTCGGCGCCGCGGCTTCGAATCGCCGGACGAACCGATCACGAAAAGGAAAGGGGCCGACGCCTTTTCCGCGCCGACCCCCGTTCCGATTTCGTGCCGGAGCCTCGCCCGCGGCGTCAGCCCATGGCCTTCTGAAGGTTCTCGTCGATCTTGTCGAGGAAACCGGTCGTGGAGAGCCAGGGCTGATCCGGACCGATCAGGAGCGCGAGGTCCTTGGTCATGAAGCCGCTCTCGACGGTCTGGATGCAGACCGTCTCCAGCGTGTCGGCGAAGCGCTTCAGCTCCTCGTTGTTGTCGAGCTTGGCGCGGTGCGCGAGCCCGCGCGTCCAGGCGAAGATCGAGGCGATCGAGTTGGTCGAGGTCTCCTCGCCGCGCTGATGCTGACGGTAGTGACGCGTCACGGTGCCGTGCGCGGCCTCGGCCTCGACGGTCTTGCCGTCCGGCGTCATCAGGACCGAGGTCATCAGGCCGAGCGAGCCGAAGCCCTGGGCCACGATGTCGGACTGCACGTCGCCGTCGTAGTTCTTGCAGGCCCAGACGTAGCCGCCCGACCACTTCAGCGAGGCCGCGACCATGTCGTCGATCAGGCGGTGCTCGTACCAGAGCTTGCGCTTGTCGAACTCGGCCTTGAACTCGTTGTCGAACACCTCCTGGAAGATGTCCTTGAAGCGCCCGTCATAGGCCTTGAGGATGGTGTTCTTGGTCGACAGATAGACCGGGTAGCTGCGCAAGAGGCCGTAGTTCAGCGAGGCGCGGGCGAACTCGCGGATCGACTCGTCGAGGTTGTACATGGCGAGCGCCACGCCGGCACCGGGCGCCTGGTAGACCTCGTGCTCGATCTGCTGGCCGTCCTCGCCGACGAACTTGATCGACAGCGTGCCCTTGCCGGGGAACTTGAAGTCGGTGGCGCGGTACTGGTCGCCGAAGGCGTGGCGGCCGACGATGATCGGCTTGGTCCAGCCGGGAACGAGGCGCGGCACGTTCTTCATGATGATCGGCTCGCGGAAGATCACGCCGCCGAGGATGTTGCGGATCGTGCCGTTGGGCGACTTCCACATCTTCTTGAGGCCGAATTCTTCGACGCGCGCCTCGTCGGGCGTGATCGTCGCGCACTTCACGCCGACGCCGACGGCCTTGATGGCCTCCGCCGCGTCGATCGTCACCTGGTCGTTGGTGGCGTCGCGGTGCTCCATGCCAAGGTCGAAGTACTGGAGGTCGACGTCGAGATAGGGGTGGATCAGCTTGTCCTTGATGAGCTGCCAGATGATCCGGGTCATCTCGTCGCCGTCGAGTTCCACGACGGGGTTCTCGACCTTGATCTTCGTCATCTCGCGCCCTCTTCCAAACAGCGTCTCGTGATCGACCGTCCGGCACGCTTCGCGGCGCCGGGGCCCTGGCGCGGCTATAACACCGGCCTTTCCCGACGCAAAGCGCCGAGCGGGGGGCGATGCCGATCGGGACGCGGCGCTTGGCCGGGACGGGCGGAGCCGCTATGTCCCCGCCCGTGACTTCTCCTTCTGCTCCGGTCCTGCCGTGAACCCGATCACTGACGCCGCCGCGCCTGCCCCCGCCATCGTCCTCGTCGAGCCGCAGATGGGCGAGAACATCGGCATGGTGGCGCGCGCCATGGCGAACTTCTCGCTCGCCGACCTGCGCCTCGTCGCTCCCCGCGACGGCTGGCCGAACGAGAAGGCGCGCGCGACGGCGTCGCGCGCCGACCACGTCATCGACGCGGCGCGCGTCTTCGATACGGTGGAGGCGGCGATCGCGGACCTTCGCTTCGTCTACGCGACGACGGCGCGCCCGCGCGAAGGCTACAAGCCGGTGCGCGGGCCGGACGAGGCCTGCGCGACGCTGCGGGCGCGTTCCGCCGCCGGTCAGCCGACGGGCATCCTGTTCGGGCGCGAGCGCTTCGGCCTGTCGAACGAGGAGGTCGGGCTCGCCGACGAGATCGTCACCTTTCCGGTCGATCCGACCTTCGCCTCGCTTAACATCGCCCAGGCTGTCCTCCTGATGAGCTACGAGTGGACGCGGGCCGGGCGGGACGCGGATGCGGGGCCGCGCTTTTCGGCGCCCGAAGCGCCGCCGGCTTCCAAGGACGATCTTCACCGGTTCTTCACGCACCTGGAGTCCACTCTCGACGAGGCGAGCTACTTCCACCCGCCCGAGAAGCGGGACGTGCTCGTGGCAAACCTCAGGACCATGCTGACCAAGGCCGGCTTCACCGAGCCGGAGGTGCGCACGCTGCGCGGCGTCCTGAAGGCGCTGGACTATCGCATGGCGAAGGAGACGCGATGAGCGAGCGGCCTGTTCTCCTGTTCGATTCCGGGATCGGCGGGCTGACGGTGCTGCGCGAGGCGCGGGTGCTGATGCCCGAGCGCCGCTTCGTCTACGTCGCGGACAATGCCGGCTTTCCCTATGGCGACTGGGAGGAGGCGGCGCTCAGGGTGCGGATCGTCGATCTCTTCGGCACGCTCATCGCGCAGCACGATCCGCTGCTCTGCATGATCCCCTGCAACACCGCCTCGACGCTCGTGCTCGGGGACCTCCGGGCGGCATTCCCGCAGATGAACTTCGTGGGCACGGTGCCGGCGATCAAGCCGGCGGCCGAGCGGACCCGCTCGGGTCTCGTCAGCGTTCTGGCGACACCCGGCACGGTGAAGCGGCAGTACACGCGCGATCTCATCACGCAGTGGGCGTCGAAGTGCGAGGTGACGCTCGTCGGCAGCGTGCGTCTGGCCGCGCTCGCCGAGACTTACATGCGTCACGGCTTCGTCGAGGAGGAGGCCGTGCGGGCTGAAGTTCAGCCGTGCTTCGTCGAGAAGGACGGGCGACGCACCGACATCGTGGTGCTGGCGTGCACGCATTACCCGTTCCTAGCCAATCGCATGCGCAAGATGGCGCCCTGGCCGGTGGACTGGCTCGATCCGGCGGAGGCCATCGCCCGCCGGGCCTTGGCGCTGCTGCCGCCGGACGGGCATTCCTCGGAAATGGGGCTGGACCAGGCGATCTTCACGGCAGGTCCCCCGGACGCGGCGACCCGCTCGCTGATCCGCGGCTTCGGCCTCGTCGCGGCCGAGCCCGCCTGAGGATCGCGACGGAACGAGGCCCGCAGCCGGGCGTTGCGCAGGCAACAATCATTCCAACCGGCTGGGTTCCATGGACATCGTCCGCGTCATCATCGCCATTCTCCTGCCGCCGCTCGGCGTCTTCCTCCAGGTCGGCCTCGGCAAGCAGTTCTGGATCAACATTCTCCTGACGCTCCTCGGCTACATTCCCGGCATCGTCCACGCGGTCTGGGTCATCGCGAGGCGCTGATCGGGCTCGGCTTTCGGGCACGGCGTCTTGGTTGACAGCCGTGTGACACCCTTGTAGACGACACGCAGCCGGCCGGAGCTTCACGTTCCAGCCGGTTTTACGTGTCCCGTGGACTGGGCCGCTCGCCGGCCCGATGTCCTGTCAGTCCGCACAACCGGCGGGCAGAGGAGGGCGCGTTTCCCGCGCCGGCGGAATTGTCCGCCCGGCGCCTCCTCATGTTGGGAAAACGCGAATGAGCAAGCGCGAGTCAGCGAAGTACAAGATCGATCGCCGCATGGGCGAGAACATCTGGGGCCGTCCGAAGTCCCCGGTGAACCGCCGCCAGTACGGCCCGGGCCAGCACGGCCAGCGCCGCAAGGGCAAGATGAGCGACTTCGGCCTGCAGCTCCGTGCCAAGCAGAAGCTGAAGGGCTACTACGGCGACGTTTCCGAGAAGCAGTTCCGCAAGATCTACGAGGAGGCCGCGCGCCGCAAGGGCGACACCTCCGAGAACCTGATCGCCCTCCTGGAGAGCCGGCTCGACGCGGTCGTGTATCGCGCGAAGTTCGTGCCGACCATCTGGGCCGCCCGCCAGTTCGTCAACCACGGCCACGTCAACGTCAACGGCCGTCGCACGAACATCGGCTCCTACACCTGCAAGCCGGGCGACGTCATCGAAGTCCGCCAGAAGTCGAAGCAGCTGACCGTCCTCATCGAGGCCACCCAGCTCGCCGAGCGCGACGTGCCGGACTACATCGAGGCCGATCACAACAAGATGGTCGCGACCTACACCCGCGCCCCCGGCCTCCACGACGTGCCGTATCCGGTGCAGATGGAGCCGAACCTCGTGGTCGAGTTCTACTCGCGCTAAGATCGGGCGCGGGAAACGACGGAATGGCAAAGGCCGCGCCCCTCGCGCGGCCTTTCGCATGTTCGGAGGGTGGCATGCTCAACGAAGCGGCGAGACCGGCGGACGAGCCGGACACGGATGCCGGCGAGGCGGGCGAGGGCGG
>CANJKV010000143.1 GCA_947474855.1 Aurantimonadaceae bacterium | reverse complement strand
GCCGGCGCGGCGGGCCTCAAGATCCACGAGGACTGGGGATCGACGCCGGCCGCGATCCGCAACGCCCTGACCGTCGCCGACAATCACGACGTCCAGGTCTGCATCCACACCGACACGTTGAACGAGGCCGGCTTCGTCGAGAACACGATCGCCGCCTTCGAGGGCCGCACCATCCATACCTATCACACGGAAGGCGCCGGCGGCGGCCACGCCCCGGACATCATCCGCGTGGCGGGGCTGCCGAACGTCATTCCTAGCTCGACCAACCCGACGCTGCCCTACGGGCTCAACTCCCAGGCCGAGCTCTTCGACATGACGATGATCTGTCACAATCTCAGCCCGAAGATCCCCACCGACGTCGCCTTCGCCGAGAGCCGGGTTCGCGCCGAGACCATCGCGGCCGAGAACGTTCTGCATGATCTCGGAGCGATTTCGATCCTGTCCAGCGACAGCCAGGCGATGGGCCGCATCGGCGAGAATTGGACGCGTACCATCCAGACCGCCGATCTGATGAAACTGCGGCGCGGCGCCTACACGGGCGACACCTCGGGCAACGATAACCAGCGCGTGCTGCGCTTCGTCGCGAAGGTCACGATCAACCCCGCCATCGCGCAGGGTGTCGCCCGGGTCGTCGGCTCGATCGAGGTCGGCAAGATGGCCGATCTCGTGCTCTGGGAGCCGGCCTTCTTCGGCGCCAAGCCGAAGATGGTCATCAAGGGCGGCATGATCTCCTGGGCGCTGATGGGCGATCCCAACGCCTCTCTGCCGACGCCCCAGCCGGTGATCTACCGACCGATGTTCGGCGCGATGGGATCGGCCCTGCCCCGCACCCGCGTGACGTTCACCTCCCACGCCGCCGTCGAGGACGGGATCGTGGACCGCTACGAGCTGAAGTCTCAGGTCCTGCCCGTCTACGGGACGAGGACCATCACCAAGAACTCGATGGTGCGCAACAGCGCCCTGCCGGTGATCGAGGTCAATCCGGAAACCTTCGCCGTCACGGTCGACGGCACCCATGCCACGATCGAACCCGCGACGCGCCTCCCGCTCGCCCAGCTTCACTTCTTCAGCTGAGCCTGGCCTCGCATCGTGGAGGGGCGCGGCCCCTCCACAACACCCGGATGGGACGCAGCCGATGGTCGCAATCGATGTACTGTGGGTGGGTTTGGGAGGCGGTGCCGGCTCCCTGCTGCGCTGGCAGGTTGGTCGGCTCGTCGAGCAACGCATCGGTACGCCGTTCAAGTTCGGGACGTTGGTCGTGAACGTCTCCGGCGCCTTCGTCATCGCCTATATCTCGGCCTCGCTGGCATTGGGCTGGGAGCATCGATACGGCGACGTCATCTCGTCGCTGGTGCTGACCGGACTCCTCGGGGGTTACACCACCTTCAGCACCATGCAGCTCGACGCGGTCCAGATGGCCGCGGCGCGGCACCACGCGCTGGCGCTCGTTTATCTCGTCACGTCGGTGGGCACCGGGCTACTCGCCGCGACGGCCGGCGTCGCGCTGGCACGGGCGTGAGGGGCGGCGATGGGCATGCCGGCGGTCATCGTCTTCGTCGGCGGGGGTCTCGGGGCGATCGTTCGCGAGCTGTTCATGCTCGCGCTCGGCCGACACAGCGCGGCGTTCCCCCTGGACATCTTCGCAGCCAACATCCTCGCCTCGTTCCTGTTGGGATTGGTCGTCGGCCTTCACCAGTCACACCGCGTCTCGGACAAGTCCCAGCTTCTGGTCTCGACCGGCTTTTGCGGCGGCCTGTCCACCTTCTCCAGCTTCATCTACGGAGCTTATTCGGAGATGACGACGCCAGGGCAGATAAAGCTTTCACTCGTCTACATCTTTTCCAGCCTTGTCATCGGTTATGGCGTTACTTGGCTCGGACTTCGGACGGCGATGCAACTGCGTCGCGCCTGAGGCCGGGTTTGTTGGGAGGCATCCATGATTCTCGTCGAGAGCACGCTCGGCAATATCAGCCATCCGATCTGGCAGGAGCGCGCCGCCACCGGCACGGTCGATCTCCTGGTGCTGGAACAATGGGAAGCGCCGAAGAGCCGGCTGCGGAAAGCAACGGGAGGCGGGATCGAGCTCGCGATCTCGCTGCCGCGCTCCGAGCACCTGCATGACGGCGACGTGCTGCACTACGACGAAGCCGCCGACGTCATCGTCGTCGCCCGGATCGCGCTCAAGGACGTTCTGGTCATCGAGCTCGAAGGCATCGAGACGCTGTCGCCAGACGAAATCCTGCGCACCTGCTTCGAGCTAGGCCATGGTCTGGGCAACCAGCACTGGCCAGCGGTGATCAAGGGCACCACCGTCTACGTGCCGCTCTCCGTCGACCAGAAGGTCATGGCATCGGTCATGCGCACCCATGCCTTCGAACACGTGAAGACGCGCTTCGCGCCCGGCGCGGAGATCGCGGCGGAGCTGGATGCCCGCGAGGTGCGGCTGCTGTTCGCCGGTGTCGACGCGACGCCGCATCACCATCACGGCGAGCGCGACCAAGCCCGCTCGAGCGGCCATGATCACGGCCACCACCACGGGGACGAGGGTCATCATGGTCGCGGCCATCCGCATGACCATGATCATTCGCACCGTCACGGCCAAACGCAGGTGAACTGACGATGGATGGCGGCACGGGCAAGCGCGGCAGTTCCGACGGCATGGCGCATCTGGCGCGCCTGCTGCAGTTCTCGGATTCCACGCTGCCGATCGGCTCCTTCGCCTTCTCGAACGGGCTGGAGTCGGCCGTGCAGACCGGCGTCGTCTCCGATCCGGCAAGCCTTCTGAGCTATGTCGACCTCATCCTGAGGCAGAGCGCGCGCATGGACGGGATCGCGCTGCTCCATGCCCACCGCGCCGCCTTGGCGGGCGACTACGAGGCGGTTCGTCTGGCGGACGGCGAACTGTTCTGTCGGCGCGTCGGCGAGGAGCAGCAGCTGATGCTGACGCGTGTCGGCAAGAAGTTCGCCGAGCTGGTGCTCAAGATCATGACGGCGCCGATGCTCGAGCGCTGGCTGGACGACATCAAGGCAAACGCGACCCCGGGCTGCCTTCCCGTCGGCCAGGCGATCGCGCTCGCCCACATGGGGGCCGACGAGGTTGAGGCCTTCGCCATGCATCAGTACGCCGTAGGCTCGATGGTCCTGAGCGCCGCCCTGCGGCTCATGCGCATCGATCATCTCGACACGCAGCGCATCCTGTTCACGGTTCAGGGCCGCGTCGAAGGCGATTATCGGGCCCTGCGCGACTTCTCGCTCGACGAGATGGCCAGTTTCGCCCCCGTCTTCGACGTCCTCGTCGCCCATCACACCACCACCCATCTCCGCCTGTTCATGAATTGAACGCGGGATCGGCAAGGGACCGCTTCATGAAGAAGATCACGCGCATCGGCATCGGCGGTCCGGTCGGCTCGGGCAAGACCGCCGTCATCGAGACCATCACCCCTCGCCTCATCGACCTCGGCATCAAGCCGTTGATCATCACCAACGACGTGGTGACGACCGAGGACGCCAAGCAGGTGCGCCGCACGCTGAACGGCATCCTCGTCGAGGAGAAGATCGTCGGCGTCGAGACCGGCGCCTGCCCGCACACCGCGGTGCGCGAAGACCCGTCGATGAACATCGCGGCCGTCGAGAAGCTGGAAGAAGACTATCCCGACAGTGACGTGATCCTGATCGAGTCCGGCGGCGACAATCTCACTTTGACATTCAGCCCGGCACTCGCCGACTTCTACATCTACGTCATCGACGTCGCCGCGGGCGACAAGATCCCGCGCAAGAACGGCGCCGGCGTCTGCCAGTCCGACATCCTCGTGATCAACAAGAAGGATCTCGCCCCGTACGTCGGCGCGAGCCTAGAGGTCATGGAGCGCGATTCGAAGCTGATGCGCGGCAAGAAGCCGTTCATCTTCACCAACTGCAAGACCGAAGAAGGGATCGACGATCTGATCCGCCTCATCCTCGACATGGCGCTCTTCGACGTGAAGCTCGCCGAGCCCGCCAAGATGGACGCCTGAGGCATGGCGCTCCACGAGCAGCTTGGTCGCCTGGACGACGCGCGCGAGTTGCGCGACTTCAAGGCCGAGCCGGCTCAAATGCGGGCGGCGGGCCCGGGAAAGGTCGGCGAGCTGTGCCTCGGCTTCTCGCTGCGCGGTGGCCGTTCGACCCTGCACGATCTGTACCGCGTGGCGCCGCTGCTGGTTCAACGAGCGCTGTACTGGGACGAGGCGATGCCGGAATTGCCGATCTGCTCGATCATCTCGATCGGCGGCGGCATCCTGCAGGGAGATCGGTACAAGATCGACATTTCCATGGGCGAGGATGCCTGCGCGCACGTCACCTCGCAGAGCGCCAATCGCGTCCATCGCATGGATGCGAACTACGCCTCTCAATTCCAGACGGTCATGCTGGAGCGAGGCTCATACCTGGAATACCTGCCGGATTTCACCATTCCCTACCGCGACTCCCGCTTCATCAACCACACCGACATCGTGATCAGCGAGGACGCCACGCTGCTCTACGGCGAGATGATGCTGGTCGGGCGCAAGCATCATCATGCCGAGGAGCGCTTCGGGCTCGATCTCCTCTCTAACGCGGTGACGGTGCGGCGCCCCGACGGACGCAAGCTCTTCGCCGAGAAGATCCTGATCGAGAAGGGCGATCCGTCCATCGACTTTCCCGCCGTGATGAAGGGCTTCGACGCCTTCGCCAACATCATGTGCCTGACGCCTCCGCCGGTCGCCGGCCGCATCCAAGAGCGCTTCGAAACCCAGTTTCCGAGCGGAGCGCCGCGCGCCGTCGCCGGGGTCTGCCGCCTGCCCAACCATGCCGGCCTGATGCTGCGCGCGGTCGGCGTGGAGACCTACGACGTGCGCCGCGAGGTCCGCCGCTTCTGGCGCATCGTCCGCGAGGAAGCGCGCGGCCGGACGCTTCCGCAGGAATTCCTTTGGCGCTGACCGAAAGATCGCAGCCGTGGCCGAGCAGAAAAGCAACGTCGTCACCGAAGTCCTGAAGGGAAGCAGTCAGGTTTTCTTCATGGAGAACGCCGTCACCGGCATCCTGTTCTTCGCCGCCATCGCCTACGCGTCCTACGCGTCGGACGCTTGGGCGACGACGATCGGCGCCGTCGTCGGCGTCGTCGTCGCGACCCTCACAGCGCGACTGCTGGATTGCGACGAGGCGTCGATCGCTTCGGGCCTCTTCGGCTTCAACGGCGTTCTCGTCGGGACCGCCCTGCCGACCTTTATCGCCGACTCCCCGCAGCTTTGGGTCTATGTGGTGATCGGTGCCGCCGTCAGCACCGTCATCACCGCGGCCTTCAGCGCGACGCTGACCGGCCGATGGGGCATTCCAGGCTCCACGGGTCCCTTCGTTCTCACCGGCTGGCTGATGGTCGCCGGCGCCTACTCCTTCGGCGGCTTGCACGTCACCGGGAGCGCCCCGAAGCTTCCCACCGACTACCTGCAGGGCCTCGCCTCGATTCCGCAGCCCATGGAGCTCGTGCAGATCTTCTTCCGCAACATCGGGCAGGTCTTCCTGCTCGGCAGCGAAATTTCAGGCGCGATCATCCTCCTCGGCATCTTCATCGCGTCGGTCCGCGCCGGCCTGGCGACCGTTGCCGGCTCGCTGATCGCCATGGTGGTGGCGATCGGCATGGGTGCCGATCCCAACGCGGTCATCCAGGGGCTCTACGGCTTCAGTCCCGCGCTGACCGCGCTCGCCGTCGGCGTCGTCTTCCTGAAGACGTCGCGGAAGGTGATCGCCTACGCGGCGCTCGCGACCGTCACCACGGTCTTCGTGCAGGGCGCGCTCGACGTTATGGTGGCGCCCGTCGGGATCCCCTCGTTCACGGCCGCCTACGTGCTGACGATGTACCTCTTCATCGCGCCGAAGAAGCTGATGGCTCCGCACCCGCACAAGCCGGTCGCGGACCACATGGTCGGCAAGGCGCAGGCAAACGCCGCATCGTCCCCGTCGACGGCCGCATCATGAGACCGCCGGGCGCTTGCAACGACCACAGGAGCTGGCACGGCGGCGCGCCAGCCACCGTTCCAAGCTGAAGCGGCGCAATCGGGTCGCACGATGCGGGCGCGCATTCTCGAAAAGGGTGACGGCATGCAACCAATCAACGCGGGCGATACGGCCTTCATCCTCCTGTGCACCGCTCTGGTGTGCATGATGACCCCGGCCCTGGCGCTGTTCTATGGCGGCCTCGTCAAGCAGCGCGACATGCTGTCGATCATGATCCAGAACTTCGTCTGCATGGGCGTGGTCGGGCTGATCTGGGTCGTCGGCGGCTTCAGCCTTGTTTTCGGGCCGGACATCGGCGGCGTGATCGGCAGCATCGTGCCGTACTTCGGCATGTACAACGTCGGCATCACGCCCAATCCGAGCTACGGGCCGAACATCCCCTTCATCATGGTATTCGCCTATCAGATGATGTTCGCCATCATCACGCCGGCCCTGATGACCGGCGCCTTCGTCGGGCGGTTCCGCTTCGGCGCCTATCTCTTGTTCATCACCTTCTGGACCATCCTCGTCTACCTACCTGCGGCCCATTGGGTCTGGGGTGGCGGCTTCCTCGCCAAGCTCGGCGTGGCGGACTTCGCCGGCGGCATCGTCATCCACACCTCGGCGGGCTTCTCGGCGCTCCTGACGGCGGCCTATCTCGGCAAGCGCAAGCTGGCTCCGGGCGAGAGCGAGTCCGAGCCGGCTGCCCTCCCGCTGGTGGCGATGGAGCCGGCCTGCTGTGGTTCGGCTGGTTCGGCTTCAATGCGGGCGGCGCCTATGCCGCCGACGCGCTCGCAGCCTACGCCTTCCTCAGCACCATGCTGGCCGGCTCCATCGCCATGCTCGTCTGGATGTTCTGGGAGTGGCGGGAAAAGGGTCGCCCCTCGTTCTCCGGCGTCCTGGTCGGCGCGGTGGCCGGCCTTGCCACCATCACGCCCGCCTCCGGCTATGTCGAGCCGATCTCCGCGCTGCTGATCGGCGCCATCGGTGCCACGGTCTGCTACCACGCCAAGTACGTGCAGAACTGGCTGAAGATCGACGATACGCTCGAGGTCTGGCGCGCGCACGGCGTCGGCGGCGTGACCGGCGCCCTCTTGATCGGCGTGCTCGCCAGCCCGCACATCGACCAGGTGTCGGCAGGCTTTCGTCAGCTCGGCGTCCAGCTGCTCGCAGTGGTCGTCGTCGCCACCTATGCCAGCATCGTCACCTACGCCCTTCTGAAGATCCTCGACGGCATGGGCGTGCTCCGGGTGTCGGACGAGATCCAGGAGGAAGGCCTCGATACGCCGTTCTACGGCGAGCGTGCCTACAGCTTCTGGAACATGGATCGCGGGAATGCGAAGTGACCGCCGGACCGAGGTCGGCCCGGCTGGTTCATCCCCGCCGCCGAGCCGCAACGGCGCCCGCTCGGGACAAGCCTTCCCGGGCGGACGCTTCCATGTCCTCCGCGGCCTCGCCGGTGCATCGCCGCCATGGATTTGACGCTCGCGATCTTCGTCCTCGTCTACGTCGCCATGGGCGTCGGCCATCTTCCGGGCTTTCGCCTCGACCGCACCGGCTCGGCCATCGTCGGCGCCATGGTTCTCATCGCGGCGGGACGGATATCGCCGGCCGCCGCGTGGGCCGCTGTCGACTACCGCGTCATCGGCCTCTTGTTCGGCCTGATGACGATCTCCGCCGCCTTCATGGTCGCCGGCTTCTACGACTGGGTCGCCCTCAAGGTAGGCCATCTCGATGTCGGTCCGGAAGGTCTCCTGGCGATCCTCATCGCAGTGTCCGGCGCCATGGCCGCCCTTCTGAACAAGGACGTCGTGGCGGTGGCGATGACGCCGATCTTCTGTTCGATCTGTCTGGAACGGCGGCTCAATCCGCTGCCGTTCCTTCTCGGCTTCTGCTTCGCCGCGAATTTCGCCTCGGCGACGACGATCCTCGGCAGCCCGCAGAACATGATCATCGCCGAAACGCTGCGACTGTCCTTTCTCGGCTTCATGGCCGCCGCCGCCCCACCGGCGGTGCTGGGGCTCCCGGTGGTCTGGGGCGTCATCGTCCTGTGCTATCGCGGGCGATGGACGCTGCCCGCGACGCGGGGCCCGGCCGCGCCGGCCCTCCCGCCGCCTGCGACCTTCGATCGGGGCGAGACGATCAAGACCGGCATTGTAACCGTCGCCGTGGTCGCGGCCTTCATCTTCAGCGACCTGCCGCACATGCTGATCGCCCTGATGGGCGCCAGCGTCTTGCTGATCAGTCGTCGCTTCGCGTCGAGCGACCTTCTGCACCACGTCGACGGCGACCTGCTTCTGCTCCTGTTCGGGCTGTTCGTGGTCAACGCGGTGCTGACCGCGACGGGCCTGCCCGAGGAGGTCCTGGCGGGCCTTCGCCATGTTGGGCTCGATCTTCGCGATCCACCCTCCATGCTCGTCATCATGGCCGTTCTCAGCACCATCGTGGGCAACAACCCGGCCGTCATGCTGGTGGCGCCCTTCGTCGGCGGGGCGGCCCACCCCGAAGCCCTGGGCGCAGCAATCGCGCTCGGCACGAGCTTCTCGTCCAGCGCGGTGATCTTCGGCAGCCTGGTCGGCATCATCGTCGCCGAAGAATGCCGCAAGCGCGGCATCAGCCTCAGCTTCTCCGAGTTCGCCCGCGCCGGCCTGCCGACCTCCATTCTGTGCCTGCTGATGGCCGCCGGATGGATCCTCCATCTCGGCTGACCCCGCCTGGAAGCCAGAGCGCTTCCAGATCGGTCCGCGTCATCGCCGGCAGCCGCGAAATCGCCGGGCGCGACCAGCCGCCGCCCACTGCCCCCGCAGAAACCCGATGCCTGGCGGGCTTTAAAGTTGATAAGGAAACTGGTGGGCCCGGCAGGACTCGAACCTGCAACCAAGCGGTTATGAGCCGCCGGCTCTGACCATTGAGCTACAGGCCCACCGGTCATCGGCGTAGCGGAATCGGCGGAGCGCCTCAAGAGGCGCGGCAACCGTCGAAAGGGTCCATCGCGAGACGGCCACATTCGGCTTCGATGAAGCGGCATCATGCCCAAGGGGAGCTTTCGATGACGGTGATTCGCCCGCTTCTTCTCGCCTTCGCCCTGGCCGGATCGGCCTGCCTGACGGCACAGGCCCAGTCGCCCTTTTCGTCCCCCGATGCGCCGGTGCGCACGGTGACGGTGACCGGGCACGGCGAGGCGAGCGCGAGGCCCGACCTCGCCTATGCGGACTTCACCGTGCTGCGCGCCGGCAAAACGGCCCGCGAAGCGCTGGATGCGGCCAATACCGGCATGACAGCCGTGCTCGAGGGAATGAAGGCCGAGGGCATCGAAGACCGGGACCTGCGCACCGCAGGCTTCTCGATCAATCCGCAGTACCGCTACGACCAGAACCAGGACGGCACGCAGAAGCCGCCGGAGCTCGTCGGCTACGAAGTGCGCAACAGCCTGACCGTTCGCGTGCGCGCCGTCGACAAGATCGGCGCGATTCTCGACAAGGCGGTATCGCTCGGGGCCAACGAAGGCGGCTCCATCCGCTTCGACTTCACCGATCCCGAGGGCTTGCGCGGCGCGGCGCGGCGGAGCGCCGTCGCGGATGCCAGGGCCGCGGCCGAGATCCTGGCCGAAGCTGCCGGCGTCAAGCTCGGTCGCGTCCTCGACATCACGACGAATGTCGAGCAGGAGCCCTTGCCCCCCGTGCCGATGCTGCGCATGGCCCAATCGGCGGCCGCGCCGGAGGTGCCCGTCGCCCTCGGCGAAAACACGATCGACGCGCGCGTGCGCATCATCTTCGAGATCGCGCCCTGACGGGTTGACCCCAATGAAATGACCCCGCCGGTGTCTCGCACCGGCGGGGTCCTGGACGGCAGCGGTTCGGCGCCTGGATCAGCGGCGATAGCTGATCACGGGGCAGTCGCGGCGCTGGGCGAAGCGAACTTCGGCGCCGTTGCGGGCCGAAACGATCGTGATCGCGCGGCGCGTCTCGCGCGCCACGTAGGGACGGCGCACGCCGAGACGACCCGCCTCGCGTAGCGCGCGGCGAGGCGAACAGAAGTCGTCGCGATGCCGGCCCGGGCCGCGGTCGTCGTAGCGCGGTCCGCCACCGCGATAGCCGTGGCCGTCGCCGATGGTGATGCCGAACGAGATGTCGTTCGCGGCCGCCGGCGCCGTGGCCAAGCCGACGGCGCCCGCAGCCAGCGCGGCGGAGAGGCAGGCGCCGCGGATCAGGGTCTTGAACATGGTGCATCTCCCGGAAGAGCGGCCGGCGCATCGAGCTCGGCCAGAAGGATAGGCTCTTCTAAGCCGAATGAACTGAATGCGTTTGGAAGGGGCCGTTCATCTCGTGTTCAGCTTCGAGATCCGGGCGCTCAGTCAGTGCGCAGCGTCCAAGCCACGGCGGGCGCTGATCCGCGCGATGCGACCGTCGGCGATCTCGAAGAACAAGCCCGCCGGTACGGAGAAGCTGCGGCCCTGCCCGTCGGCAGGCTCGCCGCGCAAGGTGAACTCCGCCGCCGCGTGGGCTCCGTCCAATGCAACCATGACGACGAGATCGCCGATGCTGCTTCGCACACGGCGCGCTTCGGCCGCGAGGGAGTCGCGGAAGGCCTCGCGGCCGATCGAGCGTTCGCCGGTGCCGCGATCGATCGCTACGTCGTCGTCCAGGCAGGCGAGCGCCGCGTCCCAATCGGTAGCGTTCAAGGCAACCACGAAACGGCGCACCAACGCGTCCATGTCCTCGGCCGTCATGCGGGTCCTCCTCCCTTCGCGCCCGTCGGCAGGCTCGTCCTTCAGCCGAAGGCGCCCCGTGCGACCTTCGTCGAGACCTTCTCGAACACCCAGTCAGGCACGAAGAAATCAGCGGCGAGCCGTCCGGTTCCCGCGGGCGCGTACCGGGAGAAGTCGGTGACGCCCTCCTCCATGAGCACCAGTTCGTCGATCAGGAACTGTCCCGTGCACTGGCTTGCAGACCGGGTGAGGATCGCGTGGGCGGCGTCGGCCACGATCTCGGGCGAGCGGCTGATCGAAGCGAGCGCATCGCCGCCGAGGACGTTGCGCACGGCCGCCGTGTCGATCGCCGTCAACGGCCAGAGCGAGTTGACGGCAACGCCCTGCCCTTCGAACTCGGCCGCCATGCCGAGCGTACAGAGCGACATGCCGTACTTCGCCATGGAATAGGCGACGTGGTTCTTGAACCACTTGGCCGACATGTCGAGCGGCGGCGAAAGGTTGAGGATGTGCGGGTTTTCGCCCCTCAGGAGGTGTGGCAGGCAGAGCTTGGAGACGAGGAAGGTTCCACGCGCATTGACCTGGTTCATGAGGTCGTAGCGCTTCATCTCGGTGTCCAGCGTGCGGGTGAGCGAGATGGCGGAGGCGTTGTTGACGCAGATGTCGATGCGGCCGAAGCGCGAAACGGCCTGTTCCACCGCGGCCGCGACCTGCGCCTCCTCGCGAATGTCGCAGAGGATGGCCAGGCCCTGCCCGCCCGCCGCCTCGATTTCGGATACAGCGGTGTGGATCGTACCGGGAAGCTTCGGATGCGGCGTGTCGGTCTTGGCCGCGATCACGACGTTGGCGCCGTCGCGCGCGGCGCGCAGCGCGATCGCGAGGCCGATGCCGCGCGAGCCGCCGGACATGAAGATGGTCTTGTTCTTCAGGCTGCGGGTATCGGTCATGGGTGCTCCTCCTCCATGATTGACGTTTACGTCAAACATCGAGGAATGCAAACCGCCGGTCGCGGCTAGCCCTGGAAGAGCCGGTCGCCCTGCTCGTCGACGAGCTGCCGGCCCTTGCGCAGAGCTGCCTGCGCGGCGTCGTCGAGGCTCGGCAGGAGATCGGCGCGCACGAAGCGATGCTCCTTCGCCTCACCTGCGACCGTCTTCGACACGCTGCCGGCCAGCCGGAACTGCCCACTGTCGGGGATCGGCGCGGCGGTGATGGTGAAGCCGTTGTACTCCTCGCTCGCCGCCGTCTTCGGCGCGGCCGGCTCCGCCGGGCTCGAGCGATCGCCGCCGCCGAACAGACGCTTCAGGAAGGACATGGCGTGGAACCTCGCGGCGGCATTGACTGATGTGATGGGACCGCGACGGCGGCCCGTCTCACATATGGTCGGACAGGTGCAGCTGGAAAGCCTCGACGCGCTCGGCCGCGCGTTCCGCCTCGCCCTGCTTATTCTCGTCCATCACGCTGGCGGCCACGAAGGTCTCGCTTTCAGCCACGCTGGACTGCGGCGGGGCAGACCTTCGGGGGCGCGGGTCGTGAGAACACGCTGGGGAGGATCGTCGGACCCGTTCGGGAAGGCGGATGCGGTGGTCGTCCCGTCAGCGAAAAGCGCGGTCCAGCACGGCGCGCTTGGGCCCAAAACGACGAAGGCCGGCGGATCGCCTCCGCCGGCCTCGCATGATCGTCACTTGCTCGATGCGCTCAGCTGTCGAGGAACGAGCGCAGCTTGCGCGACCGGCTCGGGTGCTTGAGCTTGCGCAGCGCCTTGGCCTCGATCTGGCGGATGCGCTCGCGCGTCACCGAGAACTGCTGGCCGACCTCTTCGAGAGTGTGGTCGGTGTTCATGCCGATGCCGAAGCGCATGCGAAGCACGCGCTCCTCGCGGGGCGTGAGCGAAGCCAGGACGCGCGTCGTCGTCTCGCGCAGGTTCGCCTGGATCGCCGCGTCGATCGGCAGGATCGCGTTCTTGTCCTCGATGAAGTCGCCGAGGTGGCTGTCCTCCTCGTCGCCCACGGGGGTTTCGAGCGAGATCGGCT
>CANJKV010000142.1 GCA_947474855.1 Aurantimonadaceae bacterium | reverse complement strand
TGCGCTTCGCCCTGACGCAGCACCATCGCGTCGACTGCTCCATCAACGCCACCTACGAGCTCTGGTCGCGCATCGATCCGGCGGCGAGCGGCATCGACTTCGGGCTCGGCACTGCCCGGCTTGCGGGTCTGGGAGAGCTTCCGGCGCTCGGCCGCACCGGCGGCGAGCCGCTCCTCGTCCGCGGCGTCCTGCCGCCGAACGCCGGACCCGAGGAGATCGGCACCGTCATGGAGGCCGTCCAGGCCGCCATTCTTCTCGGCGGCTTCAACGGCGCAGCGGTGGAGTTCGGCGAGGGGCCCGGCACCGGTTCCGGCCTCGACGTCGCCGTCGGAACGCCGGCCGATTTGGCGGCCGCGGGCCTGCCCGCGGGCGCCTCCAGCCCCAACACGACGGTTCCCGGCGTTGCCCTGCTTCAGTCCGCGCCCGGTGGGCGCGCCCTTCTGGCGGTGTCGAGCGCGACGGCGGGCGATCTATCCCGCACCGTCTCGCTGCTGGCCGCCGAGGTGTCCAAGACGAGCGTGGCCGGCACTCCCGCAGGGCTTCGCGCCCATGACGAGCAGAACGGCCACTCTCTCGGCGCCGGCCGCGCCGCCTCGCTCGCCGAACTCGGCTTCGTGACCAAGGAGTTTGCCGGCCGCTTCTTCCGCGACGAGGTCGCCTTCACCTTGCCCGCCGACTTCTATGCGGCCGACTACGCCGACGCCTCGCTGGTGCTCGACGCGGCCTATGCAGCGGGCCTCGGCTCTCAGGCCCGGCTCCTGGTTCGTGCCAACGGTCGCGAAGTCTCCTCCCTGTCGCTGAGCTCTGCCCGTGCCGGCCGGATCAGCCGCCAAGCCCTGCGCATCCCGCTCGGCGCCTTGAAGCCGGGCCGGAACATCCTGTCCTTCGAGGCGAACCTCGCCCGCGAAAGCGATGCCGTCTGCGATCCCGCGGCCGAGGCGAATCCCGCGGTGCGCTTCGCCCTGTCTGATACTTCCGTCCTGAAGATGCCGTATCTCGCACGCATCGGGCACCTGCCCGACGTCGCCGCCTTTGCCGGTGGCGGCCAGCATCGGGGCGGCGATCGCGACGGCCTCACGGTACTCGTTCCGGGCCTTGACCCCGCGGGCCTCGGAGCCGCGGCCTCGGTGCTGTCGCGCACGGCCCTGGCGGACGGGCGCACGCAGAAGGTGCGCCTCGTCTCGGCCTTGCCGGTCGGCGAGACCGGCGACGTCCTGGCCGCCGGCACCTTCGCCTCGCTGCCGGTCTCCCTGACCCGGGCGGTACGCCTCGATCCGGTCGAGGGAGCCGAGGCGGCGACGCTCGGCGAGGACGCGCCTGCGCAGGCCGGCGTCCTGTCGATCGCCGCGAATGCGGCGACCGGCTCGTCCAACCTCCTCGCCGCCATCTCCGATACGGCCGACCTGAAGAACGAGCTCCTCGCCTTCGTCGAACCCGCGGCCCGCTCGTTCCTCGACGCCTTAGGCTGGTCCTCGGACGTCTTCGGCGACCAGCCGGCCGGCGTCGCGGTGAAGCCCGGCGCGGACACGCTGGTGACCCTCGCTCAGGCGCCGATGGCAGGCTCCGCCTCGACCGCCTGGACGGTGATCGCCGCGCGCAGCTCCGAGGAGCTGGAGCAGGGCGCCCGCAGTCTCGTCCAGCCCGATGTCTGGCCGCATATCGAGGGCGCCGCCACGCTCCTGTCCCGGGATGGCACTGTGTCGACGGTGGCTGCGCAGGGCGAGCGCCTGTTCCAGACGCAGCCCTTCTCGGTCCAGAACAGCCGCTACATCCTGGCGGGCTGGTTCTCCCGTCACACCGAGAACTACCTGTTCGCCGTCATGCTGCTCGGCCTGCTTCTCGCAGCCACGACGCGTTTCTTCCTGCGCGGTATCGGCAAGGGCGGCAAGTGAGCCGGTTCCTGCCTATGCTGGCCGCGGCCGTTATGGCCGGTGTTGCCCCGAGCCTCGCCGCCCCGCCGCCCGTTCTTCCGGGCGACTACGTCACGGGGTCCTTCGCCCTGTATCGCAGCCTGTTCATGACGAGCGACGGGCGGATCGTCGACAAGGAGAACAGCGGCATCAGCCACAGCGAGGGCCAGGGCTACGGCATGCTCATGGCCGTGGCAGCCAACGACCGCGCGGCATTCGACGACCTCTGGGCCTGGACCAAGCGCGAGCTCTTCCTGCGCGAGGACGGGCTGGCAGCCTGGAAGTGGGATCCGAACGCCGCGCCGCACGTCGCCGACCGCAACAACGCGACCGACGGCGACCTCCTGATCGCCTGGGCGCTGCTGCGCGCCGGACGCCGGTGGGAGGCGCCGGATCTGCGGGACGCGGCGCTCGAACTGGCCGCCGCCATCGCCGAACACGCCGTCCTGCACACCGACGAGGGCACCATGCTCCTGCCGGGGGTCGATGGCTTCGCCGAAGGGCGGCCGGGGGCGCCGGTCGTGAACCTGTCCTACTGGGTCATGCCGGCCATTGCCGAGCTGGCCGCTGCATCGCCGAGCTTCGCGGAGCTGCATCTCGATGCGAGCGGCGCAAGGCTTGCCGTTCGTCTGGCTGAAGCCGGCTACCCGCTTGCGCCCGACTGGGCGGCCCTCGGCGGGGAAGCAATCGGACCTGCGGACGGCTTCGAGCCGCTATCCGGCTACAACGCGGTGCGCGTGCCCCTTTATTTCGCCTGGGCCTCGCCCGACAACGCGGCGATCGTCGCGCCTTATGCGAAGGCCTATTCGGCGCTGGAGACGAGCGAAGGACCGGCCGTCTTCCGGCTCGCGCCCGACGGGCCCATGCCGGTCGAGATCATGCCCGACCCCGGCTACCAGGCCCTAGTCGACGCCCTTGCCTGCAGTCTCGGCGAGCAGGCGAAGGCGCCGGCGACCGCCGCCTTCGCGCCCACCACCTACTACGCCAGCACCCTTCACATTCTCAGCCAGATGGCTCTCTCGGAAAGGTATCCGCAATGTCTTTGAAGGGCCCCACAACGCTTCTGTCCGCCACCTTTCTCAGCGTCGCGGTGACATGGGCCGCCCCTGCCGGCTTCGGCGGCATCCCCGCCGCCCCGGCAACCAGCGCGAGCGCCGTCCCCGCGATTCCGGCGCCGCCGCGCGTCGCTGCCACGACGTTCGACAACGAAGCGCTCGCCCGCAGCACCTATCCCGGCCTCGGCGAGAGCGTTCCGGCGATCGCAAGCGCTGCGCCCGGCACGGCACTGCCCGTCCCTCCGCCGCTCGGCGCACCGCCGCCCGCTCCCGCGGCCGGCGCGGTTCCCGGTGCCAATCCCTTCGTCGTCGTTGCCGCGCCCCAGCCGGCGCCCGCCGCCGCCTTCGCCATTCCGGGCCAGGCGGGGACCGCTGCCACCGCTCCGAACGTCGGCGCTCCGGCCTTCGCCATGCCGACAGCCGCCGCCGTCGACGGCGCGACCGCTCACCCGGTCGCGAACGCCGTGGACGAGAGGGCGCTTCGCTACTACGCCTCGACCCGGGACCTCGGCCGCGTCGGTGCCGAGATCCGTCGCCTGAAGCTCCTGCATCCGAACTGGGCGCCGCCCGCCGACCTTTTCGTCGAAGTGAACCAGGTCGAGGAGCAGCCGTTCTGGGACCGTCTGGCGGCCGGCGACGTCGCGGGAGCCCGCGCGGCCATCGATGCGGAGCGGGAGCGCACGCCCGACTGGACGCCGTCGGCGGACCTGACGACCAAGCTGGCGGACGCTGAGGCCCGCGGCGCGCTCGCGGCGGCGACAGCCGCCGCCAACTGGCCCGCGGTCATCGCAGCCGCGCAGGAGCGGCCGAGCCTTCTCGTCTGCGGCGAGATGAACGCCCTCTGGCAGGTGGGCGAGGCCTATGCCCGGCTCGGCGACATGGCGCGCGCCTACGACCTCTACGCCTATATCCTCGCCCATTGCGATGTTTCGGCCGAGCGCCTCGCCACCTGGCAGAAGGCGTCCAGCCTGCTGCCGCCGGAGGGCCTGAGCGCGCTGTCCGCCTTCGCCCGGACCGCCCCGAACGGGGCGGGCGAGTTCGACAGCGTGCGCTTCGCCGATCTGCGCTCCGCGATGGGCGCGGTGGCGGCCGGCACGTCCAGCGATCCGGTCGACGCCGACCGCCTCGCCACCTTCGGCGCCCTCGTCGCCAGGACCCGCTCGGCCGAGGATGCGGCGCTGATCGGCTGGTATGCCTACGGTCTCCAGGAATGGAGCACCGCCGGCGGTTGGTTCCAGGCGGCGATGAGCTGGGGCCGCGACCCGAAGTTCGTCGAGGGCTACGTCCTGTCGCTGCGCAACGGCGGCGACGTTTCCAAGGCCCTCGACCTCGCCTATGCCAAGCGCGCCGCCTCGCCCGATCTCGCCAAGATCTACATCGAGATGATGTCCGAACGCCTGACGGAGGAGGACGGCGAAGTCGCCGACGCCGTCATGGCGAGCGAGTCCGAGAGCGCGATCGATCCGGACATGCTGAAGCGCTTCGGCGCCTTCGTCGTCGACAAGCGCTCGGCACTCGGGGCCCAGTCCATCGGCTGGCACCTGTTCAACCGGGACAAGGTGACGGACGCCGGCGAATGGTTCGAGAAGTCGGTCGATTGGAAGCCGACAGAAGAAGGCGTGACGGGCCTTGCGTCGGTCGCCGCCCGCCAGAACGAGCCCGGAAAGATCGCCGCGCTGAAGGCGCGCTACGGCGAGACCTTCCCCGAGATCGCCGATATCGAGGTGGCGACCGCGGCGCCGGAGCGTCCGGCCGCCGGCACCACGCGGAGTACCCGCCGCGCCTCGGCGCAGTCGTCGTCGAGGGCCTCGACGCACGGCTCCGTGCGGCGCACGAAGGGAGGACGCGACGCCATGATGTCCAAGGCGCAGGCGCAGTTCGACGCCGGCAGCTACGAGGCGGCGCTGGCGACGCTCGACCAGCGCCAGGCATCGCGCGGCAAGTCCCGCGACGCCGAGCTCCTGCGCGGCTGGGCCAACCTCAAGCTCAGCCGCTGGCGCGAAGCCCGCGCCGTATTCAAGGCGCAGGACGAGATCCGCTCCACGCGCGACACGCGCTTCGGCATGGGCGCGGTCTCCAATTCGCAATATCGCATGTGGCCGGAATAGGCCGGCGTAGAAGCGCGGCCGGGCATCTTCCTGCCGTCCGCGTGGCATCGTTCAACGCCTGTCGGTCATCCCGGCAGGCGTTTCCACGTTCGCCCGACCAGCCGGAGCCGGTGAACCTCGCCGCCCGCGCGCGCCGCCGCCGAGACCGCAGTACGGAAAGCGGCGAGAGCCGCTTCGGGTACGCAATGATGCGCATGAAGCCGGCGGATGAAGACGCGAAATCGGACCCGGCCACCATCGCTGGATCGGTCAGAGCCGAGGCGTGGAAGCCGCCACGGCTCACTCGGCCGGGTGCTCCGGCGGCTCGACGTCCGCTTCGCGCGGATTCGCCTTGAGGTAATCCGCGACGGCCTGGAAGGCGGGGATCGTGGTCGGGTCGATCAGCGGGTTCTCGGGGCGCGGGAACGAGGCGAGGCGCACGATGACCATTCGGGCGGCGGGGTCGACGTAGATCGTCTGGCCGTAGACGCCGCGCGCCGCGAAGACGCCGTCATGGCCGGGATAGATCCACCACAGGCTGGTGTAGCTGCCGCCGATCAGGGCCGGGTAGTTCGTGCCGAACTTCGCGGGATCGCCGCCGGCGCGGATCCGCTGGACGACCGCCGCGGGGAAGAGCCGCTTGCCGTTGATCACCCCCTCGTTCAGCATGAGGAGGCCGATGCGCGCGAGGTCGCGAAGGCCCGCGCTGAGGCCGCCGCCGGCATACGGCACGCCCTTGGCATCCACCGTCATGTAGGCGTCCTGTTCGGCGCCCATCGGGCGCCACAAGCGCTCGGAGGCGAAGACCGAGACGCTCTTGCCCGCGACGCGCGCCACGATCCAGCCGACCATGTCGGCGTTGATGGTCTTGTAGTGGAAGGCTTCGCCGTGCTTGCCCTCTGGCTGAACCTGCTCCAGGTATTCCCAATAGCCGTTCGGCCCCTTGTAGTCCGCAGGCTTGGGAAGCGGGCTTGCGGCGGCCGAGTATTTCCAGATGTCGGCGTTGGGATCGGAATAGTCCTCGGAGTAGCGCAGCCCCGTGGTCATATCCATGACCTGGCGCACGGTCGCCGTGGCGAAGGCGCTCTTGCCGATCTCGGGTACGATGCTGGAAACGAGCGCGTTCTCGTCGAGCCGCCCTTCCGCGATCAGGATCTGGGCCAGAAGCCCTGTCACGGACTTCGTCATGGACATCACGGCGCGCTTGCCGGCATCGTCTAGGCAGCCGAAGTACCGCTCGTAGACGACGCGGTTGTCGTGCAGGATGATGATGCCGTCCGTGTAGTTGGCGTCGAGCGACTCGCGCCACGTCATCGTCCGGTCGGCGCCGATAGGCGTGAAAGTCACGGCATCGATCGCGGCCCGCCGATTGGCGAAGGCGAGGACGTCCACGTAGTCGAGCGGAACCGGCGCCCCGATGCCGCGGCTGATCTCTACGGTCGGCAGGAGCTGTCGGATATGGCAGACCGACCATCGCAGGCGCGGAAAGCTGAAGTAGTCCGATTCCGGCTGCATGATGATCTTGTCGGGCGGCGGCGGAAAGCCCTGCATCCAGCCCATGACGCGCGGATCCGACTGAGCGGCGGAGAGGACCGGCGTCTGGCCCAGCGACTGCGATCCCGCACCCATCGTCATGACAGCCCCCAAGGCAAGAACGAGGATTCTAGAAGTTGAAGACGACATTGGCGAAGCCTCCGAGCCAGACGGGCGCCTTCGTGTCGACCACATCCCGGATGGCCTCGCCGGGAAACGAAGCGCTCAGGCCCGCCGTGACGAAGGTGTTGCGGTTGAGGATCTTGTTGTATTCCAGGAAGACGTCGTCGGAGAGGTGAGCGCTGGTGACGCCCGTGACGATGTTCGCCGTCTCACCGTCGGTTTCCACGCGCGTGGCCTGTCCGAACTGCAAGGGACTGTCGAGACGGTTGGCTCGAAGGTGGGCATAGCGCAGGGTTAGCGTGTCCTGCCGCGTCGGCTGAACGCTGAGCGCCAACTCGTGCGACTGGACATTGGAATTGATGAAGACAAGCGACGACTTCGATCCGGTGGCCCAGGCACCCGGCGATCCCTCGTAGTACAGGGGATCGAAGCGCTCGAGCCGTGGCGTGTCGGGATTGTCGCCCGAGAACGTTTGGAACGAGTAGGTCAGCGTCGGCGTCCAGGCGGTCTCGGCGAATTCGTAGCCGAGCTGAACCCGGCGCGCCCAGGCCTCCATGTCGATGCGGTCGTTCCACTCATAGGCGAGATCGGTGGTGGCGAACCAGTTCTTGAGCGCGCCGTCGAAGGGATTGGTCTTCGCGTAGACGTTCACGGCATTGAGCCCGTCCCGGCCGTCCGGCAGGATCGTGGGCGGGCCGTCGCCGCCCGGGGCCGCCTTGGGATAGGGGGAAGTCGACTGCAGGACCTTGATATAGGTGCCGCCGAGATAGCCGCCGGTCGGATCGTCGTAGCGGATGTCCAGGCCGGCGAGCCTGTTCCGTCCGTCCGTGGAGGGAAGCTCATTCGGGGCGATGTAGAAGGGGGTGCCGGTGACGCCCTCATCTGACAGGCGGACGATGGCTGCTTGTTTCCAGGCCTTGCGCGGCCCGAACTTCAGGGCGCCGCGCTCGAAGCCGCTCGCCCCGCCGTTGGCGATGAGCATGCCGCTGCCGAGCACGAGCTCGCGCGGTCCGCCGGACAGGTCGAGGGTCAAGCCGCTTCCGCTGCTCGCCTTGAGACCCAGATAGCCCTCTTCAAGGGTCGTGCGGCCCGTGTTTCGCGCATCGAAGGCGTCGGTCCCCGCGGTATAGGAGGACACGCCCGTCAGCTTTCCGTAGAACGTCGATCCGTTGTCGGCAGATTGCTCGAAGCTGAAGCCGCCTTTGGCGTAGCCTTCCAGCCATTGCGTATCGGGATCGAACCCCGCCTCGGGCGCGATCGTGTTCGAAAAGTTCCAGAAGAGGTTCTGCTCGCCGACGGCGTTCAGGCCCGCCTGTAGGTGCCATCGCAGCTCGAAGCCGTCCCGCTGCACGATCAGCGTCTGATCGCCTGCCTCGTGGGGACTTGCCTCGTGCGCCAGAGCCAGCAGGAGTGCGAGCGAGGTGACGCCTGTCGACCGAGCCGGAGGACGAAATGGCAAGGAACCCATCGCTGTTATTCCTTCCGAATTGTCAGTAATTCTTAAAGCAATCTCTCCAAACGGACAAACCATTCGCCTGTACGACGCGGAAATTGTCGTTAGTGACGTAATAGCATCGATATCGACTTTCAGGCGCCGAACAAAATAATTAAAAGAACTTATTCCGGCAGTCTTCGCGCAGACTTGAAATTTGCACCGCAGCCCGTCAGGGCCGCGGCTTGGCAAGCAGCGCAGGAGCGACCGACGACCAGCCGGCGTGCGGCCGGCGCGAGACGAAGACCGGGACTGCGAGCTGAAGCTGCGAACGGGCAGGGGGATACGCTTCGATTGCGGCGATGCGCCGAGCCAAAGTTCCGCGTCGTCCCGATCTTCACGTGTCCGGCGCACACCGCGAGGTAGAGCGTGCCGCGCTGCCGGCTCTTCGTTCTCCACTCCGGCGCCATCGAGATCGGCCCGAACGGCTGGGTGACAGCGCGGCCGCCGCCGACGACGATGTCGGGGAAGGGTTCGGGAACGTCACGCCCCCACTTTCTCCTGCAAGCTCGCGCATGTTCGCAAGTCGTTCAGGGTCGAGGCTTTTGGTTCCGCAAGGATGGTTGGGCGATGAAGCCCTTGTCGTGGCGGAGAGGATGTCCCACGAAACGCCGCGAGAAGCGTCTGAAGCGGCTGGCTTTTTGTTCCCGTAGTGTTCTAGAATACCCGGATAAATACCCGGTCTCTTCAAGGGCTTGAACGATGCGTCCCGGCATGGTTTCGTCGCGTTGCCCCCGTTCGATTGAGGCGCGCCCACTTTGCTGACAGACGTCCAGATCCGCAAGGCCAAGCCTTCGGAAAAGCCCTACCGTTTGCCCGACGGCGGCGGCCTCCACCTCTTCATCACCGCGGCCGGCGGCAAGCTGTGGCGCATGCGCTACGAGGTCGCCGGCAAGGAGAAGCTCCTGTCGTTCGGACCCTATCCGGACGTGACGCTCGCCGAGGCGCGGGAGCGGCGCGATGAATCTCGGCGCATGCTGCGCCAGGGCATCGATCCGAGCATGGCGAAGAAAAAGGCGAAGCTCCTGCAGGCGCGCTCGGCCGTGGCGACCTTCGAGGGGATCGCGCGCGAGTGGCACGCCCAGAACGAGAAGAGCTGGACACCGACCCACGCGGGCGACGTCATCCGTAGCCTCGAGCGCGACGTCTTCCCGACGATCGGTGCGACGCCGATCCGCGAGATCGACGCGGCCGGCGTCCTCGGCCTCCTCCGCGCGATCGAGGCTCGCCAGGCAATCGAGACGGCGCGGCGCCTGCGCCAGCGCATGTCGGCGGTGTTCGTCTTCGCCATCGCGTCCGGCCGCGCCGAGGCCGACCCCGCCGCCATCGTGCAGAACGCGCTGGCGCCGCTGAAGAAGGGCCGCCAGCCGGCGGTCACGGACCTGGAGAAGGCAAGGGAGGTGTTGCGCGCCGCCGACGCGACGCCGGCGCACCCGGCGACGAAGCTCGCGCTGCGCATCCTGGCGCTGACCGCCGTACGCCCCGGCGCGTTGATCACGACGCCCTGGGCAGAGTTCGACGCGATCGAGGCGAGCGACCCGCTTTGGCGCATTCCGGCCGAGCGGATGAAGCTCCGGCTCCACATGAAGGACGACGAGGCGCGCGATCACCTGGCGCCGATGTCGCGGCAGGCGATGGAGGCGATCGCCGAGCTGCGCCGAATCACCGGCCGCGGGCCGCTCGCCTTCCCGAACACCCGGCACAGCCATCGGCCGATGTCGGGGAATGCGATCGGGTACCTCCTCAACCGCGCCGGCTATCACCACCGGCACGTGCCGCACGGCTGGCGCGCGACCTTCTCGACCATCATGAACGAGCGCTTCCCCGCAGACCGCGCCGTCATCGATTTCATGCTGGCGCACGTCCCCGGCAACAAGGTCGAGGCGGCCTACAATCGCTCGGCCCACCTCGCGCGTCGGAAGGAGCTCGCCCAGATCTGGGCCGACCTCCTGATGGTGGACCAGCTGCCGGCCGAGGAGCTGTTCTCAAGACCGCGGAAGAGCGCCTGAACCTCAGGCGCTCCCCGACGTCGGCAGGGCGGCGATCCAGTCGTCGACTTCGGTCTCCTTCCAGCGCACCGTGCCCGAGCCGAGCCGCACCTGGGCCGGGAACTGGTTGGCCCGCACGAAGCGGTAGATACTCGCCCGGCTGAGGCCGGTCTTTGCCTCGACGTCGCCGATGCGCAGAAGGCGCTCTCCGCGATCCATGGTCGCCGCGTTACTCACGCTCGTCATCCTTTCCAATCCCATGAACGTCTACGGCCGGCGTGCCGTGCAGCGGGCAACCGGCCGTCATCCAGAAGAGGCCCGAGCCGAGGTGTCCCTCGCCGCGGGCGTTGTCGAAGATCGGGCAGGTGCAGCCGTGCATGACGGCGAGCGGGCTGCCGGGCGAGGACGCCTCCTCGGCCTCATCCATAATCACCACCTCGCGGCGGCGGCAGGAGCGGGATTTCGTCGCCAGTCAGGTACCGGTCGCGGATAATCTCCCGGCTCTCCTCGTAGACCGTGCGTCCGCCGGGCATCACGACCTGGGCGAGGAAAGCCTCCTCGACCGTCTCGATCGAGGCGCCGACGCTTTCGAGCTTCGCCTTGATCACGAGCATCAGCGCGCGCCACCGCGAGCGGCGCACCTGGTCCGTGTATTTCGGGTTGAGCGGCAGGACGAAGCGGATGTGCCGGTCGGTGAGGGTGAAGAGGATCGTTGCCCGATCCTCCTCCTCCAGCACGCCGAACTTCGTCGCGCCGACCTTCCGGACGAGCTTCTCGATCTCGCCCTTCGTCTGGTTGATCGGGACGCGAGTCCCTTCAGCGTAGGCCATGGCGCGCCTCAGTTCTTCGGCAGATCGGCGACCATGCCGAGCGCCTGAAGGTAGAGCTCCAGGATCGCATCCTGCTCGGCGCGCTCGTTGGCGTCCTGCTTGCGCAGCGAGATGACCTTGCGCAGCACCTTCGTGTCGAAGCCGTTGCCCTTGGCCTCGGCGTAGACGTCGACGATGTCCTCGCCGATGGTCTTCTTCTCCTCCTCGAGGCGCTCGATGCGCTCGACGAAGGACCGCAACTGGTCCTGCGCGACATCCTCAACTTGGCTCATGGGTAGGCTCCTGATGGTGCGCCAGCGGCGCGCGGGTGAAGGGGCAGAGGGAGAGGGAGGCGGCGCTACGGCGTCGGCCTGGCCGGGAAGCCGTCGTGCAGCACGCCGTCGAGGCGGCGGCCGGTGGCCTTCTTGCCGACAAGCTCCATGACGATCGCCCCTCCGAAGAGGTCGATCTGACGCGGGTAGGTGTCGATCGGCACGATCATCGCCGGCATGAAGTCGGAATGCGGCGGCGCGCTCGCAAAAGCGTAGCGGCCGGGCGTGCCCGATGGCTTCGGCGAAGCCCGCCCCCACGCGCCCCACTGCTTGAACAGGAAGGGCACGCCGGCCTCGGCGCACTGGTCGCGGATGCTGCGCGCCCAGTTCGGGTGCATCGGCCGCGCGCCCGGGCCGCTCTCGCCGCCGACTACGATCCAGTCGAGGCGGTTGACCCGTGTGGCCTGATCGCCGTCGTCTTGGTGGATGTTGAGGCCGCGCAGGGCGTCGTAGGAGTGCAGCCCGACGCCGATGTCGCCGGCGATCCGCGTGAAGTCGATCGGACCGAGCATCGGCTCAGCCGAGACCCAGCGCACGGCCGCCGGCGTGTCGAGGAGGATTGGCACGCGCTCGTCGGCGCGGCGCTGATCCTCGGCAGAGACGCCGAGCCAGACGTTCGGCAGCGGGAACGCATCCCGCGCCGCAGGCACGTCGACCTGAAGGAGCCCACTCTCGCCTGCGTACGCGATCTGCGCGGCCGCCAGCGCCACCCTGACAGGCGTACCGCGGTCCGCGAGATAGGCCCGCATCCGCTCCGGCCGCTTCGTCAGGACCTGGAAGGTATGCTGCGGGCTCATCGCCACCATGGCGAAGATCTCGTCGAGCCACTCGTCGAGCACGCCCTCGTGGAAGAGGTCGCCGTGCGCCGCAACGAAGATCATGCGCGGCCGGCGCATCTCGAGCGGCTGGGCGAGCCAGACGCGATTGAAGCGCACCTCGCCATTCCAGACGGGGCCAGCCTTCGTCGCCTTCGTCAGGCCCTCGCGCGAGGCGTGGTTGCGCAGGCGCGTGCCGGCGAGCCGCATGGCGTAGCAGTTCGTGCAACCGGGCGAGAGGACCGAGCAGCCGGTGACGATCTGCCAAGTCGCGTCCGACCATTCGATGGATGTGCCGTCCGCCATCACGCCGCCTCCGCTATGCGATCGGCGCTGAAGTCGACGCGCGCTCCGTCCGGCCCGATCGCGACGAGGATGTCCTCGCCGCCCCGCACGCAGCGCTCAGCCTCGTCGCGGGTGTATCGGCCGGCGGCGATGAAGTCGGACGTGTAGCCGCTGTAATCGGGGCCGTAGTAGGCATCGCGCTTCTTCGACCAGATGCGATAGGTCGGGGCCTCGCCGAAGAGAATGCGCCGGAGGGTGTCCGCCCGGCCGAACGCGTCGGCGCGCACCGCCTTCGTCAGCTCGGCCTCGATGCGCTTCCGGCGCTCGCGCCCGTTGCGCTTGCGGCGCA
>CANJKV010000141.1 GCA_947474855.1 Aurantimonadaceae bacterium | reverse complement strand
GCCGCGCATCGAAGCGATCGCCTCCATGTCCTCGGAGCTCCTCGTGCGCGCGGCGCACGATCCGGGCGCCTCGGTCGTGGCCTCGCTCCTGTTCTCGCCCGCCCGGCGCGACACCGTTTTCTCGATGCGCGTTCCCGCCGACGCGCCGGCGATGCGCTACGGCGACGTGCTGGCCGGCCTCAAGCGCGACCAGAAGGTGACCCTCGTCGGCTTGGCGGACGCGGGAGCGGTCGACCTGAACTGCGCGGACTCGGCCGCGGTGAGGCCCGGCCGCGTCCTCTACTACATCGCCGACCACCGGCTCGATCCGGCCGGGATCGACTGGAGCCGGATGGCGCAGGCCGGCGGCTGACCGACGCGCGCCGCGCCGCCGACGCCCGAGGCGGCTTGCCGAGGTCGGCCCGCCCGCCGTGTCCCCGGAGCAGCCCGACGATCCCCATCTGCCTTTCGAACCAAGCATCGCGGCGGACGACCGTGGATGATTAGCCTGGCGTTACTCCGCCACTCATTCATTTATCAATTGCCTGAAACGTCCTGTTCGTCAGCGTTCAGTCGTCCCCAACGACATCCACCCCCCTTGAACAGCCTTGATTGACCACGTCTTGCCTGATCATCGCACCGGACGGCACTATCTGCTTCCTTCTCTATGCATGACTGAAAGAGAAGGGACAGGACCATGACGGAACTTGTTGTAGTGGCGTTCGACGATCCCGGCGAAGCCGATCGCGCCCTGACCGAGCTGTCGCGCCTTCAAAAGGAGTATCTCGTCGACCTGGAGGACGCGGTCGTCGCGATCCGCGACGAGGGCGGCAAGGTGCGGCTCAAGCAGAGCGTCGATCTCGTCGGGGCCGGCGCGGCCTCGGGCGGCCTGTGGGGCGCCATGTGGGGCTCGGTGGTGGGGCTCCTCTTCCTCAACCCGCTTCTGGGTCTCGCCACCGGCGCGGCTCTCGGCGCGGGAGCCGGCGCCTTGTCGGGCAAGCTCGCGGATTTCGGCATCAACGACGACTTCATCCGCTCGCTCGGGGAAACGCTGCAGCCCAACTCGTCGGCCCTGTTCGTCCTCCTGCGCAAGGTTCAGCCGGACAAGGTGCTCAGCGAGGTGTCGCGCTTCAAGGGCAAGGTGATCCGCTCCTCGCTCTCCCCGGACCAGGAGAAGCGCCTGCAGGAGGCCCTGTCCGGCGCCGACGTCGCCATGCCGGGCTCGACCGCGAGCGGAACGGCCGCGGCAGCCTGAGGTACGCCAGGGGGCGGCAGGCCCGCCGCCCCCAATCGACGAACTTTCCTTCGTCGGCCGCGGCTCGATGGACCTCGCCCGTCCCGCCGGCCGCCGCCACCGGGCTCGGAAGACATATATAAGCCGACTTATTTTTGCGTCCATCACGTCCTTGGCTGTCGCCGCCTGCCAAAAGGAGACGATCGAGCGCGCCCGTTGATCCAGACGTCATAAGACGTCATGGTAAGGCCATCGATCAACGGCAAGGCCGCCGCTGCGCGCCGACGCGTGGCGCGGCCCGCCCACACCATCGGAGATCTCCATGACCGCACCAGCGGCCATCGGTGTCCACGCCGTCGAGGCGCCTGCCGATCCCCTCGCCGAATGGGCGAACGAGAGGATGCGCGGGGAGCGCCGGTCATGAGCGACCTCACGCCCGTGTCCGCCTCCGACCTCACCGCCTTCGTCGCCCGCGCCCTCGATCGCTGCGGCTTGCCGGGCGAGGATGCCGCGGCCGTGGCCGACCTGATGACGCAGGCCGACCTGACCGGCGCGGACGCCCACGGCATCTTTCGACTGCCGCAATATGTCCGGCGCCTGGAAGCCGGCGGCGTCAATCCGCGCCCCGCGATCCGCGTGAGGCGAACGGCCCCGGCGACGGCGATCGTCGACGGCGACAACGGCATGGGCCATCTCGTGATGAAGCGGGCGGCCGAGACGGCGATCGAGATGGCGCGCGAGACGGGCGTCGCCTGGGTCGGCGCGCGCCGCTCCAACCATGCGGGCCCCGCCGCGCTCTACGCGTCGATGGCGCTTGCGGCGGGCATGATCGGCCTCTACAGCGCCGTCGCCAGCGCCAACCACATGGCGGTCTGGGGCGGATCCGAGCCGCTGCTCGGCACCAACCCGCTGGCGGTCGCCGTTCCCGCCCTGTCCGAGCCGCCGGTCGTCCTCGACATCGCCACCACCGTCGTGTCCTACGGCACGATCAAGAACCACGCGCTCAACAACCGCCCGCTGCCGCCGGGCTGGCTCATCGAGCGGGCGACCGGCGAGCCGCTGCTCGACCCCAAGCGCAGCTCCGAGGGCATCCTCCAGCCGGTCGGCGGCTACAAGGGCAGCGGCCTCGCCCTGGTTCTCGGCCTTCTCGCGGGCACGCTCAACGGCGCCGCCTTCGGCCGCGACGTCGTGGACTTCAACGCCGACGCGTCGAGCGAGACCAATACCGGCCACTTCATCCTGGCGCTCGACGTGTCCCGCTTCATGCCGCTCGCGGCCTTCGGCGAGGCCGTCGACCGGGACCTCCAGAGCCTCAAGGCCTCGCAGCGGATGCCGGGCGTCGACGTGATCCGGCTTCCCGGATCGGACCGCGAGCGGCGGGTGCGCGAGCGCGGCCGGAACGGCATTCCGATCCCCGCTCCCCTCTTCTCGGACCTGCAGGCGCTGGCCGGGCGCCTTCGCATCGAGCCTCTCGTCGTGCAGAAGGAAGCGGAATGACGTTGCTCGTCCCGCCCAACCGGGGCGGAGCGCGGGCGAAGAACCGGTAGCAGGATGCAGGCGCGCGACCTTCCCCCTCTGCGAACGGCGATCGGCGCCCCGCTCTGGCTGCAGCTCAAGCATGCGCTGCGCGACCTCGCGACCTTTCACCTCAAGCCCGGCGACCAGATCCCCTCCGAAACGGAGATCGGCGAGCATTACGGCGTGTCGCGGATCACGGTCCGCCAGGCCGTGACGTCGCTCGTGGACGAGGGCCTCCTGCACAAGCGGCAGGGTCGGGGCACCTTCGTCCTGGCGCCGCGCCTGGCGGAAAACCTCGTCGGTGCCGGCCACTTCCTCCAGAGCGGCTTCGACGCGGCGCCGGGCGGACAGATCGCCGTCGTCAGCGCGGACAGCGTGCCCGCCCCGGACTGGCTGGCCGCCAAGCTCGGCCTCGATCCGGGCGCCGAGGTCTTCAAGATCCGCAAGGTGCTGGCGCCCGCCGGCGAGGACCGGGCCGCCTACCGGACGACCTTCGTTCCGGCCGCGCTGGCGCCAAGGCTCCTCGCCATGGACCTCGACCGGCCGATGCACGCAGTCCTCGAGGACGGCTTCGGGCTCGAGGCCGTCGGCGCCGACGAGATCATCGAGTTCATCGTCGCCGACGCGTTCCGCGCCGAGATGCTCGGCGTCGAGGCCGGGCATCCGCTGATCCTCGTGGAGCGCATCGCCTATCTCGCCTCCGGCCAGCCGACCGACTGCTCGCGGGCCTATTACAAGGCGGAGCGCTTCCGCTTCGAGCACCGCCTGACGAGGACCGAACCGGCGCCCTCGCCCGGCCGGCATGCTCCCACCCCGCGCCGGTCGAGCGTCGTCGTCACGCCCCCGGACGCCGCTTCCGCCTGAAACACGGCTCCTCCTCGCCGTGCCGGCGCCGGCACGCCGCAGCCGCGGCGCGTGCCCGCGCGGCTGGACAGCGCGATGCACCTCCGCCATTATGTCCGGACATTTTGCCGTTCGCGGCTCTGTTCGAACGAAAAGGAAGTCACATGCGCTCCGTGGAAGTTGCCGTGATCGGAACGGGCTGGTGCGGCGGAATCCGCGCCGAAACTCTGTCGCGCTCGGCCCTCGTCGACAAGCTGCACATCTGCGAGATCCGCAAGGAGCGCCTCGCCGAGGTGCGAGCCCTCGTCAACCCGGCGACTGCCACGACCGATTATCAGGACATTCTGCGCAACGACGCGATCGAGGTGGTCTATATCTCGACGACGCCGGAATCGACGCATTTCCCGATCGCGCGCGACTGTCTGCGGGCCGGCAAGCACGTCCTCCTGGAAAAGCCAATCGCCATGGAGCTCTGGGAAGCGGACGAGCTGATCCAGACCGCCAAGCGCCAGGGCGTGAAGTTCACCATCGGCTATTCCCAGCGCTTCAACACCAAGATCGCCTACGCCAAGAAGAAGATCCAGGACGGAACCCTCGGGCGCGTCGTCAACGTCATGGTCAGCCGGCACCTGTCGCGCAGCCTCGGCAAGAAGATCGCCCAGCGCGTCAAGCTCTCGCCCGCCGCCATGGAATCGACCCACGACCTCGACTTCGTGTTCTGGCTCCTGGAGCCGGCAAAGCCCGTGCGCGTCTACAGTCAGGGCTCCTACGGCTACATGCAGGAGGTCAACGGCTCCTACGACTGCATGTGGACGACGGTGACGATGGACAACGGCATGCTCGTCGTGATCGGCGGCGGATGGAACCTGCCGCCGGCCTATCCGAACTATTGCGGGACCTGGATCGAGATCACCGGCACGGAGGGCGCGCTGATCCTCGACGACACGCAGCGCGACAACTGGCTGAGCACGGTCTCGGAGGGCACGCGCTTTCCCATGTCCACCATGCCGGGCGAGCAGGTCGACCACGTCTTCGCCGGGCAGATGGGTCCGGAAACCATCCATTTCCTCGAATCCTGCCTTCTCGACCGGCCGGTCATGGTCGCGCCCGAGCACGCGCGCATGGTGATGCAGTCCTACATGGCAGCGGACCTGTCGGCCGCGATCAACGAGCCCGTGGACCTGCCCCTCTCCAACCAGTCGCTCGCGACCATCGCCGACCTGAAAGAGGGCCTTCGCGCGGCGAGCTGATCCCGGCAGCCCGGCCCCGCACAAGCGGGGCCGGCCCGTCCGTCGGACCTCATCCCTGGCGCAGATCCTCCGCCGAGACCGGCAGCGGGACCGGCCGGCCGGTCCGGGCGGACAGGTCCATCGCCATGGTCAGGAGGAGGTTGCGGTGGCCGTCCGCGGCGCTCGCATGCGGCGTCTTCTGGCCGGTGCAGAGCCGCTGATACCAGGACACGGTCTCCTCGCGCATCGGCCCCCAGAGCTGGCCGAGATGAAGGTCGCCGGGCGGATAGCTCGTGAGGAAATCGACGTGGCGCGGCTGGCCTGGCGACCAGCCGTCCGGGCTGTAGCCCGCCCCTTGCGCGATCTCCGAGGCGAGGACGAGGTCGCGGTGGGTGTCCTCGATGTCGATGACGCCCTTCGTTCCGACGATGCCGATCTCGAGGCCGTAGACCGAGCCCGGCCATATCTCCGGCAGGCCCCAGGAGATGTTCATGCTCCAGATCGTGCCGTCGTCGAACTCGAAGATGCCGAAGGTCGAGTCCTTCGTACCGATGGCGCCGAGCACCTTGTCGGTGGAGCGGGCGTAGACCGAGACCGGCTTCTTGCCCTCCATGAGCCAGAGCGACATGTCGAGGCTGTGGGTGCCGGACACGACCATGGGCGTCAGGCTGGCGCGGTTGTTCGTGTTGCGAAGCGTCGCGATCGGCACCATGCGGTTCATGAAGGCGCGGGTGACGACCGAATGGACCTCGCCGATCTGGCCGGTCAGGAGCCGCTCCTTGACCGCCAGGAAGCGCCGGCGGAAGCGCTGGGTATAGCCGACCACGGCGTCGACGCCGGCCGCCTCGATGGCGCCGAGGATCGAGGCCGACTCCGCCGCGTCCGTCGCCAGAGGCTTCTCGATGAACAGCGCGTGCCCGCGCTCGGCGGCGGCGAGCGTCGGGCGGACGTGATTGTTCTCGTCGGTCGCGACGATCACCGCGTTCACCTCGGGGCGGGCGACAAGTTCCTCGAGATCGGTGGTGAAGAAGTCCGCGCCGCAGTCCTCCGCGAGCTTTCGCCCGACATCCTCGCGCACGTCGCACAAGCCGATCCAGCCGATGCCGGGATAATCGCGGGCGATCATCGCGCGGATGCGGCCGATCGTGCCGCAGCCGATGACGGCGAGCCCGATCTCGCGGCGGGTCTTGGCGCTCATTCCTGTCGTCCTCCTCCCAAAAGACAGCCGGCGCGCGGGCGCGGGACCGGCACCCGTCAGTCGTAGGAAGAGAAAGACCGCACAAATACCGATATGATCTGATGATGGGGATCAGAATATTTGATTCCCGAAGCTCGTCAGCCGCCGATCGAATTGCGGCCAACGAAGCGCGGCTCGCGCCCTCGCTCCGGCCGCCGCCGGCGAACAGCCGCGGCGGGGTCGGCCGGCTCTCCATGCAGTCACGCGCCGCCCCCCGCTCGTATCGGACAACAAGCTGATAAGGCTCGATCTTCCTGCTCTTTTCGGGAGCAGCCGCATGCGTCCCGATCCAACCGGGCGGCGGAATCGCCCGGTCTTTGAACGGCGCTTCACCTCGTCGATGGCGCATCGGGGATGCTCACCCCCCGCCGGCCTGCGACCCCTCGCCCTTGTCGACGCAGCGCATTCGCGGATTTGCTCAGGCTTGCAGATTGTCCGGACATGTGTCTTGCTTGCCCTTACAAGACCAACGGCGGATCAACCGCCGATACGAGGGAGCGGGCGCGGACAAGGATGCCGCCCCGGCCGCCGGGCCTGCCGCTTCAATGCGGTTCCCCGGCGATGGGCCGACCAGGGGCCCGGAGGAGACGGATGACGGAACCGACGACGGTGACACCCGGCCGGCCCCATGGGCTGGTGGTGGACACGCACACCCATTTCCTGCCCCCCGGCGCGCTCGGGCCCGCCATGGCCGGGGAGCGTTGGCACGGCATCCAGTTCGGCCGCAACGCCCGCGGCAAGATCACCTCGACCGTCGGCGACGTGTCGCAGGAGGTGCCCTGGCCGATGCCGATCGAGACGCCGGACGCGCGGATCGCGTCGCTCGACGACCGACGCGTCGACGTCCACCTCATCTCGATCAGCCCGACGCTCTACTGGTACGGGCTCGGCGAGGCGGACGCCCGCAGCTTCGCCCGGGCGACCAACGACGACCTCGCGGGAATCGTCTCGTCCCATCCGGACCGCTATGTCGGCCTCGGCTACCTGTCGCTGCAGGATCCGAAGGGGGCTGTGGCCGAGCTGGAGCGCTGCGTGGGCGAGCTCGGCATGCCCGGCGTCATGGTCGGCACCAACGTCAACGGCCGCGACTGGGACGATCCGGCGCTCATGCCGGTGTTGGAGGCGGCGCAGGCGCTCGGCGCGGTGGTCTACTTCCACCCCGCGCGCGGCCGGGCCGACCGCTGGCTGTCGAAGTACCACCTCTCCAATCTCCTCGGGAACCCGCTGGAAACGGCGACGGCACTGGCCTGCCTGATCTTCGGCGGCGTCTTCGACAAGCTCCCGGACCTCAGGACCTGCTTTGCCCATGCCGGCGGCTACGGGGTGCTGGGCGTCGGCCGCCTCGACCACGGCCACGAGGTCCGGCCCGAAGCGACGGGCATCGCCGCCCTGCCTTCGGACTACGTCCGCCGCTGCTGGTTCGACACCATCACCCACAACGAGCGGGCGCTCCGCTACCTCGTCGACACCGTCGGGGTCGGCCAGGTCGTCCTCGGCAGCGACTATCCCGCCGACATGGGCGAGCCGCGGCCCGTCGACTGGATCGAGAGCTGCGACAGCCTTTCGGCGGGCGAGAAGCAGGCGATCCTCGGCACCAACGCCGTCGCGCTCTTCGGCCTCGAACGCTTCGCCACCGCCAGGATGGACGCCTCGGCGACCCGAGCCGCATGACGCAAACGCCTCCCGCGGCCGGTCGGAGGTCCGGCCGCGGGAGGCCACGACCAACGCCACGACGAATGGGAGGAACTGCAATGAGAACCGTTTCGATGAACCGGCGTCGCGTCCTTTGCGCCGCGTCCGCGGCGGCGATGGCGCTCGCCGGCCTGCCGGCCCTCGCCCAGGAAGCCGCCGCGCCCGCCGTCGCTCCGGCGGCCGCCGCGCCCCTGCCCCAGCTCACCGACGGCAAGTTGCCGGCGCTCGCGGACGGCTTCCCGAGCCGGCAGATCGTGCTCCTCGTCGTGGACGAGCCGGGCTCCACCGACAGCGTCTTCGCCAGCCAGCTCGCGGAGGCCGCATCGAAGATCTCGCCCCAGCCGGTGGTCGTCGAGCACCGCATCGACTTCACCAATTTCGGCACCTGGGAGGCCCTCGCCTGGGTGAAGGACCAGGGCGACATCGCCTCTGAGGGCTACATCAACTTCATCTACACTCTTCCCGACGCGACGATCGACCTCCTCGCCATCGACATCGAGAGCCAGGTGGGCGTCGGCCTGAACGACCTCAACGGCATCGTCGGCGCCGAGCGCGTGCCCATCGTCATGATCCAGCGCACCGGCGCGCCCTGGGGCGACACGCTGGACGGGCTCGTCGCCTATGCCAAGGAGAACCCGGCCAAGGTGCGCCACATCTCGGGCGGGCCCGGCAGCGGCCACGACGCCACCATGCAGGCCTGGGTCCGGCGCCTCGGCATCCAGGTCAACGACATCATCGGCGGCACGCCGGCCGAGCGGGCGCTCGCCGTCGCCTCCGGCGAGGGCGACATCAACACCTCGCCGGTCGACGTCTTCCAGCCGCACATGGATGCCGGCCGCGTCGTGCCGCTGATGGTGTCCGGCAAGGACCTGCCGCCGCCCTGGGACAAGCTGCCGAGCGCGCAAGGGAGCCTCGGCTGGACCGACGATCCCTTCGGCCAGGTGCGCGCCGTCGCCGGCTCGCCGGACGTGCCCGCCGAGCACCGGCAATGGCTGAACGACCTCTACCGCCTCGCCATGCAGGACCCCGACTACCGCCGCAAGCGCGAGCAGATCAGCGGGCTCCAGATCATGGACCTCGACCATGACGGGCTGAACCGGCTCGCCGAAACGGCCATCGAGACGGTCAAGCCGATCTACCAGGAGAAGGGCATCTACTGGGCCGACGCGCAGTAGGAAAGCCGCTCCCTTCCGCGGGCGGCCGCGCCCCTCCCCAAGCCACCGGGCGCGGCCGCCCCTTTCTCCATTCACCGCCAGCGGAACAAAAGCCCATGGACCGGCGCATCGACGTCGCCATCTCGGCGATCTTCGTTCTATTCGGCCTCTTCGTGATCGCCGAGGCCACCACGATCAAGGCCGGCCTCTACACCGACCCGATCGGTCCGCGCGCCTTCTTCTACGGCTGCGGCGCGATCTTCGTCGCGGGCGGCCTCTTCAACATCGCCCAGCGCCTGCGCGGCTGGCGGGCGAGCCCCGGCCACATGGTGCCGATGGAGGGGGTCGCCGACGAGGAAGGCCATCCCGCCTCCTTCGGGCGGGCCGCCACGATCGCCGGGCTCAGCCTCGCCTACACGCTGACGCTGGTGCCGCTCGGCTTCCTCCTCGCGACGCCCCTCTACATCACGGCCTGCCTTCGCGTGCTCAAGCAGCGAAACTGGCTCTTCAACGTCGCCCTGGCGCTCGGCTTCACGCTCTTCTTCTACGTCGTCTTCGCCCAAGGGCTCGGCGTCTGGCTGCCGGTCGGCCCCTTCACGACGCTGTTCCGCGATCTCGGCTGGATCATTCTTTGAGGACCCGACGCCCATGATGGCCGAATTCTTCACGCCTTTGGTCGGCGGCGTCTCGCTCCTGACCGATCCGTTCCTCTGGCTCCTCGTCGTCGTCGGCACGCTCTACGGCGTCGCCTGCGGCGCCATGCCCGGCATCGGCACGACGCTCGCCTACGGCCTCGTCCTGCCCTTCACCTTCGCCATGGCGCCGATCCACGGCGTCGCCTTCCTCATGGCGATCAGCGTCGGCGTCCAGTACGGCAACTCGATTCCCGCCATCCTCATGGGCATCCCCGGCAATCCGGCGGCGATCCTGACGGTGCTCGACGGCTTCACGCTGCACAAGCGCGGCGAGAGCGGGCTGGCGCTCGGCGTCGCCTTCGTGGCGGCGCTCGGCGGGCAGTTCGTCTCGATCATCATGTTCATCATGCTGGTCGTGCCCTTGATGAACCTCGCCTACTACTTCTCCTACCCCGAGATCTTCTCGCTCTACGTCATCGGCATGGTGGCGCTGATCAGCCTGGCCGGCGGCAACATCGTCAAGGGCCTGATGTCGGCCGCCTTCGGCATCGGCATCGGCATGGTCGGCCTCGACCCGATGAACCTGATGACGCGCTTCGACTTCGGCTTCCGCCAGGTGCGCTCGGGGCTCGACGAGGTCGCGGTGGTGATCGGCCTCCTCGCGGTCTCGGAACTCATCCGCCAGACCCGCCAGGTGTTCAACTGGGAGGACATCACCGGCGAATTGAAGGCCAGCACCCGCTTTCCCGCCTTCAAACGCTGGAAATCGGCCGTGCCCGCCATGGTCGGCGGCACGGCGGTCGGCACGATCGTCGGCGCGATTCCCGGCGCCGGCGCCACCGTCGCCGCCATGGTCTCCTACCAGCAGGCGCAGATGATCTCGAAGAAGCCGGAAGAGTTCGGCCGCGGCTCGATCGAGGGCATCGGCGCCAACGAGGCGGCACAGAACGCCTCGAACTCGGGCGAGCTGATCCCGACGCTCGGCCTCGGTCTTCCCGTCTCCGGCTCGATGGTTCTGCTCCTCAGCGCCCTCACCGTCCAGGGCTTCGTGCCCGGGCCCTTGATGGTCGCCCGCGCGCCGGAGCTCCTCTTCGCCACCGTCGCCGGCCTTCTCGCCTCCACGCTGATCCTCGTCTTCGTCGGCTGGCGCATGGCGACGCTGATGCTGAAGGCTGTGCTGCTCAACCGGCAGGTCATCATCGTCCTGGCGCTCGCCATGACGGTGCTCGGCACCTACGCCCTCAACAACCGCATCCTCGACGTGGCGGTCGCCTTCGTCTTCGGCGTCATCGGGTACTTCATGATGCGCTACGGCTATTCGGTCGCGGCAGCGGCTCTGGCCGTGTTCCTCGGCCGCGAGTTCGAGCGCAACCTGCGCATCGGCCTCCAGTTCCACGACCAGAGCTGGATCGAGTTCTTCTCGCGGCCGATCACGCTGGCGATCATGTCGGTTGCGATCTTCCTGCTCGGCTACGGTATCGTCCAGCAGGTGCGCATGCGCCGCCGCATGCGCGCCAACGAGGCCGCCGTGGAGGGACACCCGCAGACCAGCCCGGCCCTCGGCGAGTGAGGCGGGCCCGGGCTCCGGCTCAGCCCCGCAGGAGCCGGAGGATCTCCGGGTCGAGCGAGGCCGCCGCGGCGGACACGACGCCCGCGGTCGCAGCCTCGAAGGCTGAGCGGTCGAAGCCGTCCGCCTCCACGATCGAGACGCCCGCCGCCTCGATCACCGCCCGGCAGTCGCGGTCGGACTCTACCGCGAAGCCCCGCTGGGCGGCGGTGGCATCGACGAGCGCCGCCTCGAGGCCCGCGCGGATGACCGGCGGCAGGGCCTCCAGCCGGGCGCGGTTGGCGAGAACCAGCGTCAAACCGAAAAAATGACCGGACAGAGTGAGATGGGGATGCACCGCCTGGACGCCGAAATTAACCGTGTTCGTCAGCGGGTTTTCCTGCGCGTCGACGGCGCCCGAGCGCACGGCCGCGGGATAGTCCTTCACGTCGATATAGACCGGCTCGAAGCCGAGCGCGGCGAAACCCGCTTTGTGAAGCGCGCTGTCCATGGTGCGGATGCGCAGGGACCGGCAGTCCGCCGGCGCGACGAGCGGACGGTGCGCGTTGGTGAAGTGGCGGAAGCCGTTGTCCCAGGCGGCGACGAGCGCGAAACCGGTGCGCGCGGCAACGCGGGCGGCGAGAGCGGCGCCGAGCGCCCCGTCGAGCGCCGCGTGAACCGCCGCCCGGTCGCGCACCTGGAACGGCAGGTCGAAAGCCGCGAGGTCCGGCACGCGGCGCGCCAGATAGCTCGCCGCGAAATAGCAGAGGTCGAGCTCGCTCCCCTCCACCATGGCGAAGAGATCGGTCGCGGGGCGCCCGAGCGCAGTCACGTCCGGCACCAGATCCAGCCTTGCTGCGCCGTTCGTCGCCGCGTCCAGCACGGCCGCGAGCCGGCGGGCCGCGCGCGTGTGAACCGAAGCCTCCCCCTGGTAGCCGCCCATGCGGATCGCCGCCTGCGCCATCGTTCGCCCCTCCAATCAACTTTAAATGTCCGTACATTTTCTTTGCCGACTTGTCACCGCCCGGAGACGCGCCCGTGAGCGCGCAAGCCGTCCGCGTCGGCGTGGTCGGGCTCGGCCAGATGGGACGGGGCATCGCCGCCAACCTCGACCGGGCCGGCCTCCTCGGCGCGGCCTTCGACGTCGCGCCCGGCGCCTTCGCCGCGGCCGACCTGTCGCCGTCGGTGCGCGAGGCTGCTCCGGCCGGCATGGGCGAATCTTGCGACGCCGTCCTCTTCGCGCTGCCCGCGACGCCGGAGATCGAGGCCTGCCTCGAGGGACCGGACGGCCTCCTCGCCACTGAGCGCCCCGGCCAGATCCTCGTCGACCTCACCACCTCGCATCCCGGCGACACCCGCCGCGTCGCGGAGCGGGTGCGCGAAGCCGGCCGTTCCTACATCGACTGCGGCATGACGGGCGGTGCCAAGGGCGCGGCGGCCGGCACGCTGACGCTGATGGCCGGCGGCGAGGCGGAGGCGCTCGCCCGGGTTCGGCCCGTCCTCGGCGCAGTCGCCGCCCGCATCGTCCATGTCGGCCCGAGCGGCGCCGGCCACGCGCTGAAGCTCATCCACAACATGGTGCTGCACACGGTTTTCCTGGCGACCTGCGAGGGCGCGCGGGCGGCGACGCGCGCCGGCATCGACCTCGCCACCACGATCGAGGTCTTCAACGCCGGCAACGCCCGCTCCTTCGTCACCGAGCGGCGCTTTCCCGACCACATCCTGTCCGGCCGCTTCGACGG
>CANJKV010000140.1 GCA_947474855.1 Aurantimonadaceae bacterium | reverse complement strand
GCTCGAACATTCCAGGTCCAAGCCCCCTGACGCTTCGTCCGCCGGCACCATCCTGAGGCATAGGCGCAGGCGCGACCCAGCAAAGGAGCGCGATCGTGGATTGGAAAAGCATGGTGTTCCAGGACTGGCAGGGCATCGTGAGGACGCTTCTCGTCGGTGTCCTCGCCTATGTCACGCTCGTCCTGTTCCTCCGGATTTCGGGCAAGCGGACGCTCGCAAAGCTGAACGCTTTCGACCTCGTGGTGACGGTGGCGCTGGGATCGACGCTTTCCGCCATCCTCCTTCAGGAGTCGATCGCGCTCGCTGAGGGCACCGTCGCGCTCGCGCTCCTTATAGGCATGCAGTTCCTGGTGACCTTCACGTCCGTCCGCTGGAAGGCGTTCGCCCATGTTGTACGGTCAGAGCCCGCCCTCCTGATGCGGCACGGTGAATTCTGCGAGGGCACCATGCGCTCCGAACGAGTGACCCGGGACGAGGCAATGAGCGCCTTGCGTTCGAGCGGCGGACAAGACCCGTCGCAAGTCGAGGCCATGGTCCTGGAGAGCGACGGCACAATCAGCGTCGTCTTCAGAACGGGTCCGTAAGGACCAGCTTGCGTCGACACGTTCGGTGACGACGTTAGACGAGAGCCGCGCACGAAAGCATCGAGCAACCTTCGTCAACTAACAGCGAGGCGGTGAGGCTGAGGTCATATCGCCAATTGCTTACCCGCAGGAGCGTTTGGGCTGTCCAAGTGGACAGACAGATTGTGTCCGGCTGCGCGCTTAGAGTGCAACGCGCATCCTTTCTCCTCGTTGTCTCCGAAGCTAGGCCGGAGAGCGCCACAGAATGAATGGAATGCTGTCACAGGCACTGCATTGGACCACGCGCACGATTGAAGTCTTCGGGATTCTGGCAATCGTTGTCGGTCTGGTCGCTGCAACGGTGCGGTTCTTGAAGACGCGAACTCAGCCGGGTCGTCGTGAATCGGCCTACCGCGATTATCGCTCAGGGGTCGGCCGCTCGATCCTCTTGGGTCTTGAGCTTCTCGTCGCTGCCGACATCATCAACACCGTCGCGATCGAACCCACGCTGGAGAGCCTCGCCGTCCTCGCAGGCATCGTTGTAATCCGCACCTTCCTCAGCTTCTCTCTCGAGGTCGAGATCGAAGGGCGTTGGCCCTGGCAGAAGCGCGAGCCTCAGGATGACCGAAGGGCAAACTGAGACGATGCGAACGGTTCAAACCCGACCCAACCTCATCACGTAGTCGTCGCGCGACAGATAAAGGATACTTTGGTCGTCCTTTGTGTGCGGGTACCGTGCGACGGCCTCGCTTGCAGTGGTAGTGCCTGCTGAGCTTGATAATGTTTTGTTGCGACCGGCTGCGTCGACCAAAAGGCGGCAGCTTTCAGCCACCACCATCCGAAAGCAGACAGTCCGAAAACCACCCGTCCAAGCCGTTCCAGGCTGAGAAAGCAAGCCATCGAAAGCCGCCCTTCGCCCAACTGCGGATCGGCACCGAAGTTGAACTTGGTTGGTGTACCTGGTTTCTGATGAAGCTGATGGACGTTGGCCCCCACGCAGCGTCGATCACCAAGCCAATCTCGATGGGGCGTCACCAACTGCGTCCGAAGCTGCTCCATGCCCGCCCTGCGCGTCTCCTCAACGGATCTTGATGCTTTCCGACGCTTCCGGCAGAGCGGCGAGGCGGATCTCGACCTTTTCCTGGCGCAACTGCGTCGGCGGGTGCCGCCGACGCCGGCCATGATCGCCGGCACCGCGCTGCACGCCGCGCTCGAGCACTGCCGTCCCGGCAGTTATCGCACCCTCGCCGCGCGCGGCCACAGCTTCGCGTTCGAGGTGGCGGGCAAGATCGATCTGCCGGAGGTCCGTGAGCTGCGGGCGACGCGCGACTACGAGATCAACGGGCTGACGGTGACGCTCGTCGGCAAGGTCGATGCGATGCGCGGCCGGAGGATCGACGACCACAAGCTCACCGGGCGCTTCGATCCCGAACGCTATCTTTCGAGCGTCCAATGGCGCGCCTACCTGGAGATCTTCGAGGCCGACGAGTTCCGTTGGAACGTCTTCGAAGGCCGGGCCGTCGCCGAGCGAAGGTGGACCATCACCGGCATCCATGTGCTAACGACCCACCGTTATCCTGGGGTGGGGGACGATCTCCTGCGGCAGCTTACCGAGTTCACCGGCTTCGCTCGCATATACCTGCCCGAACGTATCGGCGAGCCGAAGGCTGCGCCGCAGCAGGCCAGCTTCGTGGGCCTGAGCGATCGTCCCGGTGGCTTGGTACGCCTCGGCTCCTCTGCGGCACCTGTCTCGCTGAGACAATAGCTCGCTGCAAGCGCTCGCGCGCTGCACCAACTCATCGATGGAATCGACGTCAGGTCACTGCGAAATGGAAGAATGGTAAGATCGGCTGGTGAAAGCCGGCCTAACTTCAATGAGTTAGAGAGATATGAAGGACGCCGCCGTTCTGATGCCTTCTGAGCGGTAGCGAGCTTCGATGCCGATCGGCGTACCGCACGCCTATTCATCCTGATGTCACTATAACTGGTGGCTCGCGCCGATCAGCGGCCAAGGCACCCTTGCTGACACGGCACCACAAAGGTGATACACAACAGCAAGAATGGTAGTGCGTAAGCCCCTGGTTTTGCTGTGCCAGGATAGGCTTTGAGGCAATCCTTTCCTGGGCACCAATCCCCCTCTAGCTCCTTGATGCGGCTAGAGTTTTCCAGATAGTCGAAGGTTTGCGGCTTCCCGAGCTTCACAAGCGGGTGGCGTAGCTTCCATTCGACGTCGCGTCGCGGCAGCCTCCCAAACAAGCGTCCACGACTTCCCCAGGGCGATGTCCGAGCGGGGTTCGGGAGATGGGACGTGAAGCGCTCCTTCGGCACGAAAGGTCGCGAGCGGCCCGCGGGCTTCACGCTCTGGCGGCAGCTGAGCTGTGGTTTGGCCGACACGTCTCGGCCAGCTTGGCGTCGACCCTCTCGATCGGTCGGCGCGCCGGTCGGCGTCGAAGCTGCGCGACGACCCACGTTGCTGGAGTTTCTGGGTCCTGACTTGTTCGGAGTGGCGAGGGGTCAGGTCCGCAGTCCCGGGGCTTCCTGGCCGGTGCGCTCGACATATTCGGAATAGCCTCCGCCGTAGAGATGCGGCCCCTCCGGCGTCAGCTCCAGCACGCGGTTGGACAGCGCCGCCAGGAAGTGGCGGTCGTGGCTGACGAAGAGCATGGCCCCCTCGAAGCGCGACAGCGCCTCCACCAGCATCTGCTTGGTGGCGATGTCGAGATGGTTGGTCGGCTCGTCGAGGACGAGGAAATTCGGCGGATCGAACAGCATCTTGGCCATGACCAGCCGTGCCTTCTCGCCGCCCGACAGGACGCGGCACTTCTTTTCGATCTCGTCGCCGGAGAAGCCGAAGCAGCCGGCGAGCGCGCGCAAAGAGGCTTGGCCGGCCTGCGGAAAGCTGTCCTCCAGCGACTGCAGCACGGTGCGCTCGCCATCGAGCAGCTCCATGGCATGCTGGGCGAAGTAGCCCATCTTGACGCTCGGGCCTCGCGTCACCGTGCCCGAGTCGGGCTCCGAGGCGCCGGCGACGAGTTGCAGAAGCGTCGACTTGCCGGCCCCGTTCACGCCCATGACGCACCAGCGCTCGCGCCGGCGCACCTGGAAATCGAGCGCTTCGTAGATGGTGCGGGTCCCATAGCGCTTGGAGACGCCCTTGACCGTCGCGACGTCCTCGCCCGAGCGCGGCGCCGGCTGGAAGTCGAAGCGCACCGTCTGCTGGCGCTTGGGCGGCTCGACGCGCTCGATCTTGTCGAGCTTCTTGACGCGGCTCTGCACCTGCGCGGCATGGCTGGCGCGCGCCTTGAAGCGCTCGATGAAGGCGACTTCCTTGGCCAGCATCGCCTGCTGGCGCTCGAACTGCGCCTGCTGCTGCGCCTCGCCGATCGCGCGCTGCTGGCGATAGAACTCGTAATCGCCCGAATAGGAGGTCAAGGCGCCGGCGTCGATCTCGATGATCTTGTTGACGATGCGGTTCATGAACTCGCGGTCGTGCGAGGTCATCAGGACGGCGCCGTCGAAGCCTTTGAGAAACCCTTCGAGCCAGATCAGGCTTTCGAGATCGAGATGGTTCGACGGCTCGTCGAGCAGCATGATGTCGGGGCGCATCAGCAGGATCTTCGCCAGCGCCACGCGCATCTTCCAGCCGCCCGAGAGCTTGCCGACGTCGTCGTCCATCATCGACTGGCTGAAGCCGAGGCCGTCGAGCACCTCGCGGGCGCGCCCGTCCAGCGCATAGCCGTCGAGCTCGTCGAAGCGACCCTGCACCTCGCCGTAGCGGGCGATGATCCCGTCCATCTCGTCGGCTCGAGCCGGATCGGCCATGGCCGCTTCCAGCTGCGCCATCTCGGCGGCCAGAGAACTGACCGGTCCGACGCCGTCCATCACCTCGGCCACCGCGCTGCGGCCCGCCATATCGCCGACATCCTGGCTGAAATACCCGATCGTCACGCCGCGATCGACCGAGACCTGGCCCTCGTCCGGCAGTTCCTGGCCGGTGATCATGCGGAACAGCGTCGTCTTGCCCGCGCCGTTCGGGCCCACGAGCCCGATCTTCTCGCCGCGCTGGAGCGCGGCCGACGCCTCGATGAAGACGATCTGCTTGCCGTTCTGCTTGCCGATGCTTTCGAGGCGGATCATGCGGAAATTCCAGGTGGGCGCTAGGCGGGAGCCGCCTCAAACCACCCCACCCGCCGCCGCGCAAGGGCCGCGGCATCACATGCTCGGTTTTGCCGGCGCTCGAACGCTGTCGCGCGGTCCACGCTGTCCCGAGCCGCCCTATCCGGCGAGCTGTCGAGAAGCGGAAGGGCATCGGGCCGAAAGCCGACCGTCTGCTTGTGGGACGATAAAGGCAGGCAATCTGCCGGTCCTGCCTCGATTTATCGGCCGCGGCCGCCGCCGCGGCGAACCGCTTCCGTCATGATTGAGAAGGGCCGGGTACCGCCCCGCTCCGGCTCCTAGCGACCCGCTTTCGTCGCGGAATGAAAATCGGCAGGCTTGTTGGCGACCCATCTGACGAAACGCGCGACCGTCTCGTTGTCGGTCAGCGCCTTCCCGGACTCCGCATGACGCACCAGTTCGCTTGCCGTGAAGTTGGCCTCGATGGTTTCTCGGCAGATGGGGTGGACGGGTACGGTGTCGCGACCGCCGCGACTCTTGGGTATCGGGTGAAAGCGGTCCACGGCCTTTCCCAGCGGCCTCCCGCAGAGCCAGCACGTCTCGGCCGGCTTGTCGTCAGCTGCATCGTTCGTGAGCCAGTCCGCATCCCGATCTTTGCGTGCCATCCTACGTCTCCCGACCTCCCGAACGAGGTGACGCACCTGGCGAAGGCGCCATCATCCCTGCGGCGACTGATGGGATGGAGCGGAGCGCGCAGTCAAGCCACGGGGCAAGCGGGTTGATGCCTCGGCAAACTCAAGAGCCGGGGGAACCGGCAGGCGGCGAGCCGAGGTCCCCGCCTGCGCTTCGGGATCGTTGTCGGATGCCCTCGGGGTCGATGCGTGCTCTCGGGGCTCGGCTCCTATACCCCACGGTCGGGCGGAATGGCGGCTGCCTGCATGGCGACGCGCTCACGGTGGATGACGTAGAGCCCGGAGGCCACGATGATGGCGATGCCCGTCCATGTCATGCCAGCCGGAAAGTCGCCGAAGAACACGAAGCCGAAGAGCACCGAGGTGACGATCTCCAGATAGTTCAACGGCGCGAGCGTCGAGGACGGCGCGAGGGACAACGCATAGGTCATCGCCAAGTGGCTGATCGTGGCGGCGACGCCGACGGCGAGGCAGGCGAACCAGACCGCGCCCTGCGGCAGCACGAAGCTGATCGGCTCGAGGCCCATGGCTGTGCCAAGACCGAGGAGCGGCAGACACAGGATGCCGGCGGCGACGGCTGTGTGGAACTGCATCGCGACCGGGTGCTGCCGGCGGCTCAGCTGGCGTGTGACGAGCATGTAGAGGGCGAAGCAGAACGCGCTCGCCACCGGCAGGAGGGCGGCGGCACCGAAATGGGCAAAGGAAGGCTGGATCACCAGCACCGTTCCGCCGAAGCCGACGAGCGCCGCTGCGATGCGGCGGGGACCGACGTGCTCCTTGAGAAGGAAACGGCCCATCAGGAGGAGCATGAACGGCGAAACGAAGGCGATCGCCAGAGCGTCCGCGATGGGCATCACGCGCACCGCAGCCACGAAGCAGAAGGTCGATCCGATGGCGGCCGCGGCGCGAAGCAGCGTCAGCCCGCCCGAGCGTGCGTCCGGAAGCGCCGGCAGCCGCATGGCAAGAACGATCGGCGCCATCAGCGCGCCTTGGACGAGGAAGCGCGCGAAGGTCACCGTGCCCGTCGAAACCGACTGGACGGCGATCTTCGAGGCGACGTCGATCAGCGGAGCGACCATGCAGAACGCCAGCATGAGCCCGATGCCCGGCAGGATCCGGTCGATGGGAACGTGATGGGCGGGGGCAACTTGCGTCATCGACGTCGGCTATAGGGACTGGCCGGCCGCGTCTAGTGACGACAACTCGCCCCCTGCGGCAGGCCGAACGTGATAAGCCGACTTTCGGGAGCGTGGGCGGGTTGAACGAACCTGCCCGAGCCGCTCAACACCGAGGAGGCATGCTCGGGAAGATCGCCCTTCGCCCGACCGTCGACCGGCGCCGAAGCTGGAACCGGATCGGTGCGCTCCGGTTGAACGAGCGGATGCGCGCGGGCTCGCACCTCATGGGGATCAACGAGCCTCAGGCATCGCCAACAACGTTCGAGGCTGCCCCATGCCGGCCCTGCGCGTCTCCTCCACGGACCTTGATGCTTTCCGCCGCTTTCGCGAGGACGACGGGGCGGATCTCGGCCTGTTCCTGGCGCAACTGCGTCGGCGGGTGCCCCCGACACCTGCCATGATCGCCGGCACCGCGCTCCACGCTGCGCTGGAACATTGCCTTCCCGGCGATCATCGCGCCCTCGCAGCGCGGGGCCACACCTTCACGTTCGAAGCCGAGGGCGAGATCGACCTGCCCGAGATGCGCGAGGTGAAGGCGACGCGCAACTACGAGATCGACGGGCTCACCGTGACGCTCGTCGGCAAGGTCGACGCGATGCGAGGCAAACGGATCGACGACCACAAGCTCACGGGGCGCTTTGATCCTGAACGCTACCTTTCGAGCGTCCAGTGGCGCGCCTACCTCGAAATCTTCGAAGCCGACGAGTTCCGCTGGAACGTCTTCGAAGGCCGAGCCGTCGCCGAGCGGACGTGGATCATCACCGGCATCCACACGCTGTCGGCGCGGCGCTACCCCGAGCTTGGGGACGACCTCCTGCGCCAGCTCGCCGAGTTCACCGCCTTCGCGCGCATCCACCTGCCCGAACGGATCGGCGAGCCGAAGGCGGCGCCGCGGCAGGCGAGCTTCCTGGACTCGATCGACCGCCCCGGCGGCCTGGTACGCCTCGGCAGCTCGGCGCGGCCGGTTCTCGCGAAAGCATCGATGTTGGAGACATAAGAAGGACGCCGCCGTTTCCATGCCGCGTGGAGCGGCGGCCGGCTTCGATGCCCATCGGCGGGGTCACCTCTGGAGCATCCTGATGCCGTCGATATCAACGCGCCGTGCCTTCGCATCCCACCATCACAGCCTGCGGCGCGCTCAGAAGCGCGAGATAACGGTGATGCCGAGCTCGCTCGAGCCGTCCATGCCGATCAGGGCGTCGACGCCCTCCTCCAGCCCGACATGCCGGCCGATGAGTTCCTGCGGCTTCAGGATGCCGGAGGCCATCATGGCGAGCATGGCGTCGTAGCGCCAGGCCTGCATGCCGTGGCTGCCGTAGATCTCCAGCTCGTAGGCGATCACGCGCGCCATCGGGATGCGGGGCGTGGCGTTCTCGCCGAGCATCAGCCCGACCTGCACGTGGCGCCCGCGCCGGCGCAGGTTCTGGATCGAGTTGAAGCTCGTTTGCGGCGAGCCGAGCGCGTCGATCGACAGGTGAGCGCCCCCGCCCGTCACTTCGCGCACGGCTTCCGCGACGTCGGGGACGTCGCGCGCGTCGATCGCTGCGACCGCGCCCAGGCGCCTGGCGAAGTCGAGCTTCTCGGGGGAGATGTCGATCGCCACGGGATGGGCTCCCATGGCGCGGGCGATCATGATCGCCGAAAGGCCGACGCCGCCGCAGCCGTGGACCGCCACCCATTCGCCGCCGCGCACCCGGCCCTGGTCGACGACGGCGCGGAAGGACGTGGCGAAGCGGCAGCCGAGGCTCGCGGCGGTGGCGTCGTCGACGGCCTCGGGCAGGGAGACGAGGTTCTGGTCGGCGAAGTCGAGCGCGACGTATTCGGCGAAGGAGCCCCAATGGGTGAAGCCCGGCTGGAACTGCTCGGGACAGACCTGCTGGTTGCCCGAGCGGCATTCGCCGCAACGACCGCAGCCGCCGACAAAGGGCACGGTCACCCGGTCACCCTCCCGAAAGCGGGACACCTCGCGCCCAAGCGCCACCACCTCGCCCGCGAGCTCATGGCCCGGCACGTGCGGCAGGCGGATGTCGGGATCGTGCCCCATCCAGCCGTGCCAGTCGCTCCGGCAGATGCCGGTGGCGCGCAGCTTGACGACGACCCCGCCGGGGGCCGGCGCGGGATCGGGCACCGTTCGCACGACCGGCGGCACGCCGAACTGCTCGTAAACCATCGCGCGCATCGGATACCTCCGGCCAGCATCATCGTCAGTGCGGCTCATAGCCGGGGCCCGCCCGGCGCTCCAGAAGCAACGCACCATCGGTAACGGCACCGGCGCGGAGAGCGCCGAATGCTACAAGCAAGACCAGCGATCAGGTCACGCGCCGGACGCGAGTGCCGTCATCGCCGTGCCGCACGCCAGCCTTGTCGATCGGCTCCGCCTCGCCGCGCCGTTCGGGAGGCCGCCGTTGAAGCGGGAGGGGCCCGAGCGGCAATCAGGTTCGTTCGCCGCTCAGACCATGCCGAGGTCGCGGTAGCTGTCGTGCAGCGCGCGATCGCCGTCCGAGAAGCGGTCGGCGGCGAAGTTGTGCTGGTGCCAGTAGGGATAGATGTAGGGCGCGCGGCTGACCTGGTTCAGTCGCTCCAGCTCCTCCGACGTCAGCTCGATCTCGGTCGCCGCGCAGTTCTCGCGGAACTGCGCCTCCGACAGACCGCCGACGACGAGCGTCGAGACGGCGGGGCGCGACAGCGTCCAGGCGAGCGCCACCTGCGCCGGCGTGATGCCGCGCTCGTCGGCGATGGCGGCGAGCACGTCCACGATGCGCCACAGCCTCTCCTCGTCGCGGATCGGCGGCTCGCTCCAGCCCTTGGCCTGACGCGAGTCCTCCGGCGCGCGATCGCGGCGGAAGGCGCCGGACAGGAGTCCGGCGGCGAGCGGCGACCAGACCATGACGCCGACGCCCTGATCGACGGAGAGCGGCAGCAGCTCGTACTCGGCCTCGCGCGCTTCCAGCGTGTAGTGGATCTGCTGGGCCGCGAAGCGCGGCAGGCGGTTGCGCTCGGCGATGCCGAGCGCCTTCATGACGTGCCAGCCGGAATAGTTCGAGCAGCCGGCATAGAGGATCTTGCCCTGCGCGCGCAGCGTGTCCAGCGCTTCCAGCATCTCCTCCAGCGGCGTCAGCCCGTCCCATTCGTGCATGAGATAGACGTCGATGCGGTCGGTGCGCAGGCGCTTGAGGCTGCGCTCGCATTCGCGGATCAGATGATGGCGCGAAACGCCCTCGTCGTTCGGGCCGGGGCCGATGCGCATGCGCGCCTTGCACGAGATCAGGACGTCATCGCGGCGCCCCTCCAGCACCTGCCCGAGGATCTCCTCCGAGCGGCCGAGCGAGTACATGTTGGCCGTGTCGAAGAGGTTGACGCCGGCGTCGATGCAGGCGTCCACCAGCTGGCGCGCCTCCGGCACGCCCTGGTCCGCCACCTTGGCGAAGGCGCCCTCCCCGCCGAAGGAGAAGGTGCCCATGGAAATGGCGGAGACTTTCAGCCCCGTGCGGCCGAGCGTGCGGTACTTCACGCGCCCGCCTCCCCGCCGCGCCCGGCCAGCGCCTCGACGATGCGCAGGAAGGCGAGCTGGCCGGGATCGTCCAGGCTCGCGCTCTTCTCGGCGAACATGCGGGCGCGGCCGAGCTTGCAGGGCTTGCCGTTGAAGGCGGCGAGCGTGCCGCGGGCCGCAGCCACCGCGGCATCGGCCATGTCGGCGGCCGCCGCGCCCTCGAGCGCCTTGGCGACCCCGTCCAGGCTGTCTAGCACCGTCTTGTCGCCGAGATTGCCCTTGCCGCGGGCCATCATGGCGTCGCGCGCGGCCACCACCAGAGCGGCCACCTCGTCCGCCTGGACGAGCGTCCTGCCCTTCGTCGCCTTGGCCGCGGCCATGAAGCCGGTCGCGACCAGCGTGCCGTAGGAGGACGAGGACACCCGCTGGAAGGCCTTGGCGCATTCGAGGAGAGCGAGGCCGACATCCTCCGGCAGGTCCGCGCCCGCCGCTTCCGCGAAGCCCTTGGAGACCGTGATCCCGAGGTCGCCGTCGCCGAGCTGCCCGTCGGCCGCGTTGAGCTCGTCCGCCGCCGCGCCCGTTCCCGCGGCCACCCGCGCGAGCGCCGCCTTCAAAACGTCCCTGTCGATCGTTCCGCCGGTCATGGCGCCGTCCCCCCTCAGCCGACCCGCCAGTAGGCGCAGGCCGCGGGCGCCTTGAGGTGCGCCTCCAGCTCGCCGTCGAGGGCGATCGTGGTGATCGTCGCGCCGGTCATCTCCATGGAGGTCGCGTAGCGCCCGACGAGCGGCATGACGATCTCGGCGCCGATGTCGTCGAAGCGCGCCTTCACGCGGCGATACATGATGTAGAGCTCCTCCAGCGGCGTCGCGCCGAGCGAGTTGACGAGCACCGACAGGCGGTCGCCCCTGCCGAACGGATGGTCGGCGAGGATGCGGTCGATCATCTCGTCGGTGATGGCGTCGGCGGGCTTCAGCTTGTCGCGCCAGATGCCGGGCTCGCCGTGGATGCCCATGCCCATCTCCATCTCGCCCTCGCCGATCTCGAAGTGGGCCTTGCCCGCCTGCGGCACGATGCAGGGGGTGAGCGCCATGCCGATCGAGCGGCAGGCATCGGCCGCCTTCTGCGCGACGCGCGTCACTTCGTCCAAGTCTGCCTTGGTCTCGGCTGCCGCACCGGCGATCTTGAAGGCGTAGATCATGCCGGCGACGCCGCGGCGCTTCTCGGCCTCCTCCTTCGGCGCGGAGACCACGTCGTCGGCCAGCACCACGGTGGTGGTGCGGATGTCGTTCTCCAGGTCGACCATCTCGCCGGCCATGTCGAAGTTCATGACGTCGCCGCCGTAATTGCCGTAAAGGCGAAGCACGCCGGCCCCGCCGTCGGCGTGGCGGATGGCGGCGGCCATCTGTTCGGCGGAGGGGCTGGCGAAGACGTCGCCGATGGCGCAGGCGTCGAGGAAGCCGGGCCCGACATAGCCGGTGAAGACCGGCAGGTGCCCGGACCCGCCCCCGGTGACGATGCCGACCTTGCCCTGCGTGCCGCCGCCGGGGCGCGCGATGACGCGGCGCTCTGGCTGGGCGTAGAACTCGGGATGGGCGAGCGTGAAGCCCTCCAGCATCTCGTCGACGTAGGAATCGGGGCGGTTGAGGATCTTCTTCACGGCGTCGGTCCCTCCCTGGGATATGCGTGGCGTCAGACGGCGGCGCGGGCGAGGCGCTCGCGATGCTTGGCGAAGCGGTCGATGAGGATCGGCAGGCCGGTGCCGAGCACGATGAGGATGCCCACGACTACCTTCTGCCAGTAGGAGGGCACGCCGGCGCTGAGGAGCGAGGTGTTGATCAGCGTGATGACCAGCGCGCCGAGGAGCGTGCCCGTCACCGTCCCGTGCCCGCCGGTGATGCGCGCGCCGCCGAGCACGACGGCGGCGATGACGTTCAGCTCGGTGCCCACGAGATCGAAGGGGTTCGCCATGCGCGACAGCGTCATGTGCGTCATGCCGGCGAGGCCCGCGATCGTGCCGGCGATGACGTAGATCCAGACCTTCACGCGGGCGACGTCGATGCCGATGCGCCGCGCGCCCTCCTCCGAGCCGCCGATCGCGTAGATCGAGCGGCCGAAGCGGGTGACGTTCATGAGGAAGGCGACGGCGAGCGTGACGAGAACGAGCACGACGAAGGAGAGCGGCAGCGAGACGAGCTGCCCGACCGCGTTCTCCAGGCGCAGGATCATGGTGCGCGCGAAGGAGATGACGTTGCGCGGCACGTTGGTGATGTATGTCGTGCCGACGAAGGTCAGGAGCGCGCCGCGGAACAGGCTGAGCGTTCCCAGCGTCACGATCAGCGTCGGCAGGCCGAGGCCGCCGATGAGGACGCCGTTGACGAGGCCGAGAGCCGCACCGATCAAAGCCGACAGGACGAAGAAGCCGAGGATCGGCATCGGCACGTCGAGGCCCATCACGAGGCTCGTCGTCGCGTACATGGCGAAGGCGCCGATCGCCGTGAAGGACACGTCGATGCCGCCCGAGGCGAGGACGATCAGGACGCCGAGCGCGAAGATGCCGGTGACCAGCGAGTTGCGCAGCAGGTCGACCAGCGTCGCCAGCGACAGGAAGCCGGGATTGAACGCGGCGATGACGAGGGCGAACAGGATTGCGGCGGCGAGCACCACGGCCTGGGGCGAGGCGAGCGCGTTGGTGAAGCGGCGCATCGGCATCAGGCCCGTGCCTCCCTGGTGACTTCGGCGTAGAGGCGGTCCTCCTCGATCGCGGCGGCTTCGAAGGCGCCGGTGATCCGGCCCTTC
>CANJKV010000139.1 GCA_947474855.1 Aurantimonadaceae bacterium | reverse complement strand
GAGGCGCGGGCCAAGGGGCGGACCGGCGCGGCCATCGCCCGGCTCGTGGGTCTCAGGGCCAAGACGGCTCGCGTACGGCGCGACGGCCGCTTCGTCGAGGTGCCGCTCGAGGACGTCGTCGTGGGAGACCTGATCCAGGTCCGCCCGGGCGAGAAGCTCCCGGTCGACGGCACGGTGGTCGAAGGATCGTCCTTCGTCGACGAGTCGATGATCACCGGCGAACCGGTGCCGGTCGAGAAGGGCGTCGGCGCCGGTGTCGTCGGGGCGACGATGAACACGACGGGCAGCCTGACCTTCCGGGCCGAGAAGGTCGGCGGCGACACGATGCTCGCGCAGATCATCCGGATGGTCGAGGCGGCGCAGGGCGGCAAGCTGCCGATCCAGGCGCTCGTCGACCGGGTGACGCAGTGGTTCGTGCCGGCCGTCATGGCCGTCGCGGCCGTCACGTTCGTCGCCTGGCTCGTCTTCGGACCCGAGCCGGCCCTGTCCGCCGCCCTGGTGCATGCGGTCGCCGTCCTCATCATCGCCTGTCCCTGCGCCATGGGCCTGGCGACGCCCACCTCGATCATGGTCGGCACGGGAAGGGCGGCCGAACTCGGCGTGCTCTTCCGGAAAGGCGAAGCGCTCCAGACGCTCCGCGACGCGGACGTCGTGGCGCTCGACAAGACCGGCACGCTGACGCTCGGCAAGCCGGTGCTGACCGACCTCGTCGTCGCCGACGGGTTCGCCGAGACCGAGGTCCTCGCGCTCGTGGCCGCCGTCGAGGCGCGCTCCGAGCATCCCGTGGCCGCCGCCGTCGTCGGCGAAGCCGAACGTCGAGGCGTGCCGGTCGCGGACGCCACAGGCTTCGAGGCCGATCCCGGCTTCGGCGTGCGGGCGCGGGTCGGAGGCCGCGAGGTCGTCGTCGGCGCCGACAGGATGATGGCGAAGCTCGGCATCGACGTCGCACGCTTCTCCGACGTGGCCGGGCGTCTCGGCGGCGAGGGCAAGTCGCCCCTCTACGCGGCCGTGGACGGGCGGGCGGCGGCGGTCGTCGCGGTGTCGGATCCGGTCAAGCCGACGACCCTGGAAGCGGTTCGTGCGCTCCACGACATGGGCCTCGGCGTGGCGATGATCACGGGCGACAACCGCAGGACCGCCGAGGCGGTGGCGGCGTCGCTCGGCATCGACGAGGTGATCGCGGAGGTGCTGCCCGCCGGCAAGGTAGAGGCCGTGAAGCGGCTTCGGGCGGGTGGCCGCAAGGTCGCCTTCGTCGGCGACGGGATCAACGACGCGCCGGCCCTGGCGGAAGCGGACGTCGGACTGGCCGTCGGCACGGGTACGGACGTCGCGGTCGAGAGCGCCGACGTCGTCCTGGTCGCGGGCGACCTGAGGGCCGTCGCGAACGCCGTCGCCTTGTCCAAGGCGACGATCCGGAACATCCGGCAGAACCTCTTCTGGGCCTTCGCCTACAACGCCGCGCTGATCCCGGTGGCGGCGGGCCTTCTTCAGCCGTTCGGAGGCCCGACGCTCTCGCCGGCGCTCGCCGCCGGCGCGATGGCTTTGTCGAGCGTCTTCGTCCTCGGCAACGCCATGCGTCTGAAGCGCTTCGCGGCGCCCGCACGCGAGAAGGACCAGGGCTCGGCCGCCCCCGACGCGCCGGCGGCCGCATGACGGACCGCGGCAGTCGACTTCACGATCCTTCGGACGGCGGCCCCCCGCGGTCGCCGTCCGCAACCTCGAGGAGATCCACGATGAACATCGGACAGGCCGCGGAGGCGTCCGGCGTCAACGCCAAGATGATCCGCTACTACGAGAGCATCGGCCTCATCGCGCCCGCCGGACGGACCGCGGCCGGTTACCGGGTCTACTCCGAGAGCGACGTCGCCACGCTGTGCTTCATACGCCGCTCGCGGGACCTGAACTTCTCGGTGGAGCAGATGCAGGAACTGCTCGCGCTCTGGCGGGACCGCGACCGGTCGAGCGCCGACGTCAAGCGGCTGGCGCTCGAACACCTCGCCGTCCTCGAGAACCGCATGCGCGAACTGCAGGCGATGTCGGACACGCTCCGCCATCTGGCGGACCACTGCCATGGGGACGGTCGTCCCGACTGTCCGATCATCAGCGACCTGGCAGGCGCGCCCGGCTGCGCCTCGGACGGCCGGCGGCGGCGGACCGCCAAGGGCTTCGAGACTGTCAGGTAGGAAACGCCCGTGCTCCCCTACGAGCCGTCCGGCGATCGGGCGGCGCCGGCGCCCAGTCCCCCAGGTTGGGGACGGGGCGGCCCGCTGTGTTGAACAAAAGCGGTACACGGTCCAGATTGCGGTGAGCTTCGCCCGTTTTGGAGTCAATCCGTGAAGTTGCAGACCGCCCACGTGACGAACTTCCGTTCCGTCGAGGACAGCGAGGCTTTCGAGGTCGGCCCCATCACCTGCTTGGTGGGGAAGAACGAGGCAGGCAAGAGCGCCGTCCTGCTCGCGCTCGCGGCGCTGAACCCGCACGACGCCACCCCGGCGGTCCTGGACAAGGAGCGTGACTATCCCCGACGCTACCTGACCCTATACGAAGGGCGCCACCCCGATGGTGACGCCGTGGCGGTTACGACGACGTGGCTGCTGGAGGAACACGATATGGTGGCGGTCCGCGAGGCGTTGGGCGAAGGGGTACTCACGTCCGATACCGTAACGGTGCGGCGGCGCTACGGGCATCGTGTCGAACTCGTCGACCCGGACGTCGACTACCGGAGGGCAGTTGCCAATCTCCTGGACCGCTTCGAACTGGACGCGCAGGAGAGGGCGCAGGTCGGGGACGTCGGCACGTCGAGCGACCTCGTCAAGGTCCTCGGCGCGCTCGAGGAGCCGTCGCCGCGTCACAAGGCCCTGGTCGCCCACCTGAAGGACAAGGGCATCGTGAGGAGCCAGATCGAGGGGATCGTCCTCCGTAGCCTGCCGAAGTTCATGTACTTCTCCTCCTACGACCGCATGGAAGGCGCCGTGCAGATCGAGCAGGCGGCTGCGATGATCGCCGACGGCCGGATCACGGAAGACCAATTCCGCGGAATCCGGCTCTTCACCGAGTTTCTGGACTATGCCGGCGTCTCGATGTCGGAGATCACCGAGGTCTCGACCTACGAGACGTTCAACGCCCGTCTGCAGGCTGCGTCGAACAACATCACCGACCAGATTCTCGAATACTGGACGCAGAACCCGGACCTCAACGTGGTCGTCAGGATCGAGCAGGCGCGGGCCGGGGATCCGGTGCCCTTCAACAAGGGCACTATCGCCCGGGCTCGCGTCGAGAACCAGCTCCATCGCGTCGACACGCCTTTCTCGGAGCGGAGTGCCGGCTTCGTCTGGTTCTTCTCTTTCCTCGTCAAGTTCGCGCAGGTGAAGGACGAGAAGTCGCCGGTGATCCTCCTCCTCGACGAACCGGGCCTGACGCTGCACGGCACCGCCCAGGGCGACCTCCTGCGCTTCTTCCGCGAGCGCCTCGGTCCGCATCACCAGATCGTCTACTCCACCCACTCGCCCTTCATGGTGCCCGCCGACGACCTGCCGTCCGTACGCGTGGTGGAGGACCAGGTCGTCACCAGGGGTGCCCGCCGCACTCCGGCCGGAACCAAGGTGCGAAGCAACGTGCTGAGTACCGATCCCGACACCGTTTTCCCGCTCCAGGGCGCGCTCGGCTACGAGATCAGCCAGTCGCTGTTCGTCGGCAAGAACACGCTCCTGGTAGAGGGGCCCGGCGACATCCTCTATCTCCAGGCTCTGAGCGATGCCCTTCGCCGGCGCGGGCGGACGGGGTTGGACGCCCGCTGGACGCTGTGCCCCGCAGGCGGCATCGACAAGATCCGACCCTTCGTCAGCCTGTTCAAGGGCAACCACCTCGAGGTGGCGGTGCTGAGCGACATGGCGATCGGCGCAAGGTCGAGGAAATCCGCAAGTCGAACGTCCTCAAGGCCGGCCACCTCTTCACGATGGCGGACTTCCTCGAGCGACCGGAGGCGGACATCGAAGACGTGTTCGAACCCGAGACCTTCGCCGACATCCTCAACGGCGCCTACACGATCCCTGCCGACCTCAAGCTCACCCCCGCCAGACTGAAGGCGGCCGCACCGGGAACGGAGCGCCTGCTGAAGCAGGCGGAGGCGGCCTTCGCCGTGATGCCGGAGGTCGAGGAATTCGACCACTTCGCGCCGGCCGGCTGGCTGATAAGGAATCCTAAGATCCTCGACGGAAAGAGCGCTCCGATCGGCAGGACGCTCGATCGAGCCGAGGCCATCTTCGGAAAGTACAACGCACTACTCCGCCAGCCTTAGCCGCAGGACGACGCTCTCATCGCGGCAAGGCTCTTGACCTTCCAACGGTTGGAAGCCCCATCTTGTCGACACATGGCAACGGAAGGAGCTGTCCCATGCTGAAGCTGAAGGTCCAGGACATGAGCTGCGGCCATTGCAGCGCGACCGTCACGAAGGCGGTCAAGAGCGTCGACCCGGCGGCGGACGTCGCCGTCGACCTCTCGTCGGGCGTGGTCTCGATCGAGAGTGCGGGAGACGAGGCCCGCATCGCCGACGCGATCCGCTCGGCCGGCTACGCCAACGAGAAGCTGGCAGCCTGATGAAGGGCCTCCACGGCATTCCGGCGGTGGATCCGCCGTGGAGGCGTCCGCCCCGCCGAGCGGCCGTCCGGCCAGGGGTGTCGGCAGAGGCTCGGACGACACGCGTCCCTTGCGCGGCGTCGACGAGCATGCGTCGTCTCGTGGTTCTGTTGGCATTGCTTCTAGGCGTCGGCATGCAGCCGACGTTCGCGGCGGCGGGCTTCGTCGCCCACGGTCCGAGCATCCTCGACCACGCCGCGGACCACGGCTGCCCCGACTGCGAGCAGGGAACGGCGCCCGCGGCGTGTGCGGCCGCGTGCGCCGGTCTCGCCACGCATGCCACGCCGACCGCCGTGGATCGCGGCCGCCCTCGTACGATCCATCCGTCCGCCACCCACCCGCGGCTCGTCGGCGAGGATCCCGCACCCGACCCACAGCCTCCGAGATCGCCGGTCTGACGCCGGCCGGCGTGCCGCCGATGCGATGACGCATCCGACGCCGGACAATCGTGACCTGCCCCGCCGGAGCCGATCCCAGGCTCGGCGGGCGATCGATCCAGATCATCGGAAGGCATCATCCATGAAGAACCGGAACACCATCCTCGCCGCCACCGTAGCGGCCGCCGTGCTCGCCGCGACGTCGCTCTGGGCGGCACAAACCCGCACCGTGCCCTTGTCGGACCTCACCCACGTCCACGGCGTGGTCGTGGATCCCGAGGACGGCTCGCGCCTCCTCCTCGCCACCCACCACGGCGTCTGGCGCACGTTGCCCGACGGACGTGCGGAGCAGGTCTCCGACAACGCCGACGACTACATGGGCTTCACCGCCCATCCGAAGGATCCGGCCCTCTTCTACGGCAGCGGGCATCCGGCCACCGGCGGCAACGCCGGCTTCCTCGTCTCGCGGGACGGTGCTCGCACGTGGGAGCAGGTGTCGGCCGGCGCGGACGGCCCCGTCGACTTCCACGCGATGACCGTCAGCGCTGCCGACCCGAACGTGATCTACGGGCTCTACGGGGGTCTCCAGGCGAGCCGCGACGGCGGCCGGACGTGGGAGGTCGTCGGGAGCCCTTCCGGGGAGGTCTACGACGTCGCGGCGTCCGCGACCGACGTCGACACGGTCTACGCGGCGACCGAGGCCGGACCGTCGGTGAGTTCGGACGGAGGCAGGACCTGGGCCGATGCCGGCGCTCCCAGGCGGCCGACGAGCCTGGTGGAAGTCGGCAAGGACGGCACGGTCTACGCCTTCGTCGTGGGTAGCGGGCTCCTGAGGCTGACCGTCGCGGACGAGGAATGGCAGCGCGTGTCGGAGACTTCGCCCGACTGGATCCCGCTGCATCTCGCCCTCCATCCCGACGATCCCGCCCGCCTCTTCGCGATCACGACGGAGAGCCGGATCATGGCGAGCGAGGACGGCGGCGGTTCCTGGCGCCAGCTCGGCTGATCGACGTCGCCCGCTCCGTCCGGCCGGCAAGACCGGCCGGGGTGGGCGACCCGTTCCCGGCCCGAAGGCGCGTCCGGCCCTCGTCTCAGTCGGCCGCGGCGGTAACGGCCGGACCGTTCGCCGGAGGAAGGTCCGTCGCGCCGTCCGGCGGCGGGTCGGCCTCGAGGTCGGCGATCAGCCGCTCCATCTCGCCGATCTCCCGCACCTGCGCCTCGATGATCTCGTCGGCGAGCTTGCGGACCCTCGGGTCGCGGATGTGGGCCCGCTCGCTCGTCATGATGGCGATCGAGTGGTGCGGGATCATCGCCTTCATGTAGGCGACGTCGTAGACCGTCTCCTGGCTCCGCACGAGCCAGAGCGCGCCCGCGAAGACCACGACGCTCGCCGCCAGGATGGCGGCGTTGAGGGTCCTGTTGCGATACATCGACCACATGAAGCCCATCATGATCAGGGCCATGACGGCCCCCATGACGACCGCCATCCAGGTCCGCGTCTGGCTGTAGAAGACGTGGTCCAGCGCGTAGGTGTTGAGATACATCAGGCCGAACATCACGACCGTGGAGGTCGCGATCATCGCGGCGAAGCGTGCGTAGGACATCTGTTCGACTCCGGGTTTCCCCCTCGCGGACCGCGAGGGGGATCGGGAAGCGGTCGAGGCCGCTCCCTCACGTCGTTGCGGAGATGGCGATCAGCCGGCGTGCTCGGAAACCCACGCCGTCATCTCCTCGATCTCCTTCTTTTGGTCGTCGATGATCTTCTGAGCCATCTTCTTGGACTCCTCGTCCTTGCCCATCTTCAGCTCGACCTCCGCCATGGCGATGGCGCCCTGATGGTGGGCGATCATCCCGCAGTTGAAGGCGAGGTCGGGATCCTCGATCATCATCGCCTGCATCATCGGCATGTGCATCTTCATCATGGCGTCCATGTTCGCCTTGACGACCTCGCTCTTGCCCTCGCCGGACATCATGCCACCCATGGCGCCCGACATGGACGACATGTCCATGGAGCCGGCCGCCTTGGTGCAGGCTTCGGGAAGCTGCACCTGCTCCTGCGACATGGACGAGCCGCCCGAATGGTTCTGCATCGATGAGCCGCTTTCCTGAGCGGTCGCGGCGCCGAAGGCGAGGGTGGTGAGGGCGGCCGAAAGGATGAGGGTCTTGCGCATTATCGTTCTCCTTGAAGTGTCGCGGATCCTTCGGGATCCCCGTCGCGTCCGGCATGGGAAGCCGCGGCCGGACTTCGCGGCTCTCTGGTCCGGGACGGCCTAGGCGGCCATCCTGCGGCAGCTTTCCGCACAGCGGCGGCAGGCCTCCACGCAGTCCTGCATGTCGCCGACCCTTTCGCAGTCGGCGGCGCACGCGTCGCAGATCTCGGCGCAGACGGCGCAGGTCCGCTTGTGGTGGGCGCCCCCGATCAGCATGAAATGGGCCGAGGTGCGGCAGATCTCCGCGCACTCCGCCATGAGCGTGAAGTGCGCCTTCTCGACGTGTGGCCCGCCTGCTTCGAGGCAGTGGTTCATCGCCATGGACAGGCAGGTCCGATAGCAGGCAAGGCACTCGTCGATGCAGGCCTGCATCTCGTTGGAGAGATGGTTCATCTCGTTCTCCTCGGTTGGACGTGTCCGCGGCGAGGTACGGAACCGCGACTGCGGCCCGACCCCGACACGGCGACGCCTCGTTGGTACGTGTGACGGAAGATGGCAGTGCGTCGGTCCGGCCGCGCCGGCCTGCGCCGGGCCCGAACATTCACCGGAGACCGGAACAGGGCTCCGGTTCCGGCTCTCGGAACCCCGAACGCTTCAGGCGGCCCGTGGCGGCCGCCGCGGGCCGGCGGGCTCGATGCCTTCGCGTTCGACAACGGTCGGGAGGGGAGCGAGGCGGATGGTCGCCTCCGACCTCGCGTCCGGGCCGAGCGGGAACGGCAGTATGGAGGTACAAGACTTTCCGCAGCAGGACATGGATCCGTGCTTCGCGGCTTCGCCGCCCGTGCCGTGGTGGTCGCCGCCCGTGTCTTGACGGTCGCCTACGTCGTGATGCGGAGAGGCGGCGCGGTCGTGGTGCCCCGCTGCCGGGTCGAAGGAGGCCGGCGAGCGGAGATCCATGCCCGCCATCGCCGTGCCGTGACCCGCGAAGGCGGCCACGGCAACGAACGACAGGATCATGACCATCTTTCGGATGAGCGTCGCCGACATATCCAATTCCGCATCCGGACGTTGGGAGAAGTAGTCAGGATTCGGGAAGTTCCACCCATGTCGCCACCGTTTTGTGGAACGGCGTACCATTGCGCCACCGAAGGACGACACCTTCCACAAGGCTTGGTCGAACCTGCCGAAACCGCGGGAGAAATCCGACAGTGGCGTGCTTGACCTTCCAACGGTTGGAAGCGGCAATCTGGGGGAAATCGGCGTCGGACGACGGGCCGACCGGGATCCGTTTGGCCGAGGCGCCACGACGCGACCCGAGTCCGGCAAGATCGGCCGACAAGCGGGGCAGGTGAACCATGACCGACCACACACCGCATAGCACCAGCAGCGACGGGGCGCGGGGCGCCCATCCGCATCACGATCATGGTGGACACGGGCACGGCGCTCATGCGCGTCACCGTCCCCCACACGGCGGTGGCGGCGAGGCAGATGCCGCCCGGCAGACCGGACCGGCGACAGCGAGCGTGCGCGATCCGGTCTGCGGGATGGAGATCGATCCGGCCATCACGAGTCACCGGGCCGAATTCCACGGCCAGACCTACCACTTCTGCTCCGACGGGTGCCGGACGAAGTTCAAGGCCGCTCCCGATCGCTACACGCAGCTCAAGGAGCCGGTGGCGACCGACGTTCCCGAGGAGACCATCTACACCTGCCCGATGCACCCGCAGATCCGGCAGGTCGGACCCGGGAGCTGCCCGATCTGCGGCATGGCGCTCGAGCCGGAGATCGCGACCGGCGACGAGGGGCCGAGCGAGGAGCTGCGCGACATGAGCCGACGCTTCGTCGTCGGCCTGGTCCTCGCCGTTCCGGTCGTCGCGCTGGAGATGGGTGGTCATCTCCTGGGGCTGGACGCCGTGGTGAGCCCGGCCCTCTCCAATTGGCTTCAGCTCCTGTTCGCCACTCCAGTCGTCCTGTGGGCCGGCTGGCCGTTCTTCGTGCGCGGCTGGAACTCGCTCGCGGCGCGCTCCCTCAACATGTTCACCCTCATCGCGCTCGGCACGGGCGTCGCGTGGATCTATTCCGTCGTGGCGACCCTCGCTCCGGGGATCTTCCCGGCGGCGTTCAGGGGACATGGCGGCACCGTGGCGGTCTACTTCGAGGCCGCAGCCGTCATCACGGTCCTCGTCCTGCTCGGACAGGTGCTGGAGCTGCGTGCCCGGGAGCGGACCTCCGGCGCCATCAAGGCGCTTCTCGACCTCGCGCCCGCGACCGCCCGGCGCGTCTCCTCCGACGGATCGGAGGTCGAGGTGTCGCTCGAGGAGGTGGAGGTCGGCGATCGTCTGCGCGTGCGTCCCGGCGAGAAGGTGCCGCTCGACGGCGAGGTCGTGGAAGGGCGCTCGAACGTCGACGAGTCGATGGTCACCGGCGAGCCGCTGGCGGTCGTGAAGTCGGCCGGGGCGAAGGTCGTCGGCGGGACGCTCAACGGGCAGGGTAGCTTCGTCATGCGCGCCGAACGGGTCGGCCGCGACACGATGCTCTCGCAGATCGTCCAGATGGTCGCGAAGGCCCAGAGGTCACGCGCGCCCGTCCAGCGCCTCGTCGACACGGTCTCGGCATGGTTCGTGCCCGCCGTGATGGCCGTGGCGTTCGTCGCGTTCCTGGCCTGGTCCGCCTGGGGGCCGGAGCCGGCGATGGCCTACGGTCTCGTCGCCGCGGTGAGCGTCCTGATCATCGCATGTCCCTGCGCGCTCGGGCTCGCCACCCCCATGTCGATCATGGTGGGCGTCGGACGCGGGGCGCAGGCCGGCGTGCTCGTCAAGAACGCCGAGGCGCTGGAACGCATGGAGAAGGTCGACCTCCTCGTGGTCGACAAGACGGGGACGCTGACGGAGGGCAAGCCCCGCGTCACGGTCGTCCGACCGTCCGGATCCCTATCGGAGGACGAGCTTCTCGGGCTCGCGGCCAGCCTTGAGCGGGCGAGCGAGCATCCGCTGGCGGCAGCCGTCGTCGCCGAGGCCGAAGCGCGGCGACTGCCGTTCCAGCCCGTCGAGGACTTCGACTCGCCGACGGGCAAGGGCGTGGTCGGCCGGGTCGCCGGACGGCGGGTCGAGATCGGCAACGTGCGTTTCCTCACCGAACTCGGCGTCGACGCGGCGGCCCTCGAGGCGGAAGCCGACACGCTGCGCGCCGACGGGGCGACGGCGATCCTGGTCGCCGTGGACGGTGCCCCGGCGGGCGTGCTCGCCATCGCGGATCCGGTCAAGGAAACGACGCCGGCGGCGATCAAGTCGCTCCATGAAGCCGGGATCAGGATCGTCATGCTGACCGGCGACAACCGTACCAGCGCCGAAGCCGTGGCCCGCAGGCTCGGCATCGACGAGGTCAGGGCGGAGGTGCTGCCCGAGGACAAGGGCGAGATCGTCGCCGCCTTCAGGAGCGAGGGCAGGGTCGTCGCCATGGCCGGAGACGGCGTCAACGACGCGCCCGCGCTCGCCGCGGCCGACGTCGGCATCGCCATGGGCACCGGAACCGACGTCGCCATGGAGAGCGCGGGCGTCACCCTCCTGCGCGGCGACCTGACGGGCATCGTGCACGCGCTCAAGCTCAGCCGGGCGACGATGGGCAACATCCGCCAGAATCTCTTCTTCGCCTTCGTCTACAACGCGCTGGGCGTGCCGGTGGCCGCCGGCCTCCTCTATCCGGTAGCGGGCATTCTCCTGTCGCCGATCATCGCCGCGGCCGCCATGGCCCTTTCGTCCTTCAGCGTCATCGTGAACTCGCTGCGCCTTCGGGCGGCGAGGTTTTGAGCGATGGCAAGGCAAGGCGCGGATCCGCGGGAATGGCGGCCACGGCAGAGCTGTCCAAGCGCGACGCGGCGCCGGACGCACGGTGACCTGGGATCCCGGCCCGGCATCGGCGCTTCTCGGCATGTTCTGGGCCGCGTTCCTGTCGGCGACCGTCCTGCCCGGGGCCTCGGAGGTCCTCTTCGCCGGCCTCCTCGTCTCGGGCGCGGTGGAACTGCCGACGCTTCTCGCAGTCGCGACGACCGGGAACACGCTGGGTTCCGTCGCGAACTGGTACTGCGGCCGGTTCCTCCTACACCTGAGCGGACGCAGGTGGTTCCCGGTGTCCGCGAAGCAGCTCGACCGGGCGGGCCGCGCCTTCGCGAGATTCGGGACGCCCTCGCTGCTGTTCGCCTGGGTGCCGGTCGTCGGCGACGCGATCACCGTCGTGGCGGGAATGTCGAAAGTCTATCTACGGGTGTTCGTGCCTCTGGTCGCCGTCGGCAAGCTGGCGCGCTACCTCGCCATCGCCATCGCGGTTTCCCGCACGTGACAGCGGCCGGCCGACGACGCGTTCTCCCGTCGCCAGGGTGCGCTTCCCCTCCAAGTCGCGAACTGGCATGATGTCGTCGTGAGAAGAGCGTCCCGCCTCAGAGGTTTCCTCGCGAGCATGATCGTCGCCGCGCTGGCTTTCATGCCGGTCGCCGACGCCATGGCGTCGGCGGAGCCTGGCGCCGTGGCGACCGCTTCGTCTTCCGCGGACGTGCCGTCCATGGACATGGCGGCGATGGACATGCCCTCGACGGGCGGGCAGGCCATGCAAGGCATGGCCGTGGCCGGCGCGATGCCGTGCTGTCCCGAAGCCGGGGATGAGGCTCCGGCTCCCACGTCGAAGCCGACGTGCCGGTGGACGACCGCCTGCACGACGCAGTGCATTCCCGCCGGTCCGGCGATCAACTCGGACCTGACCCGGCCGGACTGCGCGGCGACGTCCTTCCGCACCGGGAACGGTCCGGCCCTCGTTTCGCTCGACCGAAGGCCGCCGCCCCGTCCTCCGAGAACCTGACCGTCCCACGGCGGCCTCCCGCGCCGCCCGAATCGTCTCCTGGATCCCAGGACACATGGAACGTCACGGCATGCGCCGTGCGGCCGTGCGGCTCGTCGCCCCGGCCGAAGATCAGGATCTCGAACACATGAACGATCTCAAGAAGCGCGCCGCGGCCGCGGCGCTCGCGGCATGCCTGTGGACCGGTCTCGCGGGCGGTGCGTCCGCCGCGATGTCCGACTACGAGTTCCAGCTCGTGAACGACACGGTCGCGACCGGCCAGTCGGTTCCCTTCCGGGTCAGGCTCGTCGACAAGCGGACGGGCGGGACGGTTTCCGACGCGGTGATCTTCGAGACCCGCCTCGACATGGCGCCCGACGGCATGGAGACGATGACGGCGCCCGTCGAGGTCGTCCCGTCCGGCGAGCCGGGCGTCTACGAGCTGAAGGGCAACTTCGTCATGGCGGGCGGCTGGCGGATCTCGCTGGGCGCCAAGGTGCAGGGTGAGGAGGGAACCCTCCGCGACGAACTGGTCCTGAAGGCCGCCGACTGATGAGATCCCTTCTCCTGGGCCTGTCCCTCGCCGCGGTCGTCGCGGCGGGGGGCGGAGGCTATTGGGTGGGCGTCGGCCGCCCGGATCTCGGGGTCCTCGCCGCGACGCTGCCCTTCCTCGCCGACGACATCGTCTCCTCGCACGCCCCGACGACGGCCGCGGCAGCGGAAACAGACGCGTCGGCCGAACCGCCGGACGTCTCAGCGGCGGCAGGTCCGGTCGCGTACTATCGCGACCCGGACGGCAAGCCCTTCTATTCCGCGGGACCGACGAGGACCGCGGACGGTCGCGACTATGTCCCCGTCCCCGTCGGAAGCGACGGCACCGCGGCGGCG
>CANJKV010000138.1 GCA_947474855.1 Aurantimonadaceae bacterium | reverse complement strand
GAGCATGGCGAAGTAGGCGTCGAGGAACCCCGTCGCCCCGCCGGTGAACCCCGGCTCGCTCCCGGAGAAGCCGTGGTCGACGACGCGCCGCACGGCGATCGGCAAGGTCAGCGTCGTCGCCGCGGCGGCGACGAGAAAGAACAGGGCGGCGACGGCCATGCCCTTGTGGCGCAGGACGTAGGGGGCGAGGGCGGCGAGCGGCTTCAGGTTGCGGCGCGGGCGCTGCTGCGTCGCGGAACTGATGTCGGGCAAGCTTGGAAGTCCCCCTTGCGGGATGCGGCGGGGCCGGTCTTGTGCGGCTTCGGGCCGTGATGTATAGGCTCGACCCCGGATTTGAAAGCGACGACGCCGTCTCTCCCTTCAAGTTTCGCCCGTCAAGCGTCTGAACGGCTCGCGCCAACAGGCCGCAGGGCCGGAGGCTTGGCGGACCGGGAAGGGCGGCCGAGACACCCGAAGGACAGGCCCATGCGCAAGAACATCCATCCCGACTACCACACGATCACGGTCGTGATGACCAACGGCACCGAGTACCAGACCCGCTCGACCTACGGCGCCGCGGGCGACAAGCTGAACCTCGACATCGACCCGATGTCGCACCCGGCCTGGACCGGCGGCAACCAGCAGCTCATGGACCGTGGCGGCCGCGTTTCGCGCTTCAAGAAGCGCTACGAAGGCCTCGGTATCTGATCCAGCCGACATCGGCCTGCATGTACGAGAAAGGGCGGGCGCCGCGAGGCGCCCGCCCTTTTCGCATGTCGCGACCGGATCGGCGGCGCGCGAGGCGACCTCGCGCCGCTGCCGCGTCGGGACGGCGTCCGAGCCTATTTCAGCTTCGCATCGTGGGTGTGGTGAGTGTCCTGCTCGCCGCCGCCGGACGAGACCTGGGCGCGCGGCCCGTTGGTCGGCTCGCCAGGATTCGGACCGCGGTTCTCCGTCGGGTCCGGGCGGTCGGGGCGCTGGTGGCTGGAGCCGGGACCGCCGTGATGGCGGTTGGCGTTCTCGGTCTTCTGGGACGTGGACATGGCCTTCACCGATCCTGCTGGAGGCCCTGATGGGTCGTGTTCTGCTTGATGTTGCCCTGCCGGTCCTGCTCGCCGAGGTTACCGGGCGCGGCACCGGCGTGGACGGCGTCGCCGCCCTCGCGAGGGCTGCCGGTGTCGCCCGGGCCCTTGTGGCTGCGATTCTCGGATGGGACGGGGGGTGCCTTGGCGTTCATCGCGCCGTTCCTCCTTCTCGTGTCGTCGAGGAGGAAACCGGCGGGAATCACCAAGGGTTCCGATGAAAATCCGGACCCGGGTTCACTTCGTCCCGTACATGCGGTCGCCTGCGTCGCCCAGGCCGGGAAGGATGTAGCCCTTCTCGTTCAAGCGCTCGTCGATCGAGGCGGTGAAGATGGGAACGTCGGGATGGCCGGCCCGGAAGCGCTCGATGCCCTCCGGGGCGGCGAGAAGGCAAAGGAAGCGGATCTGCCGGGCGCCGCGCTCCTTGAGCTTCGTCACCGCCGCGACGGAGGAATTGGCGGTGGCCAGCATCGGGTCGACCACGATCACGAGGCGGCTCGCCAGATCCTCGGGCGCCTTGAAGTAGTACTCGACCGGCTGAAGCGTCTCGTGGTCGCGATACATGCCGATATGTGCGACGCGCGCGGCCGGGACGAGGTCGAGCATGCCTTCGAGAAGGCCGTTGCCGGCGCGCAGGATCGAGGCGAAGACGAGCTTCTTGCCTTCCAGGATCGGCGCTTCCATCGGGCCGAGCGGCGTCTCGATGTCGAGGACGGTCAGATCGAGATCGCGCGTCACCTCGTAGGTGAGCAGCGTCGAGATCTCCTTCAGGAGCCGGCGGAAGCTCGCCGTGGACGTTTCCTTCTTGCGCATCAGCGTCAGCTTGTGCTGCACGAGGGGGTGGTCGATGACGGTGACGCCTGACATGCGCTGAGCCGCTTTCGCTGTTCTATGTGTCCGACTGATCGATCCGGTCTAGCCCCGCGATCAGCCGGAGCCAAGCGAAATGAGGCTCGCGGACAGGCGCTCCAACAGGCGCCCGCGGGTCGGCTCGTCGACGAAGGCCGCCTCGATGGCCGTGCGCGTGAGGCCGGCCCGGCGCGCCGCGTCGAGGCCCATGGCCGCGGCGAGCTCGTATTCGCGCGACAGGTCGGTCGCGAAGAAGGGCGGGTCGTCGGAGTTCACCGTCAGCCTGACGCCGGCCCGGGCGAGAACGGGCAGGGGATGGGCGTCGAGGCTCGGATAAACGCCGAGCGCGATGTTCGAGCCGGGGCAGGTCTCCAGAACGATCCCTTCCGCCGCGATGCGCCGGACGAGGTCCTCGTCCTCCACCGCCCGCACGCCGTGGCCGAGCCGCGAAACCTTGAGCGCGTCCAGCGTTTCGCGAACGCCCTCCGCGCCCGCGAACTCGCCGGCATGGGCGGTGAGGCCGAGCCCGGCCTCGCGCGCGACGTCGAAGGCGCGGGCGAAGTCGCTGGGGGCGTGGGAGCGCTCGTTGCCGGCGAGGCCGAAGCCGGTGACGAGGCCGGCGAAGGCGGGATCGCGCGCGAAGCGCGCCGCCTCGACCGCGCGCTCGGGCCCGAGGTGCCGGATCGCGACGACGATCAGGCGGCAAACGATGCCGTGCGCGTCTTCGGCCGCCTTGGCGCCGCGGCCGAGCGCGCGGATGTAGTCGGCGGGCGCGAGACCGGCCGCCCTCGCATGGTCGGGCGAAACGAAGAGTTCGGAATAGATCGCGCCCTGGCGCGCGAGCCCCGTAAGATGGTCGGCGGCGAGGCGCTCGTAGTCCTCGGGCGTCGTGAACAGGCCCGCGACGGCGTCGTAGGCGGCGAGGAAGCTCTCGAAGTCGTGCCAGCGGTAGGTTTCGCCGGATGCGATCCCGTCGAGGCCGCGGCCGCCGCGTGCGGCGAGTTCGCGCGCGAGCGCGACCGGCGCCGCGCCCTCGACGTGGCAATGGAGCTCCGCCTTGGGGAAGGGAGCGGCCGGCTGGGCCGCGGCCGCGGCGGCCAGACGGTTCGCGACCGTCACAGGAAGCTCCTTCCGTCCGGGCCGGCGGCAACGCCGAGATGGGCCGCCAAGCTCGCGCCGATATCGGCGAAGCTGTCGCGCCGCCCGATGTCGCGCGGTGATATGCCGGGTCCGAAGCCGAGAACGGGGACGGCCTCGCGGGTGTGGTCGCTGCCGGTCCAGGTCGGATCGCAGCCGTGGTCGGCGGTGAGAACGGCGAGGTCGCCCGGCCGCAGCCGCGCCTCGATCTCGGGAAGGCGCCGGTCGAAGGCTTCGAGGGCCGCCGCGTAGCCCGAAACGTCGCGGCGGTGGCCGAAGACCTGGTCGAAGTCGACGAAGTTCACGAAGACGAGGTCGCCGTCCGCCGCGTCATCGAGAGCCCGCAACGTTTGATCGAAGAGGGCCATGTTGTTGGCGCCCTTGCGCACTTCGCCGACGCCGCGATGGGCGAAGATGTCGCCGATCTTGCCGACGCCGATCACGCGCCGGCCCGCCGCCGTCAGCCGGTCGAGCAGGGTGTCGGCGGGCGGGGGTACGGCATAGTCGCGCCGGTTGGCCGTGCGCTCGAAGCCGGTCTCGGCCGAGCCGACGAAGGGGCGCGCGATCACGCGGCCGATGTTCAGGGGATCGACGCGCCGCCGCGCGGCCAGGCAGAGCGCGTCGAGCCGATCGAGCCCGAAGGCCTCCTCGTGGGCGGCGATCTGCAGCACGCTGTCGGAGGAGGTGTAGAGGATCGGCCTGCCCGTCTCGACGCTTTGCGCGCCGAGTTCATCGATGATCGCGGTGCCCGAGGCGTGGCGGTTTCCCAGGATTCCCGGAATGCCGGTGTCGTCGACGATCTCGGCGATCAGGTCGGGCGGAAAGGCGGGCTCGGCATGCGGAAAGTAGCCCCAGTCGAAGCGCACGGGAACGCCCGCGATCTCCCAATGGCCGGAGGGCGTGTCCTTGCCGCGGGAGATTTCGACGGCCGAACCGTGAAGGCCCTGCGGGGCCGGGGAGTCGGCGGGCGCCATTCCCGCCGCGTGGAGGAGGCCGAGCCGCTCCATGTTGGGCAGCCGGAGCGGACCGGAGCGCAGGCCCGGCGCGTCGGCCCGGCCGGCCGCGCAGGCCGCGCGGATGTGGCCGAAGGTGTCGGCACCCTCGTCGCCGTAGGCCGCCGCGTCCGGAGCGCCGCCGATTCCGAAGGAGTCGAGCACGCAGAGAAGTGCGCGGGTCATGGTCCGTTTCCCGTCCGCGGCGCGCCCGCGGACGGGAAACGCGGGTCACGTGTTCCAGTCCGAGCAGGCCACCGAATTGCCGATGCGGGGATTGAGATAGGACATGCTGCCCATCTGGATCAGCCCCGAGTCGTTTCCCGTGACCCCGGCCATGATGGTCTTCAGGCCGAAGCCGCCGAGGGGAACGTAGTCGTAGCGCGATTCCGTGACCATCATGATCGAGCCGACCGGGAGCGTCGCGAACTCGGCGGGAAGCTGGTAGTCCCTGCCGGGGATCAGCGGCTGCAGCGGCTTCGTGGTCTTGTCGTAGACGCGCGAGCACTCGATCTTGGCCTTGCCCGCCGAGCTGACCTTCACCGACGTGACGCGCAGGCGCAGCGGCGCGGCGGCGTAGGGCGTGAGGATCGCGGCCGAGATCTTGAAGATGCGGTCGATATCGCCCTTCGTCAGCGCGGCCGACTGGGTGACGAGGTCGTTCACCGTCGCGCCGGCGTGCTGGACCTTGCGGTTCAGGGTCACCGCGACGGCGAGCTCGGAGCCGCCGACGTAGAGAACGAGCAGGACCGGCGCCACCACGGCGAACTCCACGGCTCCCACGGCCCGTCGGTCGCGCAGGAAGCGGCTGAGGCGCGCGATACCCATCAGAAAGGCTCCGTCTTGAAGGCGGCGGTCGAGACGATCAGGAAGGTGCCGTCCGGCATCGTCGTGAAGCTCTTGCGCATGAAGTCGAGGAGCAGGGGCCACTTGTAGTAGACCCGCAACTGCGTCACCTGGTTCTTCGGGGGCAATGCGTAGCCGAAGCCCGTCGTGTCGAGATCACCGTTCTTCATCGGGACGCTCGTCGGGACGTCGTAGTTGTTGTCGCCGTAGAAGCGCAGGTCGATCTGGAGCTTCGAGCAGTCGAGCAGGAAGCTCACCTCCTTGCAGATCGCGCTGCGGAACTCGGCCGAGGTCAGGCCGGTCTTCGTGGCGCCCCCCTTCTGCGCCTCGCCGGTGCGAACCTGCCGCGCCGTCCGCTCCACGGCCGAGTCGAGCGTGAGCTCGGCCATGAAGACCATCGCCGTTTCCAACGTGGCGAAGACGATCATGAAGAAGGGAAAGGTCAGGAGGGCGAACTCGATCGCCGCGACGCCGCGACGGTCGCGGCCGAAGAGGCCGATCCGTGCGGGCCGCCTGCCGGCGTCGCGCCGCCAGCGCGTGCCGATCCAGCGCGATGCCATGGTCCGCTCCTCCTTCGCCACTTCCTGGCGAAAGAATAAGGGGATCACCTTGCGGATTGGTTGAGGCGATGCATCGCAAGCGCCTCGAGACCGCGCCGAAGGCGTCCGGCAGGATCCCGCGAGGTCGCTTCGCCCTGGCCCCGCCGATGCGTCGGCGTCACCTTGTCCTCGGGGCAGCCTCGGACCTGAGCTTGCGTCAAAGGCGCCTAATTGCCACCCGTGGCCATGGTCTGGCGCGCCTGGAACTGGGTGTTGGCCATGTTGAAATTGCTGCTGTCGTCGCCGATCGTCACCGTCGGCTCGCAGTTCGGGGTGCAGGAATAGGTCGAGCGGCTGGCCTGGCGGAAGATGCGCACCGTTCCTTCCTCGAACGTGCGGACCGATACGGCCTCGTCGAGGATCGGCTCGCCGTCGCGGCCGATGACGATGAGGTTCGTGATGCCGTAGGAGCGGCCGGTCAGGATCAGCGTGTGGCTGTCGTGGACGGACACGTCGACGATGGACGGGTTGCCGATGATGATGGTTTCCGCCGGCTCGCTGATCTTCAGGATGCGGGCGTGGTCGACCTCGACGTCCAGCTTGGGCGCTTCGGCGCGCGCGATCGGTCCGCCGACGAGGCAGGCGAGGGCTGCGGCGGGAAGGGTCAGGCGGAGCGACCAGCGCATGATGAACGACCTCGGGCCTCGGGCGGACACCGGACCGCCGTTCATTCTTCTATCCGCGGCAGGGTGAACGAAGGTTTAAGGCAGGCATCCGACGCGAAGAAGCGGGTCGCCTTCCAAACGATCTGGGTGTGCCGGCGTGTAGGGGACGGCGTCGGCCTGCAGAAGCGTCGAATGCTGGAAGTCACGTAAAGTAATCGCTCACCAAGTGCTTGAAGGATGGATCGTTGCCCTTCGTTAACCCTGGTCCTTAAAGCGATGGAAATCGCCGGCCCCTAGTTTGGGGTCAACCGATCGACGGGACCTGAAAGTCGACGGGAGTGAGACAGATCAGCACCTTGGAGTTCATCCCATGACCAAGACCCTGCGCCGCTTCTTCAAGGACGAGTCGGGCGCCACCGCGATCGAATACGCCATCATCGCCGCCGTCCTCGGCGCGGTGATCATCACCGCCATGGGCACGCTCGGCGGCAGCCTGACGACGACCTTCGGCAACATCGGCACGAAGCTGACGACGTCGACCACCGGTCTCTGAGCCGCGAGGCAGTCCGGTCCCGCGGCGCGTTCCATCTCGCCGCGGGAACCGGTCGTCGGATCCGGAAGCAAGCTTCTCGGTGGAGCGAAGGACAGGGAGGAGATCTTCGACATGGTGACGATCCTGTTCCTCGTCTTCCCGTTCGCGATGATCCTCGCGGCGTTCTGCGATCTCCTGTCGATGACCATTCCGAACCGGATCAATGCCGGCCTTTGTGCGGCCTTCCTGGTTCTCGCGCCTTTCGCCGGTCTGGGGTGGGACGCGATGGCGCTTCATCTCGCGACGGCGTTCTGCGTGCTTCTTCTCGGCATCGCCTGCTTCAGCGCCGGCTGGATGGGGGGAGGCGACGCCAAGCTCATGACGGCCGTGGCCATCTGGCTCGGACCGGGCGAGGCCCTTCTGCAATACGCCATGCTGTCGGCGATCCTCGGCGGCGTCCTGACGCTTCTTATTCTCAACGCCCGCGCCTTGGTTGCACCCGCGACCGGCGTCGGCTTCGTCGACCGGCTTCTTCATCACGAGACGGGCGTTCCCTACGGGATCGCACTGGGCGGCGCCGGACTCATCCTCTTCCCGTCGACGATCTATTTCGACGCGGCGATCAGCGCCCTGGCGGGCTGACGCGCTTTCGCCCCCAACCTTGCCGCTTCCTTATTTCGGCCGAAGCGGAAAAAGGTTCGATTAACCATATGGTGAGGGATAGCCCCTCATAACCCTTGTTGCGCTCCCTTGACTCAGCGGGAGGGGCGGCAGGGGTTTTCGTGATGAGCATCGCGCGCATCGGCATAGTGGCAGTCGCCGTTCTTGCGGCGGGCGGCGCAGGCATCGTGGCACTGAGTCTGACGGCAGCCCCGCCGCCGGCCGACCCGGTGATCATATCCACGGCACCGGTCGAGCCGCCGCTCAAGCTGACCGACGTACTCGTGACGAACGCCGACGTGTCGATGGGCGCGCGGCTGAGCGACGCCTTCGCCTGGCAGCCCTGGCCGCTCGACGGCGTCGGTCCGACCTTCATCACCCGGGAAGCCCGGCCGAACGCGATGGAGGAGTTGAAGGGCTCCATCGCCCGCCAGTCCTTCTTCTCCGGCGAGCCGGTGCGCGAAGCCAAGCTGATCAAGTCCGATCGGGGCTTCATGTCGGCGATCCTGCCGTCGGGCAAGCGCGCCATGGCGGTGCAGATTTCAGCCGATACTTCGGCAGGCGGCTTCATCCTGCCCAACGACCACGTCGACGTGATCATGTCGCGTCGCAAGGAGGCCCCGACCAACGGCGCTTCGGGGCAGCAGGGCAACAGCTTCGATACCGAGACCATCCTGAAGAACCTCCGGGTCCTGGCGATCGACCAGACCATCGAGGAGCAGAACGGCACGCAGGTCGTCGTCGGCTCCACGGCGACGCTGGAGGTGGATCCGAGCCAAGCCGAGGCGCTGACGACGGCCCAGCAGATGGCCGATCGCCTGGTGCTCGTGCTCCGCTCCCTATCGGACTCCGTTCCCGGCTCTGCCGGCTATGCCGCCGTGCTCGACGGCGAGGTCTCGACCTCCGGCAAGATCCGCGTCGTGCGCTACGGCCGGACCACCGACATCACGACCAAGAACTGAGGGACCGCCTCATGACCATGTCCCGCACAGCCCGCTCGCTCGCCTCGACGCTGCTCGCCGCGACCACTGCCCTTCTGCCGCTCGGCCAGACCTCTTTCGCCGCCTCGAACGACGCCGTGGTCCGCATCGCCTCGACGCAGCAGACCGTCCGCCTCGGCCTCGACAAGTCCAAGGTCATCGACCTGCCGCGCGACGCCCACGACATCCTCGTCGCCAATCCGGAAGTCGCCGACGCTGTGACGCGCACCTCGCGGCGCATCTACATCTTCGGCAAGGAGATCGGCCAGACCAACCTCTTCGTCTTCGACGCTCAGGGGCGTGAGATCGCGGTGATCGACCTGCGCATCGAACGGGACATCTCGGGTCTCGAGGCCGCTATCCGCAAGTACCTGCCCAATTCCGAGGTGCAGGCGGAGATGCTGAACGACAACGTCGTTCTCACGGGCACGGTCGACACCCCCCAGGATGCCAGCCGCGCCGCCGATCTCGCGCGCATCTACGTCACGGGCGGCGAAGCCACCACCGGTGCCTTCATCCAGAGCGCGACGGCCACCGGAGGGGAGGGGGGCGCCGATGTGGCCTTCGGGCAGGAAACGCGCCGCCAAAGCCAGATCGTCAACCTCATCCAGATCCGGGGCGAGGACCAAGTGACGCTGAAGGTCACCGTGGCCGAGGTGCAGCGCTCCGTCGTCAAGCAGCTCGGTATCGATGGGGTCGGCGTCGGCTCGATCGACGGTGTCACATTCGGGGCGATCACCAACAATCCTTTCGGGCTCGGCAAGGCGATCTCTTCGAGCGGCGGCTTCCTCGCCAACGGCGGCTCCCGAAACGGCATCTCCGCCCAGGTCAATGCGATGGAGCAGGCAGGCGTCATGCGCACGCTCGCCGAGCCAAGCTTGACGGCGATCTCCGGCGAGAGCGCAAGCTTCAAGGTCGGCGGCGAATTCGTCGTGCCGAACGGCCGAACCTTCACGCCACCCCAGTACGCGACGGCGAACTCGCCGGCCGTTCCTGGCTACGCAACGATCAACACCAAAGAGATCGAGTACGGCATCGGCCTCGACTTCACGCCCGTCGTCCTGTCGCCCGGCCGGATCAGCTTGAAAATCAAGACGTCCGTGTCCGAGCCGACATTCGAAACGCCCTTCAACTTCAGCGGTGACGAATATGGCGCGGGCATCAATCTGACCGGCATCCGCAAGCGCCTCGCCGATACGACGGTGGAGCTGCCCTCTGGCGGGTCGATCGTGATCGCCGGCTTGGTTCGCGACGAGGTGCGGCAGGTGATCTCCGGCTTTCCGGGCTTGTCCAAGCTGCCGGTGCTCGGCACGCTGTTCCGCTCGCGCGACTTCCAGCGCTACGAGACCGAACTCGTCGTGATCGTCACGCCCTATCTCGTGCGCCCCGTCGCGCGGCAGGCGCTGGCGCGGCCCGACGACGGGCTCGCCTTCTCCTCGGACGGCGCCGCCAACTTCCTCGGCCGCGTCAACCGCGTCTACGGCCACATGGACACCAAGCTTCCGCCGGGCCGCTACCACGGCGTCGTCGGCTACATCTACAAGTGAGCGGGACCCGATCGATGACCTCCTGCCTGTCTCGCCGCCTCGCACCGGCCGCCGCGCTGATCCTGACGAGCCTCGTCGCCGGCTGCGCCAACGTCCATTCGGTCGAGGTCGGTTCCGTCCCGGACGATTACCGCACCCGCCATCCGATCGTGGTGAGCGAGGCCGACCAGAAGCTCGACATCCCGATCGTGCGCACCGAAGGGCGTCTGTCGACCGCCACGCGCAAGCGGATCGCCGACTTCGCCAACCGGTTCCGCGGCTCGGGTGCCGACGCCCTGCGCGTGGAACTGCCCTACGGCTCCCCCAACGCGGCGGCAGCCGAGCACGTATCGTCGCAGGTTCTCGAAGTCCTGCGCGGCGAGGGCGTCTCGTCCTCCGCCGTCTACCTCACCTCCTATCACGCGGCCGGGCTCGAAGGGCCGGTGCCGATCCGGCTCGCCTTCTCGACGCTCGTGGCCCGCACCGAGCGCTGCGGACGCTTTCCCGAGGATCTCGGCTCCACGCACGAGAACAAGAACTACTTCAACTTCGGCTGCGCCTCGCAGCAGAACCTCGCGGCACAGGTCGCCGACCCGCGCGATCTCCTCGGCCCGCGCGGCGTCGACCCGATCGACGCCACCCGCCGCTCCAACGTCATCGACCGCTATCGCAACGGCAACATGACGAGCAGCACCTATCGCCCGAGCGACGTCAGTTACAGCTGGTAGGACACGGCGCCATGAGCATCGATACCGATTCCGGTCAGACCGAGTTCGACGACGACCTCGTCGGGCAGCTCGACCGCATCCGACCCATTCCCCGCATCTCGATCCAGGCCTTCTGCGAAACGGACGGCGTGCAGAAGCCGATCGAGCGTGCGGGCGAGGACCGGCGCATGGCGAAAGCCTATCTGCGCGTCCACGCCGGCGGCATCCGCGCCGCGGCCGAGCACTATGCGAGCGCGCCGACGCCCAACCTCGTGATCCTCGAGTCGCGCTTCGCGCCGGCCGAGCTGATGGAGGAGCTCGAGCTTCTCGCCGAGAATTTCGATCCCGGCTCCAAGGTCGTGATCATCGGCCACTACAACGACGTCGCGCTCTATCGCGAGCTGATGCGCCGGGGCATCTCGGAATATCTCGTCGCCCCGGTCTCGATCGCCGACATCCTGGAAGTCGTCTCCAGCCTCTTCGTCGCCCCCGACGCCGAGCCGCTCGGCCGCTCCATCGCCTTCGTCGGCGCCAAGGGCGGCGTCGGCTCCTCGACGGTCGCCCACAACGTCGCCTGGTCGATCACCCGCCTCTTCGAGACGGACGTCGTCATCGCCGACATGGATCTCGCCTTCGGCACGGCGAACATCAACTTCGACCAGGATCCGGCGCAGGGCATGACCGAGGCGCTGATGGCGCCCGACCGGATGGACGACGTCTTCCTGGACCGCCTGCTGGCCAAATGCGCCGAGCACCTGTCGCTGCTCGCCGCCCCTTCCGCGCTCGACCGGACCTACGAGTTCGGGCCCGACGCCTTCTCCACGATCGTGGAAACGGCGCAGCGCGGAACGCCGGTCGTGATCCTCGACGTGCCGCACATCTGGAACGACTGGACGCGGCAGGTGCTGATCCGGGCGGACGAGATCGTCCTGACGGCCACGCCCGATCTCGCCAACCTGCGCAACGCCAAGAACCTCGTCGACACCCTGCGCAAGGCGCGTCCCAACGATCGCCCGCCGCGCCTAGTGCTCAACCAGATCGACGTGCCCAAGCGCCCGGAGATCCCGATCGCCGAATTCGCCGAGCCGCTGGAGATCGACGTCATCGGCGCGATCGGCTTCGACCCGGCGGTGTTCGGGCAGGCCGGCAACAGCGGGCGCATGATCGGCGAAACCGATCCCAAGCACCCCGCCCTGTCGGTCTTCTCCTCCATCGCCCACGCCGTGACCGGTCGCGGCGAGCCCAAGAAGAAGCGCAAGGCGACGCTCCAGTCGATGCTGCTCGATCGCCTGAAGCGTCGCAGCGCGGGCTGAGGCGAGCGCGCCGCCCGGCCGCGTCAGGCCATCACGAGGACGGTCCACCATGTTCGGAAAGCGTTCAACCCAGGGCGGCGCGGCCGAGGTCGCGGCCCGGCCGCCGGTTCAGATGCCGGCCCCCGCGGCGGCTCCGGCGGCGGTCGTCGCCGCGCGCCCCGTCGAGGCCGCCGCGGCCGCGGCCGGGCTGCCCGGCTTCGCCCAGCGCCTGCAGCCCATCGCGCCGGAGAAGCCGGCCGAGCCCAAGCTCGTGCGGGCGCGCTCGGACACCTATTACGAGACGAAGTCCCAGGTCTTCGCCGCGCTGATCGACACGATCGACCTGTCCCAGATCGCCGGCCTGTCCACGGAAGCGGCGCGCGAGGAGATCCGCGACATCGTCAACGACATCATCGCGATCAAGAACTTCGCGATGACCATCGCCGAGCAGGAGGACCTGCTCGCCGACATCTGCAACGACGTCCTCGGCTACGGTCCCCTCGAACCTCTGCTCGCGCGCGACGACATCGCCGACATCATGGTCAACGGCGCGCGCCAGACCTTCATCGAAGTCAACGGCAAGGTCGAGGAAACGGAGATCCGCTTCCGCGACAACCAGCAGCTCCTGAACATCTGCCAGCGCATCGTGTCCCAGGTCGGCCGGCGCGTCGACGAGACCTCGCCGATCTGCGACGCGCGCCTGCCCGACGGCTCCCGCGTCAACGTCATCGCCCCGCCGCTCGCCATCGACGGGACGGTGCTGACGATCCGTAAGTTCAAGAAGGACAAGCTGACCCTACCGCAGCTCGTCAACTTCGGCGCGATCTCGCCCGAAGGCGCCGAAATCCTGCAGATCATCGGGCGCGTTCGCTGCAACGTCGTGATCTCCGGCGGCACGGGCTCGGGCAAGACGACGCTCCTCAACTGTTTGACGCGCTACATCGACGAGGACGAGCGCATCATCACCTGCGAGGACTCGGCCGAACTCCAGCTCCAGCAGCCCCACGTCGTGCGCCTCGAAACCCGCCCGCCCAACATCGAGGGCGAGGGCGAGATCACCATGCGCGACCTCGTCAAGAACTGCCTGCGCATGCGGCCCGAACGCATCATCGTCGGCGAGGTGCGCGG
>CANJKV010000137.1 GCA_947474855.1 Aurantimonadaceae bacterium | reverse complement strand
TTGTCGGACGTGGCGGACGGCTTCGGCGGCGGGGCAACCGTCGAGCGCAAGCTGGAGATCATGCACGACAGCCGCCTCGGCACCTTCGGGACGGCGGCGCTCGCCGTATCGATCGGCCTGCGCTGGAGCGCGCTCGCGGTCTTCGCCGATCCCCTGCCCGCGCTCGCCGCGCTGGTCGCCGCCCACACGGCCTCGCGCGGGATCCTGCCGGCCTTTCTCCGGCTCGTGCCGCCGGCGCGGCAGGCCGGGCTCTCGGCCAGCGTCGGCGCGATGCCGGGGGCGAGCGCTCTCGTCGCGCTGGGCCTCGGTGCGCTCGGCCTCCTTCTTCTCGGGCCGCTCGGCGCGCTTCTCGGCGCGCTTCTTTGCGCCCTCGCCTTCGTCGCGATGCGCTCTTTGACGTTGCGCCAGATCGACGGCCAGACCGGCGACGTCTGCGGCGCGCTCCAGCAGCTCTGCGAGGCCGCGATCCTCCTCCTCGCCTCGGTTCTTCTCGTCTGACAGGAAAGACGCCCTATGCGCTTCGACAGCTTCGACGCCATCCGCGCGGCCGCCGCGAACCTTCCCGGCGGCGACGCTGCCGCAGCCGAGGCTGCGGCGGCGCGTCAGGACACGCTGACCAAGCCGCCGGGCAGCCTCGGCCGCCTGGAGGCGCTGGCGGTCTGGGCGGCGCGCTGGCAGGGCCGGCCGGTGCCGCGGATCGAGCGCGCGCAGATCCTCGTCTTCGCCGGCTCCCACGGCGTCGCGCGCCGCGGCGTATCGGCCTTTCCGCCGGACGTGACGGCGCAGATGGTCGCGAACTTCGCGGCTGGCGGGGCGGCAATCAACCAGCTCGCACGAAGTGCCGGCGCCGAACTCGTCGTCGTACCACTGGAGGTCGAACGGCCGACGGAAGACTTCACGCAGGCGCCCGCGATGAGCGAGGCCGAGTTCGCGGCCGCCGTCTCGACCGGCTTCGACGCGCTCGACCCGCGAGCCGACATCCTGTGCATCGGCGAGATGGGAATCGCCAACACCACGGCGGCGGCAGCCTTGTCGGCCGCCCTCTTCGGCGGTACCGGCGCCGACTGGGTGGGCCGAGGAACGGGCGTCGACGAAGCGGGCCTCGCGCGCAAGGCTGCGGCGGTGGATGCCGGCCTCGCCTGCCACGCGGACGCTCTCGCCGATCCGCTGCGCGCCGCGGCGGCGCTCGGCGGGCGCGAACTCGCGGCAATGCTCGGCGCGACGCTCGCCGCCCGGCGCGGGTGGGTGCCGGTGCTCGTCGACGGGTTCGTGGCGACGGCAGCCGTGGCGCCGCTCGCGCGGCTGACGGAAGGCGGCCTCGCCCATGCTCAGGCGGGCCATGTCTCGGCCGAGACGGCGCACCGGACGCTCCTCGCCGAACTCCGGCTCGACCCGATTCTCGATCTCGGCATGCGTCTCGGCGAGGGCTCGGGCGCGGCCGTGGCCCTCGCGGTCGTCAAGGCGGCGCTCGCCTGCCACGGCGGCATGGCGAGCTTCGCGGATGCCGGGGTCGCGACCGGCTGAGGCGAGGTCAGTCGAACACGACGCCCTTCTTCAGGATGAAGTTGCCGTAGGGACGGGCCTCGGTGGTGCGCACGACGGCATAGGCCTTCTTGGCGGCCTCGTAGAAGGCGAAACGCTCCACCTTCTCCACGCCGACCGCCCGCCCTTCGGCCTCGTCCATCACCGCCTGCATGGCACGGTGGACCTCGATGTCGGCGCCGGGATCGCCGACCACGGCCATCGTTTGCACCGGCGTATCTACGAAGGTGTCGAGCGGGAAGAGCGTCAGGATGGCGCGCGCCGCCTCGGTGGCGTCGACGCCCGCGAGCTGGATGCAAAGGCCGGACACGGTCTCCGCGGCGACGGACTCCGCCGGGAAGTTGCGGTCGGCGATGACGAGCTCGTCGCCGTGGCCCATTTCGGCGAGCACGGTCAGGAGCTCGGCGTTGATCAGGGGATGGATGGTCTTCAGCATCGGACAAGGACTCCGCGTCGGGGCCGGTTTGCGACGCGCCCTCTAGCCTGCCTGCCCCGCGCCGTCATCAGGATCGGCTTCGGAAGTTTGGTCGGCCACTTCGACCGGGCGCGCCATCGGCACGGCCGCGGCGCGATCCACCACGTAGCCGCGGTTGTCGCCGGCCGCGCGCAACGCCCTCCAGGGAACGCTGTAGTAGCTCGCCTCGGACTGACCGGAGCCGCTGAACCAGACGATGACCTCGAGCACCGATCCGTCGGCCACCGACAGAACGAGGTCCTGAACGGTGCCGATGAGCTTGCCGTCGAGACCATAGACGCGGCGGCCCTTCAGTTGGCTCGCCTCGATGCGGTCGGCCCGCACGACGCCGGCAGCGTCCATATCGCATCTCCTGTTGAAACGGCCGCCGCACGCCGCGTGATGGTGGCTTCTGCCAAACGAAGCGGTTCTGCTTCCCGAGAAAACGAACAATGCAAGTTCTCCGGGCAAGACCCAGTTCCACGCCCAGAGCGGGAATATTTAGCTGAGACGTCAAAAATCCTGCTCGTATTCGACGGCGCGAGATGACGCAACCTTCGGGCGGGAAGCGAATGCAGCCGCACGCGCAAATTTCAATCCGGGTCGAAGCCGCTTCGCTGTAAAACGTCAGCTCGCAACGGCTTCGCCGCGAAGAGGTTTCCCTGCCCACTGGCTCGATGTCGGCGCGCGGCTGCATTGGGACCGCGTCCGCCATGCGCCGCCCCGAGGGCGGTGAGCTCGATTAGCGCGATCGTGCTCGTCGCTCGATCGTCTCCGCACCGCCGCACGCTCATCCCGTTTGCGGGGTGATGACGTTCGCCCTGCGGCTCCGCGGAGTGCTTCCGCGACCGCCCCGCAGATCGGACGGGATTGCCATAAGCTGCCGCAACAAAATAAGGATCGGGCGAGGCCTCCGCGCGGGGCGTGACGGAGACCGGCATGCTTCAAAGCGACCAGCCAAGCCTGACACACGACCTGACGCTCTGCGACCGCGAGCCGATCCATATCCCCGGGTCGATCCAGCCGCACGGCCTCATGCTGGTGGCGGACGGGGAGACGCTGGAAGTCGTCGGCGGCGCGGGGGACATCGAAGCCCGGCTCTCGGCGGCCTGGCTCGGCGAAAGCCTCGAAGCGCTTCTCGGACAGTCGCTGGTCGAGCGCCTCGCGGCGGCCCACGTCGAGGAGGCCGTGATCCTGGATCCGGTGATCGGCCAGACCGAAGTGTTCAACGTCGTCGTGCATCGCGTCGGCGCCCGGCTCGTGGCCGAGCTCGACCGCGCGGAGAGCGGCGGCCCGGCGCCGATCCAGGTGCTGGTCGGACTCGACGCGGCGAGCCAGCGCTTCGAACGTGCGCTCGGACTCGACGAGCTCTGCCGCACCGCGGCCGACGCCTTCCGGCAGCTCACCGGCTTCGACCGGATCATGATCTACAAGTTCCTGGAGGACGACGCCGGCGTCGTGATCGCGGAATCCGACGCGGAGGGCGTCGGCTCGTTCCTCAACCATCACTTCCCCGCATCCGACATCCCGAAGCAGGCGCGCGCGCTCTACATCCGCAACCGCATCCGCGTCATTCCCGACGTGACCTACATGCCGGCGCCGCTGCGCCCCTCGACGCGCGAATTGCGCGAGCTGGACCTCAGCGACGCCGACCTGCGCAGCGTTTCGCCGATCCACATCCAATACCTGAAGAACATGGGGGTCGCCGCCTCGGCCTCGATCTCGATCGTCAAGGACGGCGTCCTCTGGGGCCTCATCGCCTGCCATCATCGCACGCCGCGCGAGATGCCGCTGCCGGTCCGCATGAGCTGCCGCGCGCTGGCGAGCGGGCTCGCGCGGCAGATCGGCGCCAAGGACGATGCCGGCCTTTATCGCGAGCGCATCCGCCTGCGGGCGAGCGAAGACGCGATCCGCAACAGGCTCGGTCACGACAGCAGCATCCTCGACGTCCTGCACCGCACCGGCGCCGATCTCGCGGCCATGCTCTCGGCCGACGGCTTCGCCGCGATCCAAGGAGGCGAGATCGTCACCCACGGGCGCTGTCCGCCGCCGGAGGAAGTCCGCGCGATCGCCGCCTTCGCGCGCGCCGAGGGGCCGCAGGACGTCTTCGGCACCAACCGCCTCGCCGAGCGGATGGGTCCGGCGCGGACGGTCTCGCCCCTGGCGAGCGGCGTCCTCGCTGCGACGCTCTCGAACGAGGGGCCGGCCATGCTCCTCTGGTTCCGGGCGGAAAAGCTCCAGGTCGTTGAATGGGCCGGCAATCCGCACAAGGCGGTGTCGGCCGACCCGACCGCGATCCTCACGCCGCGCACCTCCTTCCAGGCCTGGACCGAGACCGTTCACGGCCGCTCGCGCCCCTGGTCCCTCGCCGAGACGGAGTCGGCCGGCCGCATCGCGCGGCTGATCCAGGACGATCGACGCAATGCCCGTCTGCGCCAACTGAACGAGGATCTCGCCTCCACCGTGCGCGACAACGAGGGGCTGATCCGGCAGAAGGACTACCTCCTCAAGGAAGTGAACCACCGCGTCCAGAACAGCCTGCAGCTCGTGTCCGCCTTCCTGCGGCTCCAGAGCAAGGCGGCGGGCGACGAGGTGGTGACGGCCCATCTCACGGAGGCGCAGCGGCGCTTGTCCGCCGTGGCGCTGGTGCACAAGCGGCTCTACAGCGACGCGAGCGTCGAGGTGGTCGATCTCGGCCGCTACCTGGAAGAGCTGGTCAACGACCTCTTCGCGTCGATGTCGGACGAATGGCGCGACCTCGTGGAGCTGGATCTCGTGCCGGTCCTCGTTTCCGCGGATCGGGCGGTCAATGTCGGGCTCGTCCTGACCGAACTCGTCATCAACGCCAACAAGTACGCCTATGCAGGCCGCAGCGGACCGCTCACCATCGCGCTCGAGCAGCACAACAACCGCCTGCGCCTGATCGTGTCCGACCGCGGCGCCGGCAAGGCGGGCGGGGCGGGCACCGGCTTCGGCTCGCGCATGCTGTCGGCGATCATCGAGCGGCTGGGCGGCACGCTGGAGGAGAGCGACAACCGGCCGGGCCTTCGCGTCGTGGTCACCGCGCCCGTGGACCATCCGCAGGACTGATTCTCGGTGTTTCCACAGGCCAACCCGGCTCGTCAGGCAACCAAGCCGGTCGGTTCGCGTTCTGCGGCGGAATGGACGCTAAGGAACACGGACAAATGAAGACAGCTCTCGTTCTCGCCTCGGTCGCCTTTGTCGCCACGGCCGCGCCCGCGCTTGCCCAGACCGGGACGACCACCACCGTCACCCGCACCACGACCACCACCGTCGTGCCCGACACCGTCCGCACCTACATCGTGGAGCAGCAGACGCCCTCGGTCGCTTATCAGGGCGATCTCGTCGTCGGTGAGGTCCTGCCGGAGATCGTCTCCATCACGCCGATTCCCGACAACGCGCAGTACGGTTATGCCGTCGTCAACGACCGTCGCGTCGTGATCGACCCGACCACCCGCACGGTGCTCGAAGTTTACGACTGACCGCCGCTTCCTGCCGTCCGCAAAGCCCGCTTCGGCATCTGCCGAGGCGGGCTTTGCCGTTCCTGGCGCAGGCGCGAGGACGCGTCTCGCCAGCGCGACGCCATGCGATGCGCCCTCGCCAGTCGATTTTGACGCGTCGCCCGACGGCGAAGCGTATCCGTCCCGCCCGGAAATGCTCTAGAAGTGCCGGCGCCACAGAACACAGGTGTCCCATGACCCTCCACCAGCGCAGCCTTTCCAGCCCCATCGATCCCGCCCGGCTCGACAGGCTCGCCGAAGTCACCGTGAAGGTCGGGCTGCGGCTCCAGCCGGGCCAGAACCTGTTTCTCACCGCACCGGTCGCCGCGCTGCCGCTGGTGCGCCGCATCGCGGAGCACGCCTATCGCGCCGGCGCCAACCTCGTGACGCCGCTCTTCTCCGACGAGGAGATCTCGCTCGCGCGCTACCGGCACGCGCCGGACGCCAGCTTCGACGCGGCGCCCGCATGGCTCTACGAAGGCGTCGCCAAGGCCTTCGAGGAGAACACCGCGCGCCTCGCCATCGTCGGCGACGATCCCATGCTCCTGTCGGGCGAGGATCCGGCAAGGGTCGCCCGCGCCTCCAAGGCGAACTCGGTCGCCTACCAGCCGGCCTTGGCCAAGATCGCCGGCTTCGACATCAACTGGAACATCGTCGCCTTTCCCGGCGCCTCGTGGGCGGCGCGCATGTTCCCGAACGATCCCGAGGACGTCGCGGTCGCCAAGCTCGCCGACGCGATCTTCTCCGCCTCGCGCGTCGACGGCGAGGATCCCGTCGCGGCCTGGAACGCGCACAACGCGGATCTGCGCCGCCGCACCGAATGGATGAACGCCCGGCGCTTCTCGGCCCTCCACTTCACCGGCCCCGGCACCGACCTCACCGTCGGGCTCGCCGACGAGCACGAATGGCAAGGCGGCGCCTCGACCGCCAAGAACGGGATCACCTGCAACCCGAATATCCCGACCGAGGAGGTCTTCACGACCCCGCATGCGGGCCGCGTCGAGGGGCATGTGTCCAGCACCAAGCCGCTCTCGCACCAGGGTACGCTGATCGACGACATCCGCGTGCGCTTCGAGGGCGGGCGGATCGTCGAGGCGAAGGCGAGCCGCGGCGAGGAAGTCCTCAACAAGGTGCTCGACACCGACGAGGGCGCACGCCGCCTCGGCGAGGTGGCGCTCGTGCCGCACTCCTCGCCGATCTCGAAGAGCGGGCTCCTGTTCTTCAACACGCTCTTCGACGAGAACGCGGCGAGCCACATCGCGCTCGGCCAGTGCTATTCCAAGTGCTTTCTCAACGGCGCCGACCTGTCCCCGGAGGAGGTCGCCGCCCGCGGCGGCAACAAGAGCTTCATCCACATCGACTGGATGATCGGCTCCGATCAGGTCGACGTCGACGGCGTCGGCGCGGACGGAACGCGCACGCCGGTCTTCCGCAAGGGCGAATGGGCCTGAGAGCGGACGCGGCGCTCGCGGGGGGAGCCGGGGCTTGATCGAATTCATCGAAGGGGCGTTCGCCTCGCCGCTGGCCTTCGGGCTCGCGGCGCTGGCCGCCTTCTGCGTCGGCCTCGCCAAGGGCGGCCTTCCTGTGGTCGGCATGCTGAGCGTGCCGATCCTCGCCCTCGTCATGCCGCCGCTCCAGGCGGCGGCGCTGATCCTGCCGATCTACGTCATCAGCGACATGGTCGGCATCTATCTCTACCGCCACGCCTTCAGCCGCAGGAACCTCGCCATCCTGATCCCGGCGGGCTTCATCGGCGTCGTGATCGGCTGGGCGACCGTATCCTACATGCCGGACCGGGCGATCACGCTTGCGGTCGGCATCCTCGGCCTCCTGTTCTGCGTCGACGCCTTCTTCAAGCGCAAACGCAAGCTCGCGCCCAAGCCCGCCGACGTGCCGCGCGGACTGTTCTGGGGCGCCTTGTCGGGCCTGTCGTCCTTCGTGTCCCACGCAGGTGGGCCGCCCTACCAGATGTACGTCCTGCCGCAGCGCCTGCCCAAGCTCGAATTCGCCGGCACGTCGACGATCCTCTTCGCCCTCGTCAACGTGATGAAGCTGTTCTTCTACTGGGAACTCGGGCAGCTCACCGCGGACGGCACGCTCGGTCCGACGCTCGCGCTGCTGCCCATCGCCGTCGGCGCCGCATTTCTCGGCGCCTGGGCGACGCGGCGCATCGACGAGCGCATCTTCTTCCGGCTCGTCGAAGCCGTGCTCCTCGCCACCTCCGTGATGCTGATCTGGAAGGCCGCGACGAGCTGAACCGTCAGGCGAGCTTTTCCCGGAGGAAGGACACGGTGCGGCCCCAGGCGAGGTCCGAGGCCGCCTTGTCGTAGCGCGCCGCCGAGGTGTCGTTGTTGAAGGCGTGGTTGACGCCCTCGTAGACGAAGATCCGGTAGTCCTTGTTCGCCGCCTTCAGTGCTTCCTCGTAGGCGGGGATGCCGGCATTGATGCGCTCGTCGAGCCCGGCATAGTGCAGGAGCAGGGGCGCGCGGATCTTCGGCACGTCGTCGGCCGGGGCCTGCCGGCCGTAATAGGCGACGCCCGCACCGAGGTCCGGATCGGCGACGGCGAGGCTGTTGACGAGCCCGCCGCCCCAGCAGAAGCCGACCGCTCCGACACGGCCGTTGACGCCCTCGGCGCCGCGCAGCCAAGCCTCGGTGGCGGTGGCGAGTTCCACGGTGCGCGCGGCATCGAGGGCGCCGATCATCTCGCGCGCCTTGTCCTCGTCCCCGGGCGTGACGCCCGCTTCCGACAGGAAGTCGGGCGCGAGCGCGACGAAGCCGTCCTTGGCCATGCGCCGAGCGACGTCCCGGACGTGATCGTTGAGGCCGCGGTTCTCGTGGATGACGATGACGCCCGGCATCGGCCCGGATTCGCTCGCCGGCCTGACGATCGTGCCGGTCATCTCGGCACCCGCGGCGGGCCAGGTGGTCTCGGCCGAAACGATCGCGGGATCGTCCTCCGGCACGATCGCGGCCTTGGCCTTGGAGGCGGCGAGCATCGGCGCGATGGCGGCCGCGGCGGCCGCCGAGCCGGCGAGACCCGTCAGCTTCTGCATGAAGCCGCGGCGGTCGAGCGTCAGGTGGGTGTATTCGTCGTAGGCGTCGATCATCGCCTGGGTGATCTCAGGCTTCTGGCTCGTCATCGCGCGTCTCCCGCCGGCCGCAACTGTCTCGACGATGGCATGGGAGACTGAGGGATGGCCAGTGACAGCTCCTTGAAGCGTGCCGCGCCGTTGCCTTCGGCCGCAGGCCCTTTCATCATGCGCCGCAACGCGCCCGGGCGAGCCGACGATGACCGACGATGCGAGAAGCCACGGCCTGTGGGCGCGAACCGCCCCGCCCGCACCCGATACGCCGCCCTTGTCGGGCGAGCGCCGCGTCGACGTCGCGGTGGTGGGCGCCGGCTATACCGGGCTCTCGGCCGCCCTTCACCTGGCCGAGGCGGGCGCGCGGGTGGCCGTGCTCGAAGCGGCCGAGATCGGCCATGGCGGCTCGGGGCGCAACGTCGGCCTCGTCAATGCCGGGCTCTGGGTCATGCCGGACGCCCTGCCGGAGATCCTCGGACCCGTTCACGGCGAGCGCATCCTGTCGCTGCTCGGCGCGGCGCCCGACCTCGTCTTCGACCTCGTGGAGCGTCACGCCATCCCCTGCGAGGCGGTGCGGACCGGCACGCTTCATTGCGGCGTCGGGGACAAAGGGGCCGCGGAACTCGCGGAGCGGGCGCGGCAGTGGCAGGCGCGCGGCGCGCACGTCGCGCTTGTCGGGGCGGCGGAGGCAGAACGGCTGATCGGCTCGCCCCGTTATCGCGCGGCGCTGCTCGACCGGCGCGCCGGCACCATCCAGCCGCTCGCCTACGCGCGCGGTCTCGCCCGGGCCGCCCTCGCCGCGGGCGCGGCGATCCACGCGCGAAGCCCCGTCCTGCGGCGCGGGCGCGAGGGCGCGCGGCTCCGGCTGGAAACCCCGGCCGGAGCCCTGGTGGCGGACTGGGTGGTGGTCGCGACGAACGCCTACACCGAGACGCCCTGGCCGGAGATCCGCGAGGAGATCGTGCGCCTGCCCTACTTCAACATCGCCACCGCGCCGCTCTCCGACAACCTCGCGGCCAGTATCCTGCCGGAGCGACAGGGCGCCTGGGATACGAAGTCGGTGCTCTCGTCCTTCCGCATGGACGGGCAAGGACGGCTGATCCTCGGCAGCGTCGGCCGGCTCGACCGGGGCGCGGCGCCGCTGCACCGCCGATGGGCGCGGGCGACCTTGGCGCGGCTGTTTCCCCAGCTCGGCCCGGTCGCCTTCGAGGCGGAATGGTTCGGCGCGATCGGCATGACGGCGGACGCCGCGCCCCGTTTCCATCGCCTCGGCGAGCGGGTGCTCTCCTTCAGCGGCTATAACGGGCGCGGCATCGCGCCGGGCACGGCCTTCGGCCGGGTACTCGCCGAGCACATCCTCGGCCGGATGCCGGAGGACGAGCTGCCGCTGCCGACGAGCGAGCCCCGGCGGCGCCCCTTCCGGGCGCTGCGGGAGCTCGGCATCGACCTCGGCAGCCGCGTCGCCCACCTCGCGGCCCGGGGGTGAGCGACGGACGGGCCGGCCTCAGGCCGCCCTGGCGACCGGCTCGGAGTCCTCGATGGCGCGCATGTAGACGTCGAGCAGCGTCTCGTGCTCGTCGCGCTCGTCCTTGTCCTGCTTGCGCAGCTTGATGATCTCCTTGATGATCTTGACGTCGAAGCCTTCGCCCTTGGCCTCGGCGAAGATCTCCTTCTTGCCTTCCATCAGCTCGGCGATCTCGATCTCCACCTGCTCGATGCGCTCGACGATCGAGCGGATGCGCCCGCCGGCGATGCCGGCCGTGTCGTTCATGTCGGACATGGTTGCTCCTTGCTGACTGGGGAGCCGCACTATTCGCGCGGCCGCGTAAGCGGGGCGTTAACGGCGCGGGCGCCACGCCGCGACGCGATTTCTTTCGTGAAGCGAAGCGAATCTGCGCTATGCCGAGCCGCCGCGGGCGGGGGAATGATTGGAAAGAATATGACGGCGACGACGGGAGACCGCTCCATCTCGGAAGGCTCGACGGTGACGCTCGGCATCGCGCTGGCGCTACTCGGCACCTTCATGTTCTCGGCCAACGACGTCCTCGGAAAATGGCTCGTCGGCACCTATTCGGTCGGTCAGGTGCTGCTCCTGCGCTCCTTCGCGGCGCTCCTGATCCTTGCGCCTTTCGTCTACCGGGCCGGCTGGCGTTCGCTCTTCGTGCCCGAGCGGCCGGGCGTCCAGATCTTCCGCGCGGTGCTCGGCGGCATCGAGGTCTGCTTGTTCTACCTCGCCGTCGTCTACCTGCCGCTGGCCGATGTCATGGCCTATTATCTCGCAGGTCCCATCTACGTCGCCGCGCTCTCGCCCTTCGTTCTCAGCGAGCATGTCGGCTGGCGACGCTGGACGGCGATCGTGGTCGGCTTCGGGGGCGTCCTCGTGGTGCTCCAGCCCTCGGGCGAGACGCTGACGCTGCCCGCCTTCATCTCGCTCGCCGGAAGCTTCGCCTTCGGCCTCATCCTGCTCACCGGCCGCATGCTGCGCCGAACGCCCGACCTGCCGATGGTGTTCTGGCCGATCACGGCGTCCTTCGTGGTCGGGGGCGTTCTCGCGCCGGCGAGTTGGGTGCAGCCGGACGTGCGGAGTACCGCGCTCCTCGCGCTCCTCGGCCTCGTTTCGATGCTCGCGCACGTGTGCACCAACCGCTCGCTGAAGCTCGCGCCGGCCGCAACCGTCGCGCCGATCCAGTACACGCTGCTGCTCTGGGCGATCGTCTTCGGCTGGACCGTGTTCGGCGACGTGCCACGCCCCTCGACCCTGATCGGCGGCGCGATCATCGTCGCCGCCGGGCTCTTCATCTTCTTCCGCGAACAGAAGAAGGCCGTGCCCCCGCCCCCGCCGCAGCTCGAAATCTGAGCCGAAGCGTCAGATCGGCGGCGGCGCGCCCGCGGCGCCGGTGAGGCTTTCGACGAAGCGGACGGTGCGCGGGTCCGAAGGCGCCCCGAAGACCTGCCCCGGCGCGCCCATCTCGACGACGCCCCCGCCTTCGATGAAGACCACCTCCTGGGCGACCTGGGCGGCCAAGCGCAGATCGTGGGTCGCCATCAGCATCGTGGTGCCCTCGCGGGCGAGCGCTCGCAGCACCTCGACCACTTCCGCGGCGAGCGCCGGGTCGAGCGCCGAGGTCGGCTCGTCGCAGAGGAGAAGCTTCGGCGAGGCCGCGAGCGCGCGGGCGATCGCGACGCGCTGCTGCTGGCCGCCGGAGAGCGTCGCCGGCCAGTCTTCGGCCTTGTGGTCCATGCCGACCTTGGCGAGGAGCTCCATGGCGCGCGAGCGCGCCTTGTCGGCAGCCCAGCGATTCACCGTCACCAGCCCTTCCATGACGTTGGCGACGACGCTGCGATGGGGAAAGAGCTGGAAGTTCTGGAAGATCATGCCGGTCGAGCGGCGCACGGCGAGGATGTCGGCCTTGGGCGGCGGTCGGCCCGTGCCGAAGTCGACGCGCAGATCCTCCAGCTCCAGCCGCCCCGCCTCCGGCATTTCCAGGAGGTTGAAGCAGCGCAGGAGCGTCGACTTGCCCGAGCCGGAGGGACCGATCAGCGCCGTCACCGCGCCGCGCGCGACGTCGAGGTCGACCCCGCGCAGGACGTGGTTGGCGCCGAAATGCTTGTGGATGCCGGTCAAGCGGATCATGCGCCGGTCTCCCCGTAGCCGCCGTACCGCCCGAAACGCGTTTCCAGCCGCCGCTGCAGGACCGACAGCACCGAGGACAGGACGAGGTAGATCAGCGCCGCCTCGATGTAGAGGATCAGCGGCTCGTAGGTGACGGCGACGATGCGCTGGGCCTGCTGGAACAGCTCCGGCACGGTTATCGCCGCGGCGAGCGAAGTGTCCTTGACCAGCGAGATGAAGGAATTCGACAGCGGCGGGATCGCGACGCGCACCGCCTGCGGCACGACGGTGCGGCGCAGCGCCTGGCCGCGCGTCATGCCGATCGAATAGGCCGCCTCCCACTGGCCGCGCGGGATCGATCCGAGCGCCGCGCGGATGATCTCGGAGGTGTAGGCGCCGACCGAGAGCGAGAAGCCGATGAGGGCGGCGGGGAAGGCGTCGATCAGGATGCCGACGCTCGGCAGACCGTAGAAGATGACGAAGAGCTGGACGAGGAGCGGCGTGCCGCGGATGAACCAGACGTAGGTCGCCGCGATCCAGGCGAGCCATTTCGGCCCGAACAGCCGCACGGCCGCGACGACGAAGCCGATGCACAGGCCGAAGACGAAGGACAGGATTGCGAGGGGAACGGTGAAGGTGACGGCCGCCGTCAGGAGCGGGACGGCCGAGTCGAGCATGAGTTGCAGCCAGGGGGGCACGTCGGGTCCATCGTCTCCGGCGCGGCCACGCGCCGCGGCAGGGAG
>CANJKV010000136.1 GCA_947474855.1 Aurantimonadaceae bacterium | reverse complement strand
GTGGCCTCGGCCTGTGTGGCGTTCTCGGCGTTCTGCCGAACGTTCGCGGTCATCTCCTCCACCGCCGCCGAGGTTTCCTCCGAGGCCGCCGCCTGCTCCGTCGAGCCCGACGACAGCTGCTCGGCCGTCTGCGCCGACTGGCGGGAGTTGGACGCCACCTGGGCGGCCGAGGCGATGACGTTCGTCATGGTGGCGTTCAGCTTCAGCCGCATCTGGCAGAGATCGGCGAGAAGGGTGCCGATTTCGTCGTGGCGGCCATGGACGATCGTCCGGGCCAGGTCGCCCTGGGAGATCCGCGCGACGTTCTCGCCGAGCTGGCGCAGCCCCTTGTTGATCGAGCGCGACAGCGCGAAGGCGAGAAGGGCGCCGAGGACGAGGCCCGCGAGGACGAGGGCGACGAGGCTGTCGCGCGCGGCGGTGTAAACGTCGTCCGAGCGATGGACCGAAACGTCGGCCGCCGCCGCGACGCCCTCCCGGATCCCGCCGAGGGTTTCGGCCACGGCGAAGGCGGCGGGCTTCAGCTCCTTGTTGAGGTAATCGAGGGCCAGTCGCGTCTCGCCCGCCACGGACGCGTCCGTCGATGCGGGATCGGCCTTTCCGGCGCGCGCCAGGGCCTCGTCGGCGACCGTCCGGAAGGCGGCCGCCGCCCGCGCCATCTCCGCGACCTGCGCCTCGACGACCGGGCTGACCGACGCCCGAAGCGTTGCGAGGTTGTCGTCGACGGCGCTCCAGGCCGCGTCGTACTGCTGATGAAGGATCGGGCGAAGGGACGGATCGGCCGCGTAGGTCATCCAAAGGATGCGGCGGACCTCTTCGATGCGGGTACTGACGTCGGAGACGGCCCGCACCTGCTGGAAGGGCTGTGCGATGAACTGCACCAGCTGCCCGTTGACCGTCGAGGCCGCATGGAGGCCGAGAGCGCCGCCGGCCGCCGACATGGCCAGGACGATCGCGAACGACGCACCGATCCTGGCTTTGATTGAGAACTTCACGCCGTCGTTCCTGTATTTCACCCGGCCCAACGCATGCAGGGCGACTAGAAAATTTCCGTTCGGGAGCTATCAGAAGAAACTGACTCCGGAATTAAGGGGCACATAAGCACCAGACAAAGGCATTCTCTTCACGAAAGGCCAGGCAATCGACTCGCAGGCACCATCGGCCACAATTTATACTTTCATCTGTTCGAGCTGCAGATCAACCTTGAAGGGAGGCCCGGGACCGGCAGGGCTGGGCGGGATGCGGCCGGGGAAGGTTCGCGCAAGGAAGATCGGGGCAAGACACGAGCCCCATGCAGGCGAACCCTCACCCCACCTCTTCGGCGGTGCCGGCCGCAGGTCTCGCGATCGAGAGGTGCCCGGCGATGACGACGCGGTCACGACAGGACGAGGCATCGAGCACCCGCTCGCGCGCGGCGCGCTCGCGCCGTCGCGCCGCGCAGGTCGGCGCGCTCGCTCTTCTCGCACTTCTGGCCGGCTGCGCGGGCCGCGGCGCGATCGACCGGTTCTCGGCCGTGCGCGAGGTGTCCCCGCGCCAGGCCTTCGTGATGCCCTCGGCCGGCGGCCCGGCCATCGTCGGCGTCCTGGAGCGCAACTACAGCAACGGCGTCGAGCAGGACATCGTCCTGGCGGGCGGGGGCGCGGTCGCCGCGCAGAACATCCTGAAGGTCCAGTTCATCGGCCCCGTGGACACGGCGACGTCGGGGCGGACCGCCCTTTCCGAGCGCCCGCTCGCCACGACCGACATCGCCCGCGAGCTGCGCGCCGAGTTCCCCGGCATCGCCATGCAGCGCTCCCCCTACTACGTCCAGAACCGCTACGGCCCCTTCGGCTACGCCGTCGGCCGCACGGGTGGAACGACCTGCCTCTACGCCTGGCAGCGCATGACCGGCACGGTCGACACCACGCTTCTCCTGCGCCCGCGGGCCATCATCAACATGCGCCTTCGCCGCTGCGATGCGGGCGCGAGCGAGGCTCAGCTCCTCGCGACCATGTACGGGCTCGGCGTGAATTCCTTCATCGACCACTTCTCCTGGGTTCCCTACGACGCGCCGCCACCGCCGTCGCCCACCCTGGGCGCGAGCGCGGCACCGATCTATCCCGTCGCCGGCGCGACCGCGGCCGTTCTCGCGGAGCCGGCACCCGCCGCGGCGCCAGCCGCCGCCGCTCCCGCGCCGCGCCGACTGGCACGCCGCGCGGCACCGAGGCCCGCCCCGATGGTCGCGCCCGAGCCGCCGCCCCTGCCGGCGCCGATCGGGCTGCCGGTTCCGCCGCCGCCGGGCAGCGCCGCCGCGCCCGTCCCGACAGGTTCCGCGCCGCTCGCCGCGCCGGCCGCAGCCGCTTCGCCCGCATCCTCCGTCCCGGTTCCGCCGCCGCCCGCCGTGCCGGGCCCGGCCGCGCCCACGCCGGCCGCCCCGGCCGCCTCGGCACCCGGCCCCCAAGCGGCCGCCCCCCTGGCGCAGCCCGTGGTGGTTCCGCCCGCCATCTGCGCGAACGGCGCCTTGAGAACCGCGGCCGGCTGCTGAACGGCAGGCACCCGTAAACCATCCGGCAAGCTTAACGTCACCTCGTCGACCCCTCCGGCTATGATGCCGGCCGAATGCCACTAACTTGCCGCGAGAAGGGAGGATCGCGTCGCGAGGGCGGATTGGGAATGCAGGAACGGACGACATGCTGAGACTTGGTCTGACGGTTCTCTGGATCGTCGCGTCGATCGTGGCGATCGCGGTGATCACCCTGCCGGTCAGCCTGCAGGCGCAGCTCTTCGCCGTCCTGTTCGTGCTCGGCGTCATGGTCGTCTTGAAGGTGTTCGACCTTGGCGGCGTGTGGCGCCTCGTGGCGCTGGCGCTCGGCACCTCGATCGTTCTGCGCTACGTTTACTGGCGCACAACCTCGACGCTGCCGCCGGTCAACCAGCTCGAGAACTTCATCCCCGGCTTCCTGCTCTACCTCGCCGAGATGTACAGCGTCTTCATGCTGGCGCTCAGCCTCTTCGTGGTGGCGGCGCCCATTCCCCCACGCCCGAGCCGCGGCCTGCCGGCCGACCGGCGCCCGCCCACCGTCGACGTCTTCATCCCCTCCTACAACGAGCCGCCGAAGCTCCTCGCCAACACCATCGCCTCGGCGCTGGCGATGAACTATCCGGCCGACCGCTTCACCGTCTGGCTCCTCGACGACGGCAGCACGGACCAGAAGCGGAACTCGGAGGACGCGGCCGCCGCGATGGTCGCGGAAGCGCGGCACGCCGAGCTGAAGCGGCTCTGCGAGGACATGGGCGCGCGCTACCTGACGCGCGCGCGCAACGAGCACGCCAAGGCCGGCAACCTCAACAACGGCATGCTGCACTCGACCGGCGAGCTCATCGCCGTTTTCGACGCCGACCACGCGCCCGCCCACGACTTCCTGGCCGAAACCGTCGGCTATTTCGAGGACGATCCGCGCCTGTTCCTGGTGCAGACGCCGCACTTCTTCCTCAATCCCGACCCGCTGGAGCGCAACCTCCAGACCTTCGAGCGGATGCCGTCCGAGAACGAGATGTTCTACGGAATCATCCAGCGCGGCCTCGACAAGTGGAACGCTTCCTTCTTCTGCGGCTCGGCCGCGCTCCTGCGCCGCGAAGCGCTGAACGAGACGAGCGGCTTTTCCGGCATCTCGATCACCGAGGACTGCGAGACCGCGATCGAGCTGCATTCGCGCGGCTGGAACAGCCTCTACGTCGACAAGCCGCTGATCGCCGGCCTCCAGCCCGCGACCTTCGCGAGCTTCATCGGCCAGCGCTCGCGCTGGGCCCAGGGCATGATGCAGATCCTGTTCCTGCGCGTGCCGCTCCTCAAGCGCGGCCTCTCCCTGCCCCAGCGCCTCTGCTACATGTCCTCGACGCTGTTCTGGCTGTTCCCCTTCCCGCGGCTGATGTTCCTGATCGCGCCGCTCTTCTACCTGTTCTTCGGCCTGCAGATCTTCACGGCGTCGAGCGGCGAGTTCGTGGCCTACACGCTCACCTACATGGCCGTGAACCTCATGATGCAGAACTACATGTACGGCGCCTATCGCTGGCCCTGGATCTCCGAGCTCTACGAATACGTCCAGAGCGTCCACCTTCTCCCCGCGGTGGTGTCGACGATCCTTCATCCGAAGAAGCCGACCTTCAACGTGACGGCCAAGGACGAGTCGATCGTGATCAGCCGCATCTCGGAGATCGGCCTGCCCTTCTACCTGATCTTCGCCGTGCTGCTCGCGGGCGTCGGGGCGACCGTCTGGCGGGTGATCTACGAGCCCTACAGGGCCGACCTCACCCTGGTGGTCGGCGCCTGGAACGTCCTCAACCTCCTGATCGCCGGCTGCGCGCTGGGGGTCGTGTCGGAGCGGGGAACGCCGAGCGCCAGCCGGCGCGTCGCCGTGCGGCGCCGCTGCGACGTGGTGATCGGCGACACGGTGCTCACCGGCACGATCGAGGACGTGTCGGTGTCGGGCGCGCGCATCCGCGTCGCCGGCGCGCTGCCCTTCGAAACCGAGCGCGACGGGCCGGCGCTCCTGCGCCTCAGAACCTTCCGCAACCAGGAGGAGGACACGATCCCGATGCGCATCCGGCGCATCGAGCGCGGCACGGCCGACGTCGTCCTCGGCTGCGCCTACGTCACCGAGACGGCCCGCCACCACCGGGTGATCGCCGACCTCATCTTCGCCAATTCCGGCCAATGGGACGCGATCCAGAAGAGCCGTCGCCGCAACCCCGGCCTGCTGCGCGGCTCGGCCTGGTTCTTCGCGATCTGCATCTACCAGACCTTCCGCGGGCTGGCCTATCTCACCAAGGGTCGAAGCGGGCGCCCGGCACCCGCTCCTGGTTCGGCGCAGGCACAGGCGCCGGCGGGAGGCCGCTGATGCGCGCGCGCCTGCGTTTCCCCCTCCTGCCGCTCCTTCTCGCGCTCGGCTGGGCCGCGCCCGCCGCCGCGCAGCCGGCGCAGAGCGCTCCCTTCGACATGAGCCCCGAGCGCCCCGCCGGCACGGCGCCTGCGCCCGAGCGGTCGGCGCCGGCCCCTTCCCCGGCCGCGCCGGCACCGGTCCCTCCGTCCCCTCCGGTCGCACCGCCCGAGCCCGCGCCCGCACGGCCGAGCGCCGAGCCCGTCCCGGCGCCGGCGCCGGCCGCGCCTCCCGCCGAGCGGCCCCCTGCCCCTGCCCCTATCCCTGCTTCCGAGGCCGCGCCCGCCGAAGTGGCGGGCGAGGCAGAGGCCAGCCCGTGGCGGCGGCATCTCCTGGCGACCTCCACCCTGTCCCTGTCGGGCGAGATCGACCGCCGCCGGTGGTCGGTCTACCTGACGCGCGAGGAGGCCGAGGCCGCCGCGACCCTCGGGCTGGGCTACCAGAACACGATCCTCGCAGCGCCCGAATCCTCGCGCCTCAGCGTCTTCGTCAACGACACGCCGCTGATCGAGGAGGCCCTCGCCTCCTCCGACGCCGTCCGCGACCTGTCGGTCCCGGTGCCCGCCGGGCTCCTGCGGCCGGGCTTCAACACGGTGACGGTGGAGAGCAGCCTGCGCCACCGCACGGACTGCACCATCGCCTCGACCTTCGACCTGTGGACCGAGATCGACGGCGCCCGCACCTTCCTGCAATTCGACGGCGCGCCGGAGCGCTTCGCCGCGCGCCGGCTGGAGGACATCCGGGCGACGGGCGTCGACGAGAACGGGCGCACGAGCCTGCGCATCCTCGTCCCCGAAGGCGACCTGTCGGAAGCCTCGAGCCCCGTGCTGCGCCTCGCGGAAGGGCTGGCGCTGATCCTCGGCATGCCGAACCTGTCGGTGGAGATCCTGCAGGGCGCCGCCCTTCCCGAGCCCGCGCCCGGCCACCTCGACGTCGTCGCCGGCCCGACCGAGACCCTGGCCCCGGTTCTCGGCGCCCTGACCGGCCCGGTTCCTCCGGGCGCATCGCCGAGTTTCGTGTCGCGGCCCGGCGGCGGCGCCCTGCTCGTCGTGTCCGGTTCGAACTGGGACGAGGTCCTGGCCGGGGCCGAGCGGGTCGTCGCCTTCAGCGACCGGCCCGACCTGCAGCCGCGCCAGAGCGTGTCCAGCCCGGCGCTGCGCTCGCCCGACGCCCCGATGATCCGAGAGGGCGGCGTCGTCACCTTCGCCGAACTCGGCGTGCCGTCGCAGGAATTCGCCGGCCGGCGCTTCCAGACCCGGTTCTCGCTGGCCGTGCCCGCCGACTTCTTCGCCGAAGCCTACGGCGAAGCCCTTTTGCGGCTCGATGCGGCCTATAGCGGCGAGATCCTGCCGGGCAGCCAGATCACCGTCACGGTCAACGGCAACATCGCCACGACCCTGCCGATCGGCGGCGTGGGAGGCGGCGGCGTCCTCGAGGCCTTCCCGCTCAAGGTGACGATGCGCCACCTGCGTCCCGGCGCCAACGCGATCGGCATCGAGGCGAGCCTCCTCACCCGCGCCGACGAAGCCTGCCTGCCCGGCGCGACGAGCGGGACCACCGGCCGCTTCGCCCTGTTCGACAGCTCGCGCCTCGAAATCCCGACCTTCGCGCGCATCGCCCGCGTGCCGAACCTCGCCGCCATGCAGGGCACCGGCTTTCCCTACGCCTTCGGCGGCCCGGTCTCCGTGATCGCCGGGGACGACGCCGCGGCCCTTGCCAACGCGGCCGAGATCCTGGCACGCCTGTCCTTTTCGGCCGGCCGCGCGGTGCCCGTCGACACCGGCGGCTCGCTCGCCACCGCCGCCGCGGGCAACGCCCTCTTCGTCGGCACGCCGCGCCAGATTCCCGCCGGCGTCTTCGCCCAGATCAACGTGGACCCGGCCGGCACCGCGCTGTGGGGCGGCGGCGCGCCGGCGGCCGAGCAGACCACCAACCTCACCCTGGAGCGCTGGCGCGAGCAGTTCGGCGCCGAGGAAGGGTGGCGCTCGGCGCTGGAGCGCCTCGGCGACTGGATGCGCGTGACCTTCGGCGTCGAAGAGGAGGGCCTGCGCCTCGTGCCGGGCCGCGACCCGCCCTTCGCGCCCGGCGCCGAGGCGACGCTTCTCGTCGGTCAGGGCCCGGGCCCGGCATCCGGCAGCGTCTGGACGGTGGTCTCGGCCCCGACCGAGGCAGCGCTCGACGCGGGCATCGCCGCGCTCGTGCGCGAGGAGGCCTGGACCCGCCTGTCGGGCCGCGTGACGACGCTCGATGCCACGGGCGCGGTGGCCTCCGTCCCGGTCGGCGCGGCGGAGTTCCTGCCGACGCAGCCCTTGTCCCTCGCCAACATGCGCCTGATCATCGCCAACTGGCTGTCGGAGAACGTCCTGTCCTACGCCACTCTGCTCGTCGTCGTCGCGCTGCTGCTCGGTCTCGCCACGACCGCCTTCGTGCAGTTCCTGGGGCGGCGTCGATGAGGGCGGCAGCGGGGGCGAAGCGGCTCCTGACGGCCTTCGGCCTCGCCGTGTTCCTGGCCTCCGCGGCTCCGGCCGCGGCCGCACCCTCCGTCGAGCCGGAGGCGTGGGACGCCTGGCGCGCGAGCTTCCTCGACGCGTCCGGCCGCGTCGTCGACACCGGCAACAACGGGATCAGCCATAGCGAGGGCCAGGGCTACGGCCTGCTTCTCGCCGTTCTGGCCGAGGACCGGGAAACCTTCGAGCGGATCTGGAGCTTCACCCGGACCGAGCTTCTCCTGCGCGACGACGGGCTCGCCGCCTGGCGCTGGTCGCCGAGCGAGGAGCCGCGCGTCACCGACATGAACGACGCCTCCGACGGCGACATCCTGATCGCCTACGCGCTCGGCCGGGCCGGCAAGGCCTGGGACCGGCCGGACCTGACGCAGGCCGGCGCGGCGATGGCCGAGGCGATCGGCTCGCACCTCCTCTTCACGCAGGAAGGGCGCACGCTCCTGCGCCCGGCGGCGGCGGGCTACGACCGCGGCGACCGGCCGGACGGGCCGGTGGTGAACCTGTCCTACTGGGTCTTCGAGGCCTTTCCGGTCCTCGCCGAGCTCGCGCCCGGCCACGACTGGGCGGGAGCCGAGGCGGGCGGGCGGGCGCTCCTGGCGAGCGTGCTCGCGGAAGGGAGCCTTCCGCCGGAATGGCTCTCGGTCGCGCGCCGTCCGCGGCCCGCGGAGGGCTTCCCGGCCGAGTTCGGCTACAACGCCCTGCGTGTGCCGCTCTATCTCCTGCGCGCCGCCCCCGGCGACGAGGCGGAGCGGGCGCGCCTCGCCGCGCTCGCGGCGGCGATGACCGACCCGGACACCGGCGCGGTGCGGCTCGTCGACCTGGCATCCGGGGCGACGAAGGAGCGGCTGACCGATCCGGGCTACCGCATCCTTCCCGCGGCGGTCGCCTGCGCTCAAGGCGGCACACCGCTTCCCGACGATCTCAAGCGCTACGCCTCAACACTTTATTATCCATCCACCCTGCATCTGTTGACGCTCGCCCATCTCAAGGAAGAGCATCCGGGATGTCTGCGCTGACGAAAACGACGACGATCGGACTGGCGGCCGGCTTCGCGCTCGTTCTCCAGGGGTCCGCATCCGCAGCGGACGCGGCGCCGACGCATTGGAACGCGGCGAGCGGGCCGGCGACGATCGTGGCGGCGGCAACCGTCGAGCCCTTCTCCGCAACGCTCGCCCAGGCCCCGGCGCCCGCCGCGCCGCAGCCCGCCCCCGCGCCGCCCGCCGCGCCGGAAGCGGGCGCGCCGGAAAGCCCCCCCGCCGCGCGGCCGCCCGCCGTCGACGAGACGGCGCTGCGCTACTTCGCGCGCCAGGGCGACACCCGCCGCCTCGAAGCCGAGATCGCCCGCCTCAAGGCCCTTTATCCCGACTGGCAGCCGCCGGAGAACCCGCTGGAGATCGAGGACGCCGGCGATCCCGAGCTCGACCGCGTCTGGGAGCTTTATTCGCAAGGCCGCTACGCCGAGGTGCGCGCCGCGATCGCCGCGCGCCAGGCGAGCGAGCCCGGCTGGCAGCCGCCGGCCGACCTTCTCGACCGCCTCGCCGTCGCCGAGGCGCGGGTGCAGCTCGTCAACGCCTCGAACCTCCAGCAGTGGCAGGCGGTGATCCGCGTCGCCTCCGCGACGCCCAGCCTCCTCACCTGCTCGGAGGTCGACGTCCTGTGGCGCGTCGCCCGCGCCTTCATCGAGACCGGGCGCCCCGACCGCGGCCGCGACGCCTATCTCTACGTCCTCACCCAGTGCAGCAACGACGCCGAGCGGCTCGCCACCATGCAGATGGCGACCCAGCGCCTGCCCCGCGCCGAGCTCGACCCGCTCCTGGCCACCGAGCGCACCGGCTCCGACGGCGTCGGCGAATTCGCCTCGATCCGCGCGGACCTCGCCCGCGCCAGTCTCGCCGAGGCCGCCGACGACGCGGCCGCGACCGTCGCCCCCGCCGACCTCGACACGGTGAAGCGCCTCGCCGACGCCGAGGGACGGCCTTCCGACAACGAGCTTCTGGGCTGGTACGCGCTGCGCCGCGCCGATTATCCGGAAGCCCTCGCGCGCTTCGAGCGCGCCCGCGCGGCGGAGGACTCCTCGACCGTCTCGCAGGGCACCGCCCTCGCGCTGATCCAGCTCGCCCGCTTCGCCGAGGCCGAGAGCGCCATGGTGCCCTGGCGCGAGGCCTCGGACGGCGCGCGCGCCGTTTATCTCGCCGCCGTCGCCAACCTCCTGGCGGCGCCCGGCGGCGCGACGATCGACCAGGCGGTGCTCGCACGCGCCGTGGACGCGGCCGCCAAGGCGCGCGACGCGGCGACGGCCCAGCAGATCGGCTGGTACGCCTTCAGCCTCAACCAGTTTCCCACCGCCGCGCAATGGTTCGCGACGGCGCTCGCCTGGAAGGCCGACGACGAGCCCGCGGCCTTCGGCCTCGCGCTCGCGCGCCAGCGGCTCGGCGACGCGGGCGGGCTCGCAGCCCTCCAGCGCGAATGGTCGGCCCGCTCGCCGCGCATCGCCGCCATCGGCCGCGAGGACGGCGTGGGCCTCGCCGCCGACGCGGCCGGCGCGGGCCTCGCGCAGGCCGAGGCGCCTCGCGCCCGGCAGGCCGCCGCGACCGAGACGCCGGCCCGTCCGCGCGCCGTCCTGCGCGAGCGCGCGGCCGCCGCGTCCCCCGCCCGGGCGCCTCGCGCCGATCGGTCGGCCGGCGCGTCCGGCCGCTCCTGCCCGGAAGAGATCGATCCCTACACCCTGTCGGCGCAGGCCGCGCTCGCCCGCGGCTGGTGCCTCCTCGACCTCGACCGCTCGCTTCTCGCCGCGGCCGCCTTCAACAGCGCGGTTCGGCGCGGCGCGGGCGCGGTGCGCCAGGACGCGGCCTATGGCGAGAGCCTCGCCTACCTCCGGCTCGGCCTCGTCGACCGCGCGGCGCTGGCCGCCGCCGCCTCCCCCCAGCCGGCCGCGCGCCGGCGCGAGCTCGACGTCGCCGTTCTCACCGACCGGGCCACCAGCGCCTACGAGGCCAAGCGCCCGGTCGAGACCCTGCAGGCCCTCGACGAGCGCTCGCGCCTCGCGCCCGAGCGGATCGACCTCCTGATCCTGCGGGGCTTCGCCTATCTCGACCTGCGCCGCTACGGCGACGCCGAGCAGGTCTTCTCCGCCGTGGCCCGCACGGGCAACGTCGAGGGCGCGCGCGGCCTCAACGCCGTGCGCCAGGCGACCGGCCGGATCCGTTCCAACTATTGATGCACGCGCGATCGCGGGACCGGGCGGAAGGGACCGATCTTGTCGAAGTGCCGAGCCGCCGGTCAATCCAGCGGAGCTTTCTTCGCAAAAGCTTCGGCCGCTTCGATTGCGAGCAATCGAGTATAGATCTTGCAAAAACGACGAACCGCATCATCTATTCTGGTTAGTCGAATTCGAGAACACGGATCACTCCCTTGAGCGACACCTACGACTCCCGCCTCGACGCGGTGACGGACATCATCACATCCTATCTCAGCAACAACCAGGTGCCGGCGAGCGAGCTGCCGGCCCTCATCGCGAGCGTGCGCGCCGCGCTCGAAGCCCCGGTGGGCGTGCGGCCCGCCGCCGAGGCCGAGCCGGTCGACCTGACGCCGGCCGTGCCGGTCAAGAAATCGATAACCCCGGACTACCTGATCAGCCTGGAAGACGGTCGGCCCTACAAGTCGCTGAAGCGTCATCTCCAGGCGAGCTACGGCATGACGCCCGACGATTATCGCCGCAAATGGGGCCTGCCGGCCGATTATCCGATGGTCGCGCCGAACTACGCCGCCGCCCGCTCGGCTCTCGCCAAGAGCATGGGACTCGGGCGCAAGCGGACCGACGCGGTCGAGCCGGAGCCCGAGCCCGAGCCCGAGCCGGTCGCGGAGGCGCCCGCCCCCAAGCCGCGCCGCGGCCGCGCCAAGAAGGCGGCCTGACGCGTGCTCGACGAGGCCGGCAAGGACCACATCGCCCGCCAGATCGCGGCGCTGTTCGAAGGATTGGACGTCGCCGACGTCGCCAACATCATGACCGTCCAGCTCGCGATGCTCGTCGCGCAGAGCGCCGGCGGGGCGGACGACGCGGTGCAGTTCCTCGACGAGATCCGCGACGAAGTCGAGGCGATCGTTCGCACGATCCCCGACGGCGACTTTCCCGGCGCCCCGGCGAATGGCGCGGCGACGAACTGAGAGGCCCCGCCCGCCCCGGCCTCAGGGCTGCAGCGGGCTGACGCAGCGGCCGGCCAGGGTCAGCGGCTCCCCGCCGGGCGCCGCGACGGCCACGCTGTTCAGCGTGGTCGCGGGAAAGATCAGTTCGTGGCCCGCATAGCGCGCCACCATGGCGCCCCGCTCGATGCGCAGCGGAACCGGATGGTCGTCGCCCACCTGGAGCGTGTTGTGGCTCTCGTGATCGCCGCCGCGAAACACCATCAGCATCAGCGGCAGCGAGTCGAACTGGCAGGCGACCAGCGCCGGAGCCTGCAGCGTCGCCGACTTCACGAGCATCATCAGGATGCTGAAGGCTCCGGTCAGTTGCAGCATGGATCCTCTCCGGTTCGGCTCCCCGGTCATGCCCTGACGGCGTGAACAAACGATAAACAGAACACCATCGCGATCGGCCGCATCGAGCGTCCCGCAACGGGTTGGTTCGGCCGCCCGATTGCCCTATGATCGCCTCCAAGGGCGTGTGCTGCGTGCGCCTTGGGCTTCCCAGAACCGACGGAGACCAGAGCAACCTTTCGCAAGAAGGAACGCGAAACCGTGTCCGCCAGCCAGCGTCCTCCCGCCCCGAAACGCCCCGTCTCCGTCCTGCGCGCCTTCGTCGAGAACGGCTCGTCGGGCGGCATCGTCCTCATGCTCGCCGCCGCGCTCGCGCTCGTCGTGGCCAATTCGCCGCTGCGCGAGGCCTATGCCGAGACGCTCCACGCCTATGTCGGTGGCCTGTCGGTGCTTCACTGGATCAATGACGGCCTGATGGCGCTGTTCTTCCTGCTGGTCGGCCTGGAGATCAAGCGCGAGGTCCTCGACGGCCAGCTCTCGACCTGGCCGCGGCGGATCCTGCCGGGCTCGGCGGCGCTGGGGGGCATGATCGGGCCGGCCGTCGTTTATCTGGCCTTCAACCTCGGCGCTGGCGGCCATCCCAACGGCTGGGCCATTCCTGCCGCCACCGACATCGCCTTCGCGCTCGGCGTCCTGTCGCTGCTCGGCCCCCGCGTGCCGCTGACGTTGCGGGTCTTCCTGACGGCGCTCGCGATCATCGACGATCTCGGGGCCGTTCTGATCATCGCGCTCTTCTACACCGCCTCCATCGACGTCCTCGCTCTGGCCGGGGCGGGCCTCGTGGTGCTCGGGCTCGTCGCGATGAACCGCCTGGGCGTCCTGCGGCTCCTGCCTTATCTCCTGCTCGGCGCGCTTCTCTGGTTCCTGGTGCTGCGCTCGGGCATGCACGCGACGATCGCCGGCGTGGTTCTGGCGCTGACGATCCCGTTGCGCGCGAGCCCGGGCCGGCCGGACGACGCGCACTCGCCCCTTCACCGGCTGGAGCACGGCCTCCAGCCCTTCGTGACCTTCCTGATCGTGCCGATCTTCGGCTTCGCCAACGCGGGCGTGTCCTTCG
>CANJKV010000135.1 GCA_947474855.1 Aurantimonadaceae bacterium | reverse complement strand
CCCGGCAATCGCGAGGACCACTTCGGTCGATCCGACCATCTGACGCCAACATGCGGCGGTCCATCGAGACCGACCGCGGAGAGAACCATGAACCCGGCGTGTGCGCAGACCTCAGTCAGCCAGCTTGACGAATGCGATTAGAGAACTTTGGTGGGATATGAGTCGGGAGACTGTGGTTCCTCTCGCCGGCCGTCCAACCTTGATGCAAAACTTGGCCTGCCCCCTAGGCGGAAATCATTTCCGCGTTCTGCGCGCGATGCCCACTTTGCCGATCGTCCGGGTTCGGCCGCGTCGAGTGCTCGCCAAACCGGCTCGCAGCGAAAGACGTCCACGAAGCCACGCTCGCCGGCCGGCGTGATCGTCAGCGTCCGGCTCTTCGGCGCGTGGGTGAGCCCCCCAACCCGCTTCGCCGGCCACCTCAACCGTCGCCGACAAGCCCACCATGCATTAGATTCGAACCGGGCCACCTAACGGGGGCAGGCCAGGATCTCACTGACGGTCGCCTTTCAGCAATCAACGATGGCTGACCACTGCGCTTCTGGTTTCTCTTTGTGCGATTTGCATCCTGCATCACGGACGCAAAGTTCCGTTCTGCAACGCCGCCCCGCCGTTTTGCAGGACGGTCCGTGCATCAATCGTCGTTTACAGTTCGATCCGGTCGCCTGATGCCAGCCAGGCTCAACGTGCGTTCGAGCAACTGATTGTAGATCGGCTTACCACCGAGCCGTTGCGCCGCGAGGTTGGCGAAGAGGCAGGTCGCGAGCAAAGGAAGCGTTGCCTCATAGGCGCCGGTCAATTCGAGCGTCAGAACCACGCCCACCATGGGAGAACGCACTGAGGCGGTGAACAATCCGCCCATCGCTGCGATGACAAAGGCTGCCGGAACGAAGCTGCCGTTCGGTACGATCACGCCGACAATGCCAGCGAAGGCCAGTCCGACACAGGCCGCCAAGGACAGGATCGGCGCGAAGATGCCGCCTGGCACGCCCGTCGAGTAGCTCGCGACGCTTGTACAGAACCGAACCGCCGACAGGGCCAGCAGCGCCAGGACGCCGGGCTGCTCGCGCATCAAGGCCGGAACCAGCGCTTCGCCGCCCGTTGCGGCCTGCGGGAGCAGCACCAGCAGCCCCCCGACGACCGATCCCACCGCCGCCGGATAGACATAGGGCGCCCTCTTGCTCGCTGCGGACGCAAAAGCGAGCGCTTTGAGAATGGCCGCGTTGAGCAGAACGCCGAGGCCACCCAAAAGGCATCCAAGCAGCACGAACAACGGCAAGGCAGCCAGCGGCACCTCGGGGGCGGTCAAAGACATGTCCGGTCCCGTTCCGCCGATCAACTGGGTCATCACGGTGGCGAACAGCGTGGCGATCATGACCGCCATGTAGGTGTTGAACCGATATGGAAACTGACGTCGGGTTTCCTCGATCACGAACAACACACCGGCGACGGGCGCATTGAAGGCGCAGGCCAGCCCGGCGGCAGCGCCCGCCGCAAGCAGGCCACTTCGTTCGGTGGAATTCAGCCGGATGCGTGCCGCTAGCATCGCCGCTACCGAGGCACCGATGTGAATGGTCGGCCCTTCACGTCCTAGCACCAGCCCGGAGCCGATCGCTGCGACGCCGCCAGCGAACTTCACGGGAAGCACGCGGGTCCCATGCACCTCGCGGAGCCCTTCCATCGCGCCTTCCACCTCCTGAACGCCGCTCCCGCCGGCTTCCGGCGCCGCGTGGCGCACCAGTGCCACGGCCGCGACCGTCGCTGTCATCGTGACGAGCGCAGCGGTCAGCACCAGCAGCGGACCACCCAACAATGAATGCAGCAACCTGGGCCATTGCAGCAGTGTGTTGAGTGCGAGATGGAAGAGGGATCCGATCGTGCCGGCCAGCACTCCAATGCTCGTGGCGAGTACGAGATAAAGCAGTCGCGATCGGCGATCCTTCCATGGGGATCGTGTTGGAACAGGATCGTCCATGCCCCCCTTCCAGGTTGCGCTGCTGCCGCAGCCAACGTTCAACCTTGGCGCAGACACACAGAATCACCGCTTCTAACTGGCGGGCAACGACTCTTCAGGACGAAAAGCGTTCGCAGCGGATAACTGCATGGGTGCGGCATGATGGAAGCGGTGTGTTGCGGGCACCGGTAGGCAGCTTGCAGGTTGCTGGCGGAGCATTCGGTGCGGGCCAGACCATAGTTCCGCCCAGCACAGGCTCACGCTCCATTGCGGCCCACGATGGGCCTTGGGAGCAACGGCATGATCGGAATGTTCCAGGCGCTCGACATCGCCTTGACTATCGCAGGCGCAGCCGCTCTCGCGGCATCCTTCTGGATGGAGGATCGCTGCCAGAAGGAGATCGCTGCCGATCGGGCTCGGCAGACCGGCTACGGCCAGCAGTAGCAAGCGACTGCGGCGGTCGTCGGACCGTGGGAGCCGGCATCGACACCCTCGTGACGGCCGAGCCTGCGGTTGCCCGTACTGCGGCGGAGCGATGCGCGTCGTCGGTACCTTCCTGCGATGGCGCCAGCCGCAAGGACCGCCGCCGCACCCGCCACCGAACCGGGAGGGATCGCCATGACCCAGCATGGCACGACATCCGCATCCGCCGCGAGCAGCACGCTCCCGGGAAGGTTCGCGTGCGGCCATCGTGTCGGCACGAGCTGCCGCTGGCCCATGATCGCAGGATCAAACGCCCGGCCGCCAGCGGTGGCGGCAGCCGCACGCGTCCGCCGCCTCCGGCAACTGGTTGCGCTCGACGATCGCCGCCGCCCACCCCGGCACGACCGACAGCGCAAAACCCCATAGCTCACCGACCGGCATCCCGCGGGTTCGTTCTTCCGCGACTTTCGTACGCTTCGCGGCGCCCGAAATTCTCAGGAAAGAAGCACGTCAGCTTCCGGGAGGAATGATGGAAAAGCTGACATAGAAGAGGATGAAGCTCAGATCATACACTCTCAGCCGGATCTGGAATGATCGCGGTATTCGGCCGCGGGATGGTTCGTGCCGATGCACCGAAGCGGCGGTACACCAGCGACCGCAAGGTGTCGCGGATGGTTGCGCCTCGACGCCGAGCGGAAGCGATCCGCGATGGTGACCACGCTGCGACATCGACGAAGCCGATGTCTCTCAACATAGGTAGGAGTTGCTCCGGCCTAAGCCCTTCACCGAAAGGCAGTCGTTGCATGATCGCGTCGTGCCGGGCGGGCATCCCGGCGTGATGCGTGGCATCGTCGCCGAGCCAGCGGTCGAGAACGCCGACGATGGCCTTGGCAATCCATCCCCCGGGGGTCGGCGTCGCCCAGTCGCCGTCGAAGATCAGGAGCGTGCCGCCCGGCTTCAGAACCCGCCGCCAATCGGCGAACGCGGCTGCCGGATCGGTCAGCGTCCAGACGAGGTGACGGCAGACGACAGCGTCGAAGGCTCCGTCCGGCTCCATCGTGTTCTCGGCATCGGCGAGAACGAAGCGCAGCCGCGGCTTGCCCGCATGCTTCGCTCTCGCGCGGGCGAGCATTGCCTCCGAGAAGTCGAGCGCCGTCACGTCGTGACCAAGGCCGTGGAGCACGCCGGTGATCTCGCCCGTGCCGCAGGCGAGTTCCAGAACCCGGAGCGGCCGCGCCCCGAGGCGTTCCCGGATTTCGTCGGCCCATGCCCTCGCCTCCGCGCCGGGCGCGATGCGGTGGCCGGCGGACAGGTCGAACGTCTCGGAGCGATCCGACCAGTAGGACCTGATCTCCTCCTTCAGGTCGAAGTTGCCTCCTGGTGCCCCGACCGATGTCACTGCGGCGCCCCGCCGACGCCCGCCCGGCCCAAGATCTCCTCGAACCGCTTCCTGGCGCGGGCCGGGAGCGAAGGATCGACGAACCCGTCGGGCACCGCGGCCTCCCCGACCTTCACGAGCATCACCATGCCCATGCCGAGGTGCGGCGAGCACTTGATGCCGTAGAAGCCGGGCTTGTCGAAGCCGACGGCGATCTCCTCGTCGATCTGGCCCTTGAACGGCGTCGCCCCGTCCGGCGCCATCGTGTCGATCGAGGCGGCGTTGTGGCTGCGGCTGCCGACACGGAACTGGAGGGTGTCGCCGGGTGCAAGCTCCACGTATTCTGGCTCGAACACCATGGAGCCGTGCTCGCCGCGGTTCAGCATCCGCACCTCCACCGTCTCCGCGACGGCATGGCCCGCCAAGAGGAACGAAAGGGCGGCGGCGAGAAGCGTGGTCTTCTTCATAAGGGATTCCCGGCTGCAACGAGGGAGGGCAAGGCGTAGCGGATGAAGGGGCGTCTGTCCGAGCCGGTCTCGATGCTCGCGCGCACCTTGAACACCGAAGCGATGAGGGTCGCCGTCAGCACCTCGGCAGGGGTCCCGAGCGCCACGAGCCGGCCGGCCTGCATGACGGCGACGCGGTCGGCGAACATGGCGGCGTGGTTGAGGTCGTGGAGGGCGGCGAGCACCGTTCCGCCGCGGCGGCGCACGAGGGCGAGCAGGCCGAGCTGGTGCTCGACGTCGAGGTGGTTGGTCGGCTCGTCCAGGATGAGGATGCGCGGCTCCTGGGCGAGGGCCCGGGCGATGTGGAGGCGCTGGCGCTCGCCGCCCGACAGCGAGTGCCAGATGCGCTCCGCGAGAGGCGCCATGTCGACGGCATCGAGTGCTTCCCGGACGATCGCCTCGTCGCGCCCGCTCCACGGGGCGAGCGCGCCGCGATGGGGCGTGCGGCCGAGCTCGACGGCCTGGCGCGCCGTCAGGCGCTCGCCCGTTTCGGCCTGCTGCTCGACGAGGGCGAGGACGCGGGCGATGGCGCGGCGGGTCATCTCGGACAGCGGCGTGTCTCCAAGGCTGACCGTGCCGCCGTGCGGGCGCTTCAAGCCCGCCAGCATGGCGATCAGCGTCGTCTTGCCCGAGCCGTTCGGCCCGACCAGCGCGAGGAACTCGCCAGAGCGGACCTCCAGCGACACGTCCTCCACGATCGCCCGCCCTCCGGCGCGCCAGGTGAGGCTGGCTGCCGAAAGCCTCATCGCGCGCTTATCCCGCCGACGACCGGCCGGTGGATCAGGATCAGGGCGAAGGCGGGCGCCCCGACCAGCGCCGTCATGACGCCGATCGGCAGCACCTGCCCGGGGATGAGGACGCGCGACAGGACGTCGGCGGCGATCATGAACACGGCGCCGATGAGGGCGGATGCCGGCAGCAACGCGCCGTGGCGCACGCCGACGACGAGGCGGGCGGCATGCGGGATCACGAGGCCGACGAAGCCGATCGAGCCGACGATCGAGACCATCACCGCCGTCATCAACGCCGTGGCGCCGATGAGAACGGCGCGCACCCGCCGCACGGGGATGCCGAGTGCCGCAGCGGACGCCGTGCCGAAGGCGAAGGCGTCGAGGGCGCGGGCGTGGAGGACGCAAGCCGCGAGGCCGGCGAGCGCCACGGGGACGGCGAGCCCCGCATCCGGCCAGCGCACGCCCGACAGGTTGCCGAGGAGCCAGAACATGATGCTGCGCGCCTCGTCGGCGGTGGCCGACTTGGTGACAACGAAGGAGGTCAGGGCGTTGAAGAGCTGCGATCCCGCGATGCCCGCCAGGATGATCGCCGCCGGTCCCCGGCCGGCCAGCACCGCCAGCCCGGACACGAGGCCGAAGGCGAGAAGCGCCCCGGCGAGCGCGCCGAGCGGCAGCGACAGGAGGCCGCCGCCGAGGCCGAGGATCGCCACCGCCACCGCCCCCGAAGAGGCGCCGGCCGAGATGCCGAGAAGGTAGGGATCGGCGAGGGGATTGCGCAGCAGCGACTGGAGGACGGCGCCGGACACGGCGAGTGCCGCCCCGCAGGCGCTCGCGACCACGGCGCGCGACAGGCGGTAGCTCCACACGATGCCCGCGTCGATCGGGTCGACCGCATAGCCGGCCGCCCACAGGCGGTTCGCGATCGTGCGCGCGACCGTGTCGAAGGGAATGCGGGTTTCGCCCACCGCCGCCCCGAAGATCAGCGCGGCGAGAAGAAGTGCGAGCGCGCCGGCGACGAGGCCGGCGGCGCGCGCGGGCTGGGCGCCGGATCTGCTCACTGCGCGAGGCCGGCCTTCAGGAGCGCGTCGGCGAGCACCTCGATGCCCTCGACGGTGCGGATCGTCGGGTTCATGGCCTGGGCGTCCATCTCGACGATGCGGCCCTGCCTCACCGCCGGCATGAGGCTGGCGACGGGATCGGATTTCAGGAACGCAAGCTTCACGGCGATGTCGTCGGCCGGAAAGCGGCGGCGGTCCATCTTGCCCGCGACGATCACCGTCGGGTTGGCCCGGGCGATCGTCTCCCAGCCGACCGTCGGCCACTCCTCCTGGCTGTCGATGACGTTCCGCACGCCGAGGAGGGACATGATGGCGCCCGGCGCGCCGCTCTGCCCGGCGACGTAGGGGTCGATGTCGAGCTCGGCCGAAGAGAACCAGAACACGGCCGATGTGCCGGGCTTCAGCCCGGCGATCCTGGCCTTCGCCGCCGTCTCGCGGGCCTTGAGGTCGGCGACGAGCTCGGCGCCGCGGTCCGCCACGTCGAAGATGCGGGCGAGGTCCTCGATCTCTTCGTAGACGAGGTCCATGGTGAACCTGGCCGTGCGCGTGCCGTCGCCCCCGCCGGCGTTGTCCTTGCCCTTGCAGTCGGCGGGCGAGGTGTAGACGGGGATGCCGAGTTCGGCGAACTGCTCGGGCGTCGCCACGACCCCCTGCGGGCCCACCTGCCACTCGAACTGGGTGGTGACGAGGTCCGGGCGCTCGGCGAGGACGCTCTCGAAGCTCGGATCGTTGTCGGCAAGGCGCTTCACCCGGGCGTTGGCCTCCTCGTAGCCGGAAAGCACCGGCCCGACCCAGAGGGCGGTGCCGGCGACCTTGTCGGCCAGGCCGAGGAGATACAGGATCTCGGTGGTCGACTGGCCGATCGAGACGGTCCGCTCGGGCGCCTTGTCGAAGGTGAGCGTGCGGCCGCAGTTCTCGATCGTCAGCGGGTACCGCGTCGGGGCGGCGAGGGCCGATCCCGCGGAAAGCGCGACGGCGAGAAGGCCGAGGAGGCAGGCGCGTCGAGACAGCGTCATGGGAAATATCCTGTGGCGGATGGGCGCGCGCATCCGCGCCCCGGCTCGGTCGGCCGGGCAGCCCGATGGAGAACGGCGGACGACGAGCGGACGCGGGAATCAGCGTCGCGCGGGCGAGCGGAAGCCGGGGGCGAACAGGGAAGCGTTGGCGCGGTCGCGCCGTCGATGGGCCGTCATGGGCATCCTTTCCGGGCATCCCCGCCCGAACGAGTGGATCGATGGACGACGGCAGGTCTCCTGGCTCGCGGACATCGCACCGACCATCTGCCTTCCCGCGTCGGCCCTCGAAGGACCCTCGCAGTGGCATGGCGCCGGTGACCCGGCGGCCCGCCGCGACGCGCGTGGCGCATCGCGGGGATGATCGGCATCCGCTTACAGTTGCGGGGGCAGCCGCGGTCTCGGCCCGGATCGAGCCTCACCGCGTTCCCTTTTAATCCCCTCGACTCGTCGCCTCGGGGAACCGTCCGCCCATGGGTAGGCGCGCGGGGCGCGCGCCGTCAACCCTTTCGTCCGCCTTACGAGAAGGCGCGCCGCAGCGGCGCGACGTTGCGCACCAGGAGGAGGTCGACGGCGAGCATGGCGACGATCAGGAGGCCAGACAGCGGGAACAGGACGCCGAAGGCGATCGCCATCGCCCAGAGCGCGCCGTAGACGCGGCGGCTCGTCGGATAGGGCGGCACGCCGAGCCGGCCGGCCGGGCGGCGCTTCAGCCACATCACCAGGGCCGCGACCGACGACAGGATGATCGCCAAGCAGGTCGCCAGCATCAGGAGCTGGTTGGCGAGGCCGAATTCCTGGCCCATGTGGACGTTGATGCCGAGCTCGGTGAGCTTGGCGAGCGCGCCGTAATCGGCATAGCCGATGTCGACGAGCGGCTCGCCCGTATACTGGTCGATGTGGATCGTGCGGACCTTTGCGAGATCCTCCGGAAAGACGGCCGCGGTGTAGACGCCCGCGGCATCGACGGGCGGCGTCACCTCGAAGCCGGGCGCCAGGCCCTTGCTCCGGGCGACGGCGACGGCCCGGTCGAGGCCGATCGGTGCCGTCGCGGCTGCGTGCGACATCGGCATCGGCGAGGATTCCATCGTCCAGCCCACCGTTTCCATGGCGTGCGCGGCGTGCTCGTCCGAGGTCGGAACGGCGTCCCAGAGCGCGGCCGGGTAGCCCGTGCCCGTCGCGGTCGCGATCTCCGTCAGCTTGCCGCCCCAGAAGCTCGACCAGGGCAGGCCCGACAGAGCGAGGAAGGCGATGAAGAGGCCGGCGACGGCGCCGGTCACGGCGTGGGCGTCGCGCCAGAAGACGCGCTTCGACGGCGTTCCCCGGACGGTGAGGACGCCGCCCGTCTGCCGGCGCGGCCACCACAGATACAGGCCCGACACGACGAGGATGATGGCGAAGCCCGCGATCGCCTCGATCAGCCGGTTGGCGTAGGAGCCGAAATAGTCGAGGCTGTGCAGCTTGCGCACCACCTCGTTGAACTCCTGGCGCTTGGCCACGGTGTCGAGCACCGCGCCCGTATACGGGTTCACGAAGGCGTAGACGGTGTCCCCGTCGGCCCGCAGGGCGATCCGGGCCGAGCCTGTGGGGCCGCCCGGCTCGCGATAGGCGGACAGCGTCGATCCGGGAACGGCGGCCTGCGCCCGCGACACGAGCTCGCTCGGCGAAAGGGGCGCCGAGGCCTGCGCGGCGACGACGTTGCGATGGGCGAAGAGCGTGCCGTCGATCTCGTCGCGGAACAGGTAAAGCGAGCCCGTCACGGCGAGCAGGATCATGAAGGGCGCGGCGATCAGCCCGGCATAGAAGTGCCAGCGCCAGATCGCGCGGTAGGTGTCGATCGCGAGCGTGCTCGTTGGAGCCCGCGCGGAAGCGGTCAGGTCGGTCAAGGGATGAGGCCTCGGCTGTCGAACGGCCCGCCTCGGCGCGGCTCTCTCGGGATGCTCAGCGCGGCGTCGGCCGTTTCCGAACGGAACGACGGGGGCAGGGCCCCCGATGGATCGCGTCAGATCGAGGCGGCCGGCGGCCCCTGGGCCTCGTAGGATCGTCCCGGCGGGAGCGCCGCCATGGGCGCGGCGTGGTCGACGGCGATCTCGATCCGGTCCGCGAAGCGGATCGGGATGCCGGACGTGTCCGTCGGCGCGGGTGCCGCGCGGAGATGCACGCCGGCCGCGCAGAGATCGGCGCAGGGGCAGGGCGTGGAGTGGTCCGGCGCGGCCGGGCGGTGCCCGGTGCCGTCCGAGGACGTGCAGATGATCGAGAGCGGATCGGGGGAGAGCATGGCGGCCGCGGCCCGGCTGGCCCCGGCGATCTGGACGCAGAACGACAGGAGAAGGAGGGCGCAGAGGGCGCCTCCCAGCAGCTTGTCCTCCAGAACGTCGCGCCAGATCCTCATGCGGGCCGCATCGCACGGAGGTTGCGCGATGTCGAGGGGTTCCGCGCGTGCCTGTGGGCCGGTGCTCGGTCAGGCGGGGGCTTGCGCGCCGCCCGTTCCCAGCTCCCATGGCTCCAGGATCTCGCGGGCGAGCGCCCGGCCCTTCGGCGTCAGGCGCAGGAGCTCGCCCTCGCGCGTGACGAGATTCTCGTCGAGGCTGCGGCGCAGGACCTCGCGAGCCCGCGCCTCGCTCCAGCCGAGATGATCGCGCAGCGCCCGGGCGACGTTCTCCTCGCCCTCGCCGGGTCCGTCCTCGTGGCTGAAGAGGTGGACCGCGAGCGTCCGGTTCTCGTTGGCGCGGGCCTGGGCCCTGCGGCGGATGAGCTGCGCCGCCATGCCGTAGCGGGGCCCGAGCAGGAAGGCGAGCATGAGGAAGAGGCCGGTCATCACCGCCATCATGCCGCCGATCGAGACGTTCCAGAGAACCGCGAGCCAGTAGCCGAGGACGCTCGAGGCGATCGAGATCGCGGCGCCGATGACGAGCATCAGCCAGAGCCGGTCGGTCAGGAGATAGGCGGCCGAGGGCGGCACGATCACGAAGGCGATGAACAGGATGACGCCGACCGCGTCGAAGGCCGCGACCGCCGTCGAGCTCGTCAGCATGAGCAGCGCGTAGAACAGGAGGCCGGGCGCGAAGCCGAGCGCCTTGGCGAGCGCCGGATCGAAGGTCGCGAGCTTCAGCTCCTTGAAGAAGAGGACGATGAACAGGAGGTTCACCAGCGTCATCGCGCTCATCCACAGGAGCGAGCGCGGGACCGGCAGATCCGCGATGGCCACCGTGTCGAGCCAGACGAAGCCGATCTCGCCGAGCAGCACCGTGTGCTGGTCGATATGGACGTCGCGGGCGTAGAGGTTGATCAGGAGGACGCCGATCGAGAACAGGACCGGGAAGACGAGGCCGATGGCCGCGTCGTTCTTCACCCGGCCCGTGCTCACCAGAAGCTCGGTCAGGAACACCGTCAGGACGCCGGTGAGCGCCGCGCCGAGGATCTGCACCGGGCCGCTCTGCTCGCCGGTCAGCAGCCAGACCACGACGATGCCGAAGATGATCGAGTGACTGATCGCGTCCGACAGCATGGAGTTGCCGCGCAGGACGAGAAAGGTCCCGACGAGCGTCGCCGCGCAGCCGACCAGGGCGCCGGTGAGGACGATCATCAGCGCGACGTTGTTGAACAGTTGTTCGAGCATCACGACGCCTCCCGCCCCATCGCGCCGAGAATGCGCTCGGCCTCGGCGATGCCGGCCGGGGTCAGGGTCCAGTGCCGGGTAAATTCCGGCGCATGGCGCGCCGGCCGGACGAGGCCGCGTCGCTGGAGCTTCGCCAGGGCGGCGCGCGTGCCGGTGCCGTGAAAGGCGTCGACGCTGCCCTGTTCGGAGGGATAGGCGGGGTCGCGGTGGTGCGCGGCGAGGCCGTAGAGCGTGGTGAGGACCTGCTGGCCCTCCAGCTGGCCGCGCAGCCGCCAACGGCGGACCGCTTCCCAGAGGAGGCCGCGCCCGGGCGCGACGAGAAGCGAGACGAGAACCACGGCCGACACGGCGAGGATGATCAGCGGGCCGGTCGCGAGGCCGCGGCCGAGCGCGCTCACCACCGCGCCGAAGACGCCGCCGGCCATGCCGATCGCGGCGGCGAGCGCCACCATGCCTTCCAGGCGGCGGGTCCATTGGCGCGCGGCGACCGCGGGGGCGATCACCATGGCCGCCATCAGGACGACGCCGACCATCTGCAGCCCGACCACCACGGCGAGCGCGATCATCACGGTCAGGAGCACTTCGAGAGCCACGACCGGCAGGCCGATCGAGGCGGCGAAGACCGGGTCGAAGGAAACGAGCTTGAACTCCTTCCAGAAGGCTACGACGAGACCGAGCGCGGCGAGCGTGATGCCGCCCATGATCCAGAGGTCGCCGCGCAGGATCGCCGCGGCCTGGCCGAACAGGAAGGATTCGAGCCCGCCCTGCGAGGCGTTGCCGGAGCCCTGAATGGCGCTGAGGAGAACGACGCCGATCGCGAAGAAGACGCTGAGGCCGATGCCGAGCCCGGCATCGGTCTTCAATCGGCTGTTGCGGGTGAGGAGAAGCATCAGGAGCGCGGCGAGCGCCCCGGTGACGAGCGCGCCGACGAGGATGCTGCCGAGCTCGCGCCCGCCCGCGACGACGAAGCCGAGGCAGATGCCCGGTAGCGCGGCATGGCTCAGCGTGTCGCCGAGAAGGCTCTGCTTGCGCAGGACCGCGAAGGAGCCGAGGACGCCCGAAATGACGCCGAGCATCGCCGCGCCCATGGCGACGGTCTGGATCGTGTAGTCCTGGAGGAGCGTCAGCATGCTCAGGGCCGCGCCTCACCGCCGGCGAGCGCCTCGCGCTCGATCAGCGCGATCTGACCGCCATAGGCCTTGCGCAGGTTCTCCGCCGTGTAGACGTCCCGCACCGGGCCCTGCGCCACGACGCGCACGTTCAGGAGCAGCATCCAGTCGAAATATGTGCGCACCGTCTGGAGGTCGTGATGCACGACGATCAGGGTCTTTCCCCCGTCGCGCAGGCGGTGGAGGATCTCCACGATGGCGCGCTCGGTGGTCGCGTCGACGCCGGCCATCGGCTCGTCGAGGAAGTAGACGTCGGCCTGCTGCACCAGGGCGCGGGCGAGAAAGACCCGCTGCTGCTGGCCGCCGGAGAGCTGGCTGATCTGCCGCTGGGCATAGTCCTGCATGCCCACGAGCGAAAGGGCGTGCTCGGCCTCGGCCCGCTCGCGCCGGCCCGGCCGGCGCAGCCAGCCGAGCCGGCCGTAAAGGCCCATGGTGACGACGTCGAGGGCGGTCGTCGGGAAGTCCCAGTCGACGCTGGAGCGCTGGGGCACGTAGCCGACGCGGCGGCGCTGCGCCTTGTAGGGGCGCCCGAACAGGGTGACGTGCCCCGCGGTCGGCTTGACGAGGCCGAGCACGGTCTTGATCAGCGTCGACTTGCCCGCCCCGTTCGGCCCGACGATCGCCGCCATCACGCCCGGCGGCACGTCGAGGTCGACGTCCCAGAGCACAGGCTTCGACTGGTAGGCGACCGTCAGATCCTCGACGTGCAAGGCGAGGTCCGGCTCGTGAAGAGACCCGCGGCTGGGCATGAAGGAGACTCGGCGCGTGAGGGAGGGGAGCGGCGGGAACGGCCGGTGCTATCGCGCCGGCGGCGGGTTCGCCGAGGCCTCGGCCACGTCCCAGGTCTCGGCCCAGTCGCGCAGCCCGTCCGGCATCGCCGGGGGCGTGCCGCCGAGGCCTGTGACGATGTTGCGCGTGTTCTCGTAGATCATGCCGATATAGGTGCCGCCGGCGGTGCCGGCCTCGCCCATGGCGTCGGAATAGAGCTCGCCGCCGATCCGCACCGCCTGTCCCTGCTGGCCGGCCGCGTCGATCACGGCCTGGATGGTGCGGGGATTGATCGTGGATTCCACGAAGACGGCGGGGACGCCGAGCTCGGCGACGCGCGCGGCCGCCGCGCGGATGTCCGCGACGCTCGCCTCGGCCTCGGTGCTGATGCCCTGGATGCCCTCGACCCGGAT
>CANJKV010000134.1 GCA_947474855.1 Aurantimonadaceae bacterium | reverse complement strand
GCGAGCGCGACGTTCTCGTAGACCGTCAGCCAGGGCAGCAGCGAGTGGTTCTGGAAGACCACCGCGCGGTCGGGGCCGGGCTCGTTGACCTGGCGGTCCTCCAGGAGGACGCCGCCGACGCTCGCGTCCGTCAGGCCGGCGACGATGTTGAGGAGCGTCGACTTCCCGCAGCCGGAATGGCCGATGATCGAGACGTACTCGCCCTTGGCGACGGAAAGGTTCACGCCGGTGAGGACTTCCGTCGTGGCGGCGCCGCGGGTGAAGCGCTTGGCGACGCCTTCGATGGACAGGAAGGGCTTGGGAGGGGTCATCGAACTGGTTCCCGTCGCTGTTCTCAGGCGGCCGAGGTGCCGCGGGTGACGAGGCGGCCGACGAATGCGACGATCCGGTCGAGCACGAAGCCGACGAGGCCGACATAGACGAGGGCGAGGATGATGTCGGAGATGAGGGACGAGTTCCACGCGTCCCAGATGAAGAAGCCGATGCCGACGCCGCCGATCAGCATCTCGGCCGCGACGATGGCGAGCCAGGACAGGCCGACGCCGATGCGGAGCCCGGTGAAGATGTAGGGCGCGGCCGCCGGCAGCATGATCTTGCCGAAATACTCGAAGCCGTTGAGGCGGAGCACCTGCGCGACGTTGCGGTAGTCCTGCGGGATGTTGCGGATGCCGACCGCGGTGTTGATGATGATCGGCCAGACCGCGGTGATGAAGATCACGAAGATCGCGGAGGGCTGGCCGTCCTGGAAGGCGGCGAGCGAGAGCGGGAGCCAGGCGAGCGGCGGCACCGTGCGCAGCACCTGGAAGATCGGGTCGAGGCCGCGCATGGCGAGCTGCGAGGACCCGACGAGGACGCCGAGGCCGATGCCGACGGCGACCGCGATGGCATAGCCCATCGCCACGCGCTGGAGGCTCGCCCAGATCTGCCAGCCGAGACCGACGTCGTTGCCGCCGTTCACGTAGAAGGGATTGGCGATCAGCTCCCAGGTGTCGGAGACGACCTGGCTCGGCGGCGGCAGGGCCGAGGTCGGAGAATAGCAGAGCAGCTCCCACAGGCCGAGCAGCGCGACCAGCGCGACGAGCGGCGGCAGGGCGTTGGCGCCGGCCTCGCGGGCGAGGCGCGCCGCCTTCGCGGCGACGGGCGTGCCCGTGCGGGGCAGCGCGACGACCGCTCCCGGCGCGGCGGATTTCGGCAGGGCGATCACGCTCGCCGGGACCTTGGCTGCTGTCTGGGACATGGGCGCGTTTCCGTGTCGTTTGCGGCCGGTCAGGCGATCTTGGTGATGGCGAGGCTGGCGAGGTAGCCTTCCGGGTTCTCCGGATCGAAGACCTTGCCGTCGAAGAAGGTCTCGGGGCCGCGCGAAGGCGAGGCCGGGAGGTCGGACAGCCCAAGCGCCTTCGCCGCTTCCAGCCAGAGGTCGCCGCGGTTGACCTTGGCGACCATGCCCTTGATGTCGGTGGCGGCCGGCAGCTTGCCCCAGCGCACGTCCTCGGTGAGGAACCAGGCGTCGTGGCTGGCGAAGGGATAGGAGGCCTGGTCGCGCCAGAACTTCATGAAGTGCGGCGAGTCCTCGACGACGCGGCCGTTGCCGTAGTCGAAGACGCCCTTCATGCGCGGGCCGATGTCGGCGGCCTTGACGTTGAACCAGGCGCGCTTGGACAGGATGTCGGCCAGCTCGTCCTTGTTGGCCATGTCGTCGGCCCACTGCGCGGCTTCCTGGACCGCCATCAGGAGGGCGAGGGTCGCCTTCGGATTCTTCTCCACCCAGTCGGCGCGCATGGCGAAGCTCTTCTCCGGATGCTTGTTCCAGATCTCGCCGGTGGTGAGGGCGGAGTAGCCGATGCCCTGCTCGACGAGCTGGGCGTTCCAGGGCTCGCCGACGCAGAAGGCGTCCATGGTGCCGACCTTCATGTTGGCGACCATCTGCGGCGGGGGAACGACGATGGTCTCGACGTCGGTGTCGGGGTCAATGCCGCCGGCGGCCAGCCAGTAGCGGATCCAGAGGTCGTGCGTGCCGCCGGGGAAGGTCATGGCGACCTTGGCGGGCGCCCCTTCCGCCTTCTTCTTCGCGAAAGTCTCCCTCAGCACCGAGGCGTCGAGGCCGACCTTGAGATCGGCATAGGCGCTGCCCACCGAGATGCCCTGGCCGTCGAGGTTGAGGCGGGCGAGGATCGCCATCGGCAGGGGCTGGTTGTTCTGCGTCACCGCGCCCGCCGTCATGAGGTAGGGCATGGGGGTGAGGATGTGGGCGCCGTCGATGCCCGACCCGTCCGAGCCGAGGACGAGGTTGTCGCGCGTCGTGCCCCAGGAGGACTGCTTGGCGACCTCGACGTCGGGCATGCCGTGCTTCTCGAAGAAGCCCTTCTCCTTGGCGACGATCAGCGGAGCGGCGTCGGTGAGGGCGATGAAGCCGAGGACGGCCTTCGTCGTTTCGGGGCCGCCGGCCGTTTGCGCGAAGGCACCACCCGGAAATGCGGCCCGGGCCGCCGAGAACAAGGCGGCCGTGCCGAGCGTGGCGGCCGTGGTCTTCAGGAAGGCGCGGCGGTCGAGTCCAACGAGGGTCTTCTCGCTCATGGAGCGGCACTCCGGCAATGGCGGGCGGGCGAAAGAGGGCGAAAACGAAAAACGTCGCGAAGCCTGCCGGAAGGACCGATCGGACACCTGACAAGGCGGCGGATCGAGCCGGCGGTTTCGCGACGTCGTTGTCAGCAGCGGGCGGGAGAGAACCCGGGGGCTTGCGGCCGTATCGTCGTTGATCGGCCGCACTGCAATAATCGCCGGATTTAGAGCCTTTTGAAAGTCCAAATGTTGAGCATCTGGGCAGTGATCAAAATTTCAGCAATTCGGCAATTTTCTTATTTATGATCGGAGGTTAAGCGGGCTTTTCACGGCGACGCGCTTTGCGCCAGCTCCTGTTCAATCTTCGGGCGCAACGCCGCAATTTGCGGCGTCACTCGCCGGCGAGGGCCTGGCGCTCGCGAAACGACGTGCGGACGGAGAAGCCGGACACGTAGTCTTCGATCCGATCGGGATCGAAGGGGCGATCGTCGCCGAATCGGTCGGGCGGGAGAACCAGCGGTCCGCCGGACAGGGTCGCGATCTCAGTGGGAGCGGTGAGGGCGCCTTCGACGCGGCGATCCTGCGCGGGGATCGGCACGCCCGAGCCGGCGAGCGCCTCGCGCCAGACGTCGGGCCGGAAGGCGCGGGCGGCGGCGGCCTCGGCGGAGGGGCTCGGCGCGACCTGGCCCCAGCGCAGCATCTGGGCGAAGATCCAGAGCGCCTGGCTGATCCAGGGAAAGGTCGCCGCGCCCTCCGCGAAGCGCAGGTAGTCGGGGATGCGGCGCACCGTGCCGGCCGGATCGATCGTGACCTCGCCGTCGAGGAGGCGGCGCACGACGTCGGCGGGCACGTCCATCCGGTCGGGGCGGGCAAGAAGGGCGGCGAGGTCGCCGCGGTTCGCCGGATCGTCGCACCAGCGGGCCGCGGCCTCCATGGCGACGACCAGGCGGCAGGCGGTGTCGCGCTCCCCGTCGATGAGGTCGGGCCGCATGCCCAGGACCTTTTCGGGCGAAGCCGGCCAGATGTCGGCCTTCACCGCCACGATGCGCCCCGCGCCGCGCTCGACGGCGAGCATGTTCCAGGGCGCGTTGACGCAGAAGCCGTCGACGGCCCCGGCCATCAGCGCGTCCGCCATGAGGGGCGGGGGCACCACGGTCATCCTCACGTCGCGGTCGGGATCGATGCCGGCCGAGCCCATGAAGAAGCGGAACTCGTAGTTATGCGCGGAGAAGGGGTAGACGACGGCGAAGACGAGGGGCGGGTGCCCGTTCGCGCGGCGCGCGTCCACGACGCGCTTGAGGGCACGCGCGTGGGATGCGGCCTCGCCGGACGAGACGTCCTCGCCGCTCGCCTCCATGGCGGCGAAGAGCGCGGTGGAGAGGGTGATGGCGTTGCCGCCGCGCCCGAGGGCGACGGGAGTGACGACGGGATAGGGGTTCGAGCCGATGCCGAGCTGCGAGGCCACGGTCATCGGCGCAAGCATGTGGGCGACGTCGAACTGGCGGAAGGCGAGTCGGTCGCGGATGTTCGCCCAGGACACTTCCTTGACGAGGCGAAGGTCCAGCCCCTCGCGGGCGGCGAAGCCGATCTCGGCCGCGGCGATCGGCACGGCGGCGTCGATGAGCGGGATGAAGCCGAGGGTGATGGTCCGGGTCATGGATCCTCCCGGCCGCCGGCCGGCTTGGCGAACAGCGAGGCGGCGGTGACCACCGAGCGGGCGATCTCCACCATCTTGCGCTTCTCGTTCATCGCGGTCTGGCGCAGCAGCGCGTAGGCCTCCTCCTCCTTGAGGCCGCGATGGCTCATCAGGATGCCCTTGGCGCGGTCGATCACCTTGCGGTCGGCGAGCTCGCTTCGCGCTTCGGCGAGCTCCCGCGTCAGGCGCGAGAAGGTGTTGAAGCGCGAGATCGCCATGTCGAGGATGGGCTTCACCCGCTCCTTCTTGAGTCCATCGACCACGTAGGCCGAGACGCCGGCCTCGACGGCGGCCTGGATCGAGGCGGAGTCCGAGCGGTCGACGAACATGGCGATCGGGCGCTGGACGGAGCGCGACACCTCGAAGAACTGCTCCAGACTGTCGCGGCTGGGGTTCTCGATGTCGACCACGATGACGTCGGGCTTCAAGCGCTCGATCTCGCGCACGAGGCCGGTCATCTCGGTGACGACGGCAACGCGGGCGTGGCCGGCCTCGCGCAGGCCGTCCTCGATGATCGCCGCGCGGGCGCGGTTCTCGTCCACCACCAGAATCGAGAGCGTCGATGCCATATCGGCGATATTGCACCTGCGAAGGGCGATCCGGCAATCGGACGACGTGGGATTTCAGGCCGCGAGCGGCAGGCGCACCACCTGGCTGAGGCCCTTGGGCGCCCGGTTGGCGAGCGTCAGCGTGCCGCTGGCGCGCTCGACGATCTCCTTGGCGATGGCGAGGCCGAGGCCGGCGCCCGGGCCGATCTTGCGCCGCGCCGGGTCGACGCGGAAGAAGGGCTCGAAGGCGCGGTCGATGAGGTCGTCGGGGATGCCCGGCCCGTCGTCCTCGATGGCGATCACCGCCGTGTCGCCGGACCGGCCGAGCGAAATCCGCGCGCCGCCGCCGTGGATGGCGGCGTTCTCCACGAGGTTGCGCAAGGCCCGCTTGATGGCGAGCGGCCGGGCGAGGACGGTGGAGGAGGCGTCGAGGGAACCGAGCGCGACGGGGCGGCCGATCTCGGAGAGCTCGGCGGCGATGTCGCGCAGCGTTTCGGAAAGTTCCACCGGCTCGGCGGCGCCGGGCTCCACCTCCTCGCGCACGAGGCGGATGGCGCTGTCGGCGATGGCGTCGAGCTCTTCGAGGTCCTTCAGCCAGACTTCGCGCTCCTCGTCGGGCAGGAACTCGGCGCGAAGCCGCATGCGCGTCATCGGCGTCCTCAGGTCGTGACCGGCGGCGGCGACGAGGCGCATGCGGCTCTCGACGGCGATGCGCACGCGCGCCGTCAGCCGGTTCAGCGCGCGGGCGGTGTGGCGCATCTCGGCCGGGCCGCTTTCCGGCACCGGCGCCGGCAGGCCGTCCGGCCCGAGATTGGCGACGGCCTCGTCGAGGATGCGCAAGGGCCTCGTCATCTTGGTCGCGGCGAAGAGCGACACGGCGACGGCCCCGACGACGACGAGCACGAGATAGGACACGAAGGCGAAGTGGTTGCGCGGCGGAAAGCCGGGATAGGGAAGATAGGCCCAGCGGCCCGGCTCGAACTCGAAGGCGAGCTGGCGCGTGCGGGCCTCGAGATCCCCGACGATGCGCACGGGCACGTCGAGGCCGCCGGCAGCGAGCTGGCTCGAGATGCCGTCGGCCTCCCGCACCTTGGCGCCGTCGCCGCGCTGGGGCTCGGGACCGAGCTCGATGCCGAAGCGCTCGGCGGCGCTCGGCTCGGTGGTCAGCAGGCGGTGGACGATGCGCACCTCTTCCGCGAAGGCGGCGGCGAAGCTTTCGCGGTTCGGCCGGTCGAGGACCTGGACCGAGACGAGGGCGGACAGGCCGACGACGCCCACGATGGCGAGGACGAGCAGAAGCGCCAGCCGCGAGCGCAGCGACGTCATGCGGTCGGCGAGGCGGCTCACGGACGGGGCTCGTCGCGGCGCTCGACGCGGGCGGCGAACTGGTAGCCGCCGTTGCGCACCGTCTTGAACAGGCGGAACACGCCGGCATCGTTCAGCTTGCGCCGCAGCCGGCTCATGGTGACGTCGACCGAGCGGTCGAAGGGATCGGCAGTGCGCCCGTGCAGGAGATCCATCAGGACGTCGCGCGACAGCACCCGGCCGGGGCGGTCGAGGAAGATCATCAGGAGGTCGTATTCGGCGCCGGTCAGGTCGACCTCGTCCCCGGAGGCGTCGGTGACGGAACGGCGCTCGGGATCGACCTCGTAGTCGTCGAAGCGGTAGCGCGCCGTCGCCGGCCGGTCGGGCGTGGCGCTCGTCGCCTCCGAGCCGCCGCGGCGCAGCACCGCGCGTATGCGGGCGACGAGCTCGCGCGGGTTGAAGGGCTTGCCGAGATAGTCGTCGGCGCCGAGCTCCAGTCCGACGATGCGGTCGACGTCCTCCTTGAGGGCGGTCAGGAGGATGATCGCGATGCTCGGATTGCGCTCCTTGGTCTCGCGGCAGATGTCGAGGCCCGAGCCGTCGGGCAGCATGACGTCGAGAACGACGAGGTCGACCTCGGAGTCCGCGAGCTTGGCCTCGAAGGCGCGGCGACTGGCGGCGAGCGAGCAGCGGAAGCCCTGGCTCTCCAGGTAGCGGCCGAGGAGCTTGCCGATCTCGGGGTCGTCGTCGACGACGAGGATGTGGGGCTTGTGCATCGGCTTGGGCATCGGCGTTTCGGTGGCGGCTCCAGCTCTAAGCGCGCGGCGGCGGGGTGAGAACGAACGAAGCGTATCAATGCGTTGCCGGGGCGCGGCGCGCAACGATGCGTAACAAATCGGCCCTGCGGCGCAACCTTGCGAAATGTTCGGCGACACGGGTGCAACCAGGGCGGCCTATCCCTGTTCTCGGACCAACGGTTCAACGAGGACTGACATGCACGGACATCATCGACACCATTCGCGCCGTCGCCGCGCGACATTCGCGGTCTTGCTGGCGGGCGCCGCGGCCTCGCTCATGCCGGCCGGCGCGTCCTTCGCGCAGGAACCGCCGCCTCCGCCTCCGCCCGGCGCTTCGGCCGGTCCCGAGGCCGGCTCGCCGCCGCGGCCGGAACGTGGCCCGCGCGGCGAGGGCCGTGAGGGCCGCCGTCACCACGACCGCGAGCGCGGCCCGCGCGGCGGACCGGAGTTCTCGACGCTCCGCCTCGCCGAGGCGCTGGCGGGCATGGAGGTCGCGCTCGGCATCCGCGCCGACCAGATGGATGCTTGGCGCAACTTCACCGGCGCGCTCGTCGCCTTCGCCGAGTCCATGCGTCCGCCGATGCGCGGGCCCGGCGGCCCTGGTGGTCCGGGCGGCCCAGGCGGAGCCGACGTGCCGCCGCCGGCGACGGTCGGAGCGGACGGCGTGCCGAGCCCGGCGCCGGGTGCGCCAGGCGGGGACGATGCGGACGACGTCGCCGATCCGGACACGCGGATTCCGCCGCTGGACCGGCTGGAGCGCTTCGCCGATCGTGCCATTCAGACGGGTGATCGGGCCGGGCGGCTGAAGGCGGCCATCGCGACGCTGCGCACGACGCTGACCCCGGAACAGGCCGAGCTTGCCACCCGCCTCGCCCGCGACTTCATGCGCGACCTGCACCGCGGCGACGGTCCGAAGGGGCCGCGCGACCGCGATGACGACCGAGGCCCGCGCGGCGATCGGGATCGTGACCGTGGCGGCGATCGTGCCGAGCGCGGCGACCGCGACCGCGACCGCGACGGCGATCGGGACCGCGAGGAGCGCCGCGAGCGCGACGACAGGGGCGACCGTGGCGATCGGGACGAGCGGGGCGGCGACCAGGATCGCTGATCGCGCGCTCGGCTAAAGCCTGCGACATGACGGGGCCCGGTGCCGCTCGCGCGGCGCCGGGCCTTGTGCTTGAAGGGGGCTCGGGACCGGGATGACGGGAGAGGGCGGGATGACGCAGCGGGGATCGGTGGTGGCCGTCGCCAGGGACGGGGAGCATCACTTCGGCAAGGTGCGGCAGGACGCGATTTGGCTGGTGGAGGGGCGCGGCGTGGAAGGCGACGCGCATTTCGGGCGGACGGTCCAGCACCGCTCGCGCGTGCGCCGCGATCCGACGCAGCCGAACCTGAGGCAGGTGCACCTGATCCACGCGGAGCTGTTCGAGGAACTTGCCGGCCGGGGCTTTTCGGTGGAGCCCGCGCAGCTCGGCGAGAACGTGACGACGCGGGGGCTGGCGCTCCTCGACCTGCCGACCGGCGCGCGGCTGCGGCTCGGGGCGGATGCCGTGGTCGAGGTGACGGGCCTTCGCAACCCCTGCGCCCAGATCGACGCCTTCCAGGACGGGCTGATGAAGGCGCTTCTCGACCGCTCGCCGGAGGGCGAGCTGATCCGCAAGAGCGGCGTCATGGCGGTGGTGCTGAGCGGCGGCGCGGTGCGGCCGGGCGACGCGATCGCCGTCGAGCTGCCGGAGGGGCCGCCCGTGCCGCTCCAGCCGGTCTGAGGTCGCTCAAACGGTGAGGTGGCGGCGCACGGCCGGATCGTCGAGGCTTTCCGCGGGGCCGGCATGGACGACCTCGCCGCGATCCATGACGTAGACCTGGTCGGCGAGCTCGCGGCAGAAGTCGAGATATTGCTCGACGAGGAGGATGGCGAGGCCGGCCTGTTCCTTCAGCGTGCGGATGGCGCGGCCGATGTCCTTGATGATCGAGGGCTGGATGCCCTCGGTCGGCTCGTCGAGAACGAGGAGGCGTGGGCGCGTGACGAGGGCGCGGCCGATGGCGAGCTGCTGCTGCTGGCCGCCCGACAGGTCGCCGCCGCGCCGGCCGAGCATGTCGGCGAGCACCGGAAACATCTCGAAGACGTAAGGAGGAATCGTGCGGTCCTTCGGCTTCAGCGGCGCGAAGCCGGTCTGGAGGTTCTCCTTGACCGTGAGGAGCGGGAAGATCTCGCGCCCCTGCGGCACGAAGCCGATGCCGCGCCGGGCTCGCGCATAGGGCGCCTCGCGCTTCAGGTCCTGACCGTCGAAAGCGATCGTGCCGCCGCGGATCGGCTGCTGGCCGACGACGGCGCGCATCAGCGAGGTCTTGCCGACGCCGTTGCGCCCGAGGACGCAGGTGATCTGCCCGGCCTTGGCCTCGACGCTGACGCCGCGCAGCGCCTGTGCCGCGCCGTAGAAGAGGTCGACGTTGGAAACGGAGAGCATGGGCTTCAAGTCCGGGGTCAGCGGCCGAGATAGACTTCGACGACGCGCGGGTCGGCGGAGACGTGGTCGAGGGTGCCTTCGGAGAGAACCGAGCCCTCGTGGAGGCAGGTGACCTTGACGCCGAGCTCGCGCACGAAGTGCATGTCGTGCTCGACGACGACGACGGAGCGCGTCTGCGCGATCTCGCGAAGGAGGCGCGCGGTCTCGGCGGTCTCCGCGTCGGTCATGCCGGCGACGGGCTCGTCGACGAGGAGGAGCTCGGGGTCTTGCGCCAGCAGCATGCCGATCTCCAGCCACTGCTTCTGCCCGTGGCTGAGGTCGGCGGCGAGGCGGTGGCGCTTGTCGGAAAGGCGGGTGGTGGCGAGGATCTCGTCGATCTTGGCGGCTTCCTCTGTCGTGCGCTTGTGGCGCAGCGCCGAGAAGACCGAGCGCGAGCCGGCGAGCGACAGGCGCAGGTTCTCCTCGACGTCGAGGCTCTCGAAGACGGTGGGCTTCTGGAACTTGCGCCCGATCCCGAGGCTCGCGATCGACGCCTCGTCGTGGCGGGTGAGGTCGACGTCGCCGCGAAAGAAGACTTCGCCGGAATCGGGCTTTGTCTTGCCGGTGATGATGTCCATCATCGTCGTCTTGCCCGCGCCGTTCGGGCCGATGATCGCCCGCATCTCGCCTTTCTGGAGAACGAGCGAGAGCTTGTTGATGGCTTTGAAGCCGTCGAAGCTCTTCGTCACGCCGTCGAGGTAGAGGAGCGTTTCGCGCCGCGCGCCGCCGGCCGCCTCCCTTGCGCGGCGCTCCAGGGCGCGCTGGGTGGCGTAGGGGTGGGGCGAGACGAAGGGCTCGGGCTGGCCGGGCTCGATGGGCTGCTGCATCATGGCGGTCACTCGGCGGGGCTCGGCAGGGCGCTGGGGCTCTGGGGCGGCGCGGCGGGCGGGGCGCCGGTGCCGCGCTCGGCGGCGCGGGAAGCCTTCAGGCGCTCGCGCCATCCCTTCCACCCGTGGTCGATCGTGCCGACGATGCCGCGCGGCAGGAATAGGGTGACGAAGACGAAGAGCCCGCCGAGGACGAAGAGCCAGTAATCCGGCGCGACGGCGGTGAAGTAGCTCTTCGAGGACGCGACGAGGAGCGCGCCGACCACGGGACCGAGGATGGTGCCGCGCCCGCCGATGGCGGCCCACACGACGACCTCGATCGAGTTCACCGGCGCGAACTCGCCGGGATTGATGATGCCGACCTGCGGCACGTAGAGGGCGCCGGCGATGCCGGCCATGACGGCCGAGACCGTGAAGGCGAAGAGCTTCACGTATTCCGGGCGCCAGCCGATGAAGCGCGTGCGGCTCTCCGCGTCGCGCACGGCCGTCATCAGGCTCCCGAGCTTGGACCGGGTGACGGCGCCGACGAGGAGGACGCCGAGGGCGAGCGCCACGCAGCTCGCGGCGAACAGCGCGGCGCGGGTGGTGCCGGCCTGGATCGGGAAGCCGAGGATGTCCTTGAAGTCCGTCAGGCCGTTGTTGCCGCCGAAGCCCATGTCGTTCCGGAAGAAGGCGAGGAGGAGGGCGTAGGTGAGGGCCTGGGTGATGATCGAGAGATAGACGCCGGTGACGCGCGAGCGGAAGGCGAACCAGCCGAAGACGAAGGCGAGGAGGCCGGGGACAAGAACGACCATCAGCGCGGCGAACCAGAACTGGTCGAAGCCGTGCCAGAACCAGGGCAGCTCTCCCCAGTTCAGGAAGACCATGAAGTCCGGCAGCACCGGATTGCCGTAGACGCCGCGCGGGCCGATCTGGCGCATGAGGTACATGCCCATGGCGTAGCCGCCGAGGGCGAAGAAGGCCCCGTGGCCGAGGCTGAGGATGCCGACATGCCCCCAGACGAGGTCGAGCGCCAGGGCGAGCAGCGCGTAGCAGACGTACTTGCCCAAGAGCGGCACGATGTGGCTCGGCACGTGCAGCGGGTGGTCCGCCGGCAGCCAGAGGTTCGACAGCGGAATCAGGACGGCGGCGGCGAGCAGAACGGCGACGAGCAGCCAGACGCGGGGGCCGAGGAAGCGGGCGATGATCATGCGTCGACGAAGCGTCCCTTCTGGGCGAAGAGGCCGCGGGGCCGCTTCTGGATGAAGAGGATGATGAGGACGAGCACCACGATCTTGCCGAGAACGGCGCCGGCATAGGGCTCGAGGAACTTGTTGACGATCCCGAGGCTCATGGCGCCGACGAGCGTGCCCCAGAGGTTTCCGACGCCGCCGAAGACGACGACCATGAAGCTGTCGATGATGTAGCTGCCGCCGAGGTCGGGGGAGACGTTGTCGATCTGGGAAAGGGCGACGCCGGCGATGCCGGCGATGCCGGAGCCCAGCGCGAAGGTCATGGCGTCGACGAAGGGCGTGCGGATGCCCATGGCGGAGGCCATCTTCCGGTTCTGGGTCACGGCGCGCATCTGGAGGCCGAGGGCCGTGCGGTTCAGCGCGAAGAGGAGCGCTGCGAAGACGGTCAGCGCGAAGACGATGATCCAGAGCCGGTTCCAGGTGATCGCCATCTGGCCGAACCCGAAGGCGCCGGACATCCAGTCGGGATTTCCGACTTCGCGGTTGGTCGGCCCGAAGATCGTGCGCACCAGCTGCTGGAGGATGAGCGAGACGCCGAAGGTCGCGAGCAGCGTTTCCAGCGGCCGGCCGTACAGGAAGCGGATCAGGCCGCGCTCCATGACGAGGCCGACCGTGCCCGAGACGAGGAAGGCGAGCGGCAGGGCGATGGCGAGCGACCACTCGAAGAGCCAGGGCGCCTGCGTCCGGATCGCCTCCTGGACGACGAAGGTCGTGTAGGCGCCGAGCATGACCATCTCGCCGTGGGCCATGTTGATGACGCCCATGACGCCGAAGGTGATGGCGAGGCCGATGGCGGCGAGAAGAAGCACTGAGCCGAGGGAAAGGCCGTACCAGATGTTCTGCGCCTGACCCCAGAGGGCGATGGTCTGCTCGATCTGGGCGGCACCCTTGGCGGCGGCTTCCTGCGCCTCGCCGGCGGGGGCCGCGGCCGCGAAGGTGGTCAGCGCGTTGAGGGCCGGGCGGTCGCCGCGGGCGGCGAGGACGGCGACGGCGGCGGCCTTAACGGCGTCGGGACGGTCGGATTTAAGCACCGCGGCGGCGCGGGCCTGCTCCATGACGGCGCGCACGTTCGTATCGGTCTCGGCGGCAAGCGCGGCGTCGAGAACGTCGATGCCGGCAGGGTCTGCGGCGGCGAAGAGGTTCTCGGCGGCGCGGCGGCGCGTGGCGGGATCGTCGGCGCGCAGGGTGAGGCCGGCGAGGGCGTCGTCGACCGCGGTGCGGATCGAGTTCTTGATGCGGACCTTGTTGAGCTGGTCCTTCGGTGCCGTACCGGCCTCCGCCCCGGTGACGGGGTCGAGGATGGGCGTCGGCTCGGCGCCGGATGTCGCGATGAAGACGGCCTCGTCGCCGTCGCGCCAGACGAGCTGACCGGCCGCGAGGGCGCGCAAGGGGCGCTCGGCGGCCGGGTCGCCGGTGGCGGCGAGCTCGGCAATCACGGCCTCCGTATCGGGAAATGAGATCTTGCCGCCGAGCTTGGCGACGATGGCGGCGATGTCCGGCGTCTGCGCTCGAGCCGGCGCGGCGAGGGCCAGCGCGGCGAGAAGGAGCGCGAGGCAGAGGCGAAGCTGGCGGAGCATGCCGCATCCTTGGAAAGAGCGTCGGGTGGACGGGCGCGGCCGCGTGCCCGGCGGCCGCGCCCTGAGCCGG
>CANJKV010000133.1 GCA_947474855.1 Aurantimonadaceae bacterium | reverse complement strand
CCGGTGCCGCCGTAGCGGCGCGCGAGCCCCGCCGAGACCTGGGTGAAGGGTCGGCCGAGCCGGGCGAGGTCGGGAGCCGCGATGCCGATGCCGGTATCGCAGACCATCAGCTCCAGCATGCCGTTGTTGACGCTCGCCGAGGCCGAGACCACGCCCTCCTCCGTGAACTTCACGGCGTTCGACAGGAGGTTCAGCAGCATCTGGTGGCAGGCGCGCCGATCGGCCTCGACCGCGATGCCGCCCGTCATCCGAACGTCGAGCCGCAGGCCCTTGCGTTCGGCCTCGCCGCGCACCGTGTCGCCCGCCGCCTTGAGGACGTCGTCCACCGCGAACGGCTCGTGAACCAGCTCGTAGCGTCCCGCCTCGATCTTCGACACGTCCAGAAGCGTGTTGACGATCGAGAGCAGGTGCTCGCCCGATTCCCGGATCAGTCCGACATATTCCTTTTGCCGGGGCGTTTCGAAGCCGCCGAAGAACTCCTGGTGCAGGATGTCCGAGAAGCCGATGATGGCGTTCAGCGGAGTTCTCAGCTCGTGGCTGACCGCCGCGAGGAACTGCGTCTTGGCCGCCGAAGTCTCGTTGGCGCGCGCCAGCGCGTTCGCCATCGTCCCGTCCGTCGGTGCCGCCGTTTCCGGCTCGAACCGCTCGGGCGGCAGGATCTCGACTGCGGGCAGCGCTTCGCCTTCGGCAAGCGCGGCGGGCGCCGCGTCCGACTTGGTCCCGCTCTCGGGCCGACGGTTGACCGCGCGCCAGACGAGCAGCGCGGCGTAGAGCCCGGCGCCGGCCGCGATGATCGTCTCGCCGCCGGCCATCGGCGCCCGCGCGCCGGTGCCGTGCGAAAGTCCGGCAAGAGCGAGGGCCGCAGCGAAGCCCGCGAGGGCGGCGAGCGCCCCGCGCTTATGGCCGCGCATCGCCGCCTCGCCCGGAACCACCGCCAGGAGCCAGAGCGCCGGCGAGCCGAGCCCGCCGAACCAGGCGGCGGCCGACAGGGCAGCGACATAGGCGCAGGCGGCCGCAGTGAGCCCCAGCGCCTTCAGCCGGCCGGTCGCCGACACGAAGGCCGCCGTGCCGACCAGCGCCGCGCCGCCGAGCGGCGGCAGCGCCACGGCCAGGTTGGGCGCGTCGAGGACAAGGGCGACGGGGGCCGCGAGCGAGAGGCCGGCGCCGGCCGCGACGAGCCCGGTGATCGCGAGCGCGTGGCGGCGCCGCTCCCCGGTCTCGACGACGGACGGCGAGACGAGGCCCTGGACGCCGCTGCCGAGCCGGGCGAGAAGCCCCGCGGCGAGCGGCGCGCGGCCCTCGCGCTTGGGCTGAAACCATCCGACCATACGCAAAACTGACATTGATCCTCAGGCGAAGCGGCGGTGGCCTTCCACGCGTCGAGCGCGTCGCGGCCGGTCCGTCTTTCGTTGCCCGGATCATGTCCAAGCGGGCTTAAGGAAGGCATAAGCGCGGGTGTCGAAGGCCCTCCCGCCGAGCCGCAAAGCCTTGGCCGACAAGGCTTGGCACACGAGTGCGGCTTTGCCCGTCATGGTTAACGCTTCGCCTCGCATTCGAGCCAGTCGTGCACCCCAGCCCGCAGCCCGCGCGATCCATGGCATTTGAATTAACTCTGAGCGCGGGTTTGAACCACGCCGTCGCGGCGATCGTGTAATGTTCTCCCATCGACCGGCCAGCGCCTCGGAACCCTCGCTTCATGATCCGCTTCCTCGTCAAGTCCGCGGCCCTTCTCGGCCTCGCGGCGGTGATCCTGCCCAACGCCAGCGGCGAAGGCGGTCCCGACCTGTCGGTCGGCGGCCTTCTGTTCGGCATCCAGGAAGCGGCGTCGGACCTGTCGGGCTTCTGCGACCGCGCGCCGACCGCCTGCCTTGCCGGCCGCGAGGCCGCGAGCTTCGCCGCCGCCCAGATCGGCGAGGGTGCGCGACTGGCCTACGCCTATGCCCGCGGCGAGGACGCGTCGCTCGGCGACGGTCCGCCCGTGCTGGTCGAAGTGACGCCGCGCTCCACCGACCCTACCCTCACGGGGTCGCTTCCCGGCGCGGCCACCGCCCTGCGTGAGGAGCCCCGGACGAGCCGGCTTGATGTCGAGCGGGCGATCCGCGAGGCCGAGCCCGTTCACGCCCAGCCGCCCCGCCGCGCCGCGCCGACCCCGGCCGTGCCTCAGGCCTATGTTCCGCCGCGCGCCGCAACGCAGCCCCGCGCCGCCGCGCAGCCGCCCTCGCAGCGTGGACAGCCCCGGCCCTACCCCATGCCCTCGAAGGGTCCGGCCGTTCCCGACCGCCCGCTTCTCGAGCGAAGCGGCGAAGGGGTCATCGCCTTCGCGCCCTCGCCCGCTCCCGCGCCGAAGAACAACCGCGCCTTCGCCCAGATCCCGCGCGGCGAGGTTCCGAGCGCCCCCGCGCCGAACATGCCGGTACCCCGTCCCGCCCCCCGGGCCTGACATCGCGGGCGCCCGCGCCTATATGAGCGCATTGCCCCTTGTCCCATCCAAGCCGAGCGCGATGACTCCCACGATCGACGACATTCGAGGCGACTTCGAGCTTCTGGACGATTGGGAGGATCGCTACCGCTACCTCATCGAGCTCGGCCGGACGCTGGAGCCGATGCCGGACGGCTCGATGAACGACGAGACCAAGGTGCGCGGCTGCGTGAGCCAGGTCTGGCTCCTGTCCCACGCGGACGACGCCCAGCCACCGCACCTGAGCTTCCAGGGCGAATCGGACGCGCACATCGTGCGGGGCCTCGTCGCCGTGGCCCTCGCGATCTTTTCCGGCAAGACCGCGCCCGAAATCCTCGACACCGACGCCGAAGCCGTTTTCGCCGAGTTCGGGCTTCAGGATCACCTGACGCCGCAGCGCTCCAACGGTTTGCGCTCGATGGTCAACCGCATCAAGAACGACGCCCGCGCCGCGCTCGACCAGGCGGCCTGACGCGTTTCAGCTGCGCCGGTTCGCGACGAAGCGCGCGGCTTCGCGCAGCGTGTCCGCTTTCTCGCCGTAGGGCGCCAGCAGCGCCTCCGCCTCGTCGACCAGTCCGGCGAGGCGCGTGCGCGTCCAATCGATGCCGCGCAGCGCCGGCAGCGTCTTCTTGCCCCGCGCCCTGTCCTTGCCCGCCGCCTTGCCGAGCGCCGCGGCTTCCGCCGTTTCGTCGAGGAGATCGTCGGCCAGCTGGAAGGCGAGGCCGATGACCTCGCCGAACTGGCGCAAGCGTCGCCGGTCCTCGGCCGGCGCGTCGGCGAGGATCGCGCCAGCCTCGGCCGCGAAGGCGATCAGCGCGCCGGTCTTCATCGCCTGCATGGACACGATTTCAGCTTCCGGCAGCTCGGCGAGCCCTTCGGCCGACAGATCGAGCGCCTGCCCGCCGACCATGCCGGCCGTTCCCGCATCGCTCGCCAGGCGCGAGACGAGAGCGAGGCGCGCCGGCGCCGACAGGGTGTCCGCTTCCGCCAGGACGCCGAAGGCGAGCGTCAGAAGCCCGTCGCCGGCGAGGATCGCCGTCGCCTCGTCATAGGCGACGTGGACGGTCGGGCGTCCCCGCCGCTCCATGTCGTCGTCCATCGCCGGCAGGTCGTCGTGGACGAGCGAGTAGCAGTGGATGCATTCGAGCGCGAGCGCGGCCGGCATGGCCGTCGCCTCCCCCGCACCGAACAGCGCGGCACTCTCGATCACCAGGAAGGGCCGCAGCCGCTTGCCCCCGCCGAGCGCGCCGTGGCGCATGGCGGCGATCAGCCGGACGGGCGCGCGCGCCCCGGCGGAGCCGTCGATCGCGGCGCCGAGCGCCGCCTCGACCCGATCAGCCAATGCGGCGAGCCTGTGCGTGAAATCCGTCTGCGCCGCCATGACCGTCCCTTCCGCGCTCGTTCGGCCGGGCTTCGCCGACCGGGGGCGGGCCGTCAAGCATGATCGGGGATTGCCGTTGCCGCAGCGTCGGGCGGTGGATAAGGAAAGAGCGATGCGACCCCTTGCGATCCACTTATCCCGGCGGCCGCGCCGGCCGGGCTCCCGGCGGCGCGGCTGATGCCCATCGTCAAGCGGATCCTTGCCGCCCTCGTTCTTCTCGCCCTCCTGCCGCTCGTGCTCGTGCCGGTCTATGCGATTCCCTTCGTGCATCCGGTCTCGACGCTGATGCTGGCCGACTGGATGACCTTTTCGAAGGTCGAGCGCGATTGGGTGCCGCTCGAGTCGGTCTCGCCGGTGCTGATCGAATCGGTGGTCATGTCCGAGGACGGGCAGTTCTGCCGCCACCACGGCATCGACTGGGGCGAGATGCGCGCCGTGGTCGAGGAGGCCATGGCGGGCGAGGAAACCCGCGGCGCCTCCACCATCACCATGCAGACGGCCAAGAACCTGTTCCTCTGGAACGGCCGCTCCTTCGTGCGCAAGGCCATGGAAGCCCCGCTGGCGCTCTATGTCGACCTGATCCTGCCCAAGCACCGGATCATGGAGATCTACCTCAACATCGCGGAATGGGCGCCCGGCGTCTACGGCATCGAGGCGGCGAGCTGGCACTACTTCGGCAAGCCGGCCGAGATGCTGACGCGGCGCGAGGCGGCCCTTCTGGCCCGCACCCTGCCCGCACCCGCGACCCGCAACCCCGGCAAGCCTTCCGCCAGCCTGTCCCGCCTCGCCGACCGGTTGCAGCGCCTCGTGCGAAGCGCCGGCGACCACACCTTCTGCCTGCGCCCGGCCGGGTAAGCAACGGCGCGGCGCCCCGGCGGGGGTTCCCATCGCCCGCGGATTTTGCTATGCGCCCCCACGAATTCCCTTCACGGCGGAGTTTCGATGCGGCCCGGTCCTTTCCGCCCGCCGGCCCTCCACCGTGACGAATGGCCGATGACCGCCGCCCGTCGCGGCGCCGGCCGGGCGGCGGGATGAATGCGATCAGACGCCGCGACGGGGCGCCGGCAGACGGCCACCGCCGAAGGCCGAAACGAACGGAAGAAGCGAAATGGCCGTACCCAAACGAAAGACCTCGCCGTCCAAGCGCGGCATGCGCCGCTCGGCGGACGCCCTCGCCGCCCCGACCTATGTCGAGGACAAGGACTCCGGCGAGCTGCGTCGCCCGCACCACGTCGACCTGAAGACCGGCATGTATCGCGGCCGTCAGATCCTGAAGGTCAAGGACAAGGCCTGAACCGGCATCGGCGCGCTGCGGCGCGCCGCTCCTGCGAATCGAAAAGGGCCGGCGCTTCCCTCGGGAAGCGCCGGCCCTTTCGCGTTGATGCGGCGGTGACGGACTAGTCCGCCTTCTTCGCGTCGAGCTTCTCGATGCGCTCGCGCATGGCGGCCAGTTCCTCACGCATCGCCGCCAGCTCGTCCTTCTGCGGCTCCGCGCCGGCGGCCGCCGGCGCCGGTGCCTTCGCGCCCGTGCCATCGCCCAGGGCGCCCGCCATGAACGGGTTGAACATCGCCATCGCCTGGCGGAACATCTCCGTGTTGCGACGCACCTGCGCTTCCATGAGCTTCATCGGGGCTGCCGCCATCGTTCCCTCGACCTTATCGCGGAAGTTCTCCTGCTCGCGCGAGAAGGCACTCATCGACTGTTCGAGGTAGGTCGGAATGACCATCTGCATCTGATCGCCGTAGAAGCGGATGAGCTGGCGCAGGAAGGTTATGGGCATCAAGGTCTGACCGCCCTTGTTCTCCTGCTCGAAGATGATCTGCGTCAGCACCGAGTGGGTGATGTCCTCACCGGTTTTGGCATCCTGAACGACGAAGTCCTCGTTGTTCTTGACCATCGTGGCCAGATTTTCGAGCGTCACATATGTGCTGGTGCCGGTATTATAGAGCCGGCGATTGGCATATTTCTTGATCACGGTCGTGTCGGTTTGCCTGGCCATCGCCTCACCCTTCTGCCGGTGCGAAGTGGGCCGCCGAACACGGTCTTCGCAGATGCTTCGTTGCGCTGCCCAAATGATAGTCACAGAACCGCCGCCAATCCAAACGGAATGGCTCAATTCACTGCTGCGCCTGCGAGTTATCATCACCTATCGCTGGCTGTGGCGCCCGGGAGCTGCTTGTGTTTGACAAGCCCTCTTCGGGCGGCGACAAGCGGTGTCGGACAATCTCGACGCGACGGCGCCGCGGGAGGCCCGCGTCGGAGTTAAGGGAGAAACGGCATGGCATCCCAGGAATCCGTCGTCATCGTCGGCGCGGCGCGAACCCCCGTCGGGTCGTTCAACGGCGCCTTCGCCAGCGTACCGGCCCACCAGCTCGGAGCGACCGCGATCCGCGAGGCTCTGTCTCGCGCCAAGGTAGAAGCGGGTGAGGTCGACGAGGTCATCCTCGGGCAGGTCCTGACCGCCGGCGAGGGCCAGAACCCCGCCCGTCAGGCCTCCATGGCCGCCGGCTGCCCGAAGGAGACCACGGCCTGGGTGCTCAACCAGCTCTGCGGCTCGGGCCTGCGCGCGGTCGCGCTCGGCATGCAGCAGATCGCGACGGGCGACGCCAAGATCGTCGTCGCCGGCGGCCAGGAGTCGATGTCGATGGCGCCCCACGCCGCGCACCTGCGCTCGGGCACCAAGATGGGCGACCTCAAGATGGTCGACACCATGCTGAAGGACGGCCTCATCGACGCCTTCAACGGCTACCACATGGGCACGACCGCCGAGAACGTGTCGCGCCAGTGGCAGATCACCCGCGAGATGCAGGACGACTTCGCGGTGAAGTCCCAGAACAAGGCCGAGGCCGCGCAGAAGGCGGGCCGCTTCAAGGACGAGATCGTCCCCGTCACGATCAAGGGCCGCAAGGGCGACACGGTCGTTGACCAGGACGAGTACATCAAGCAGGGCGTCACCCTCGACTCCGTCGCCAAGCTGCGCCCCGCCTTCGACAAGGAAGGCTCGGTGACCGCCGCCAACGCGTCCGGCATCAACGACGGCGCGGCCGTCACCGTCCTCATGGGCGAGAGCGAAGCCAACCGCCGCGGCCTGCAGCCGCTGGTGCGAATCGTCTCCTGGGCGACCGCCGGCGTCGACCCCGCCATCATGGGCACAGGCCCCATCCCCGCCTCTCGCCGGGCGCTGGAAAAGGCCGGCTGGTCGGTCGACGACCTCGACCTCGTCGAGGCCAACGAGGCGTTCGCCGCTCAGGCCTGCGCGGTCAACAAGGACCTCGGCTGGAACCCGGACATCGTCAACGTCAACGGCGGCGCGATCGCCATCGGCCATCCCATCGGCGCGTCCGGCAACCGCGTCCTCAACACCCTCATCTTCGAGATGATCCGGCGGGACGCCAAGAAGGGCCTCGCCACCCTGTGCATCGGCGGCGGCATGGGCGTCGCCATGTGCTTCGAGCGCATCTGACCTCGGCGCGGCCGGCGCAACGCCGGCCCCGTGAGACGTGCATGAACCGCGGGCGCCGCTTGCCGGCCCCGCGGGCCTTCAGTCGCATCCACACGAACGGGAGAGGAATGAGGTCATGGGCAGAGTAGCCGTGGTCACGGGCGGCACGCGCGGTATCGGCGCGGCCATCGCCAAGGCGCTGAAGGCGGCGGGCCACACCGTCGCCGCCAACTACGCCGGCAACGACGAGGTCGCGAACGCCTTCGCGGCGGAGACCGGCATCAAGGTCTTCAAGTGGGACGTGTCGGACTACGAGGCCTGCAAGTCCGGTCTCGCCCAGGTCGAGGCCGAGCTCGGGCCGGTCGAGATCCTGGTCAACAATGCCGGCATCACGCGCGACGCCATGTTCCACAAGATGACGGTGGAGCAGTGGAAGGCCGTCATCGACACGAACCTTTCCGGCCTCTTCAACATGACCCATCCGGTCTGGTCGGGCATGCGCGACCGAAAGTTCGGCCGCATCGTCAACATCTCCTCGATCAACGGCCAGAAGGGCCAGGCGGGGCAGGCGAACTACTCGGCTGCCAAGGCCGGCGACATCGGCTTCACCAAGGCCCTTGCCCAGGAAGGCGCGCGCGTCGGCATCACGGTCAACGTCATCACCCCCGGCTACATCGGCACGGAAATGGTGCGGGCGATCGACGAGAAGGTGCTGAACGAGCGCATCATTCCGCAGATCCCGGTCGGCCGCCTCGGCGAGCCGGAGGAGATCGCGCGTTGCGTCGTGTTCCTGGCCGCCGACGAATCCGGCTTCATCACGGGATCGACGGTCTCGGCCAATGGCGGTCAGTACCTGTCCTAGGGTCAGCTGCAAGCCGGCCGCGACTCACCATCGCGGCCGGCTCCACCAGCATTGCTTGTCGCAGAGGCGCAGTTCGCCGGCATAACGAGGGCTCGATCGACTTCCTTATCGTCATGGCGAAGTCGCCGCTATGGAACCCGATCCGGGTTTGCTTGTTATCGCCCCCGACACGGTTGACGCAGTTCGGCGATCAACCCATCCGTTTCGGGAGACACCCATGAACAAGTCCTGGATCTACGGCATCGTTGCGGCCGCTTCTGTCGCGACAGCGGCTCCTTCCTTCGCACAGGGCATCGAGATCGGCCCCAACGGCGTGCGCGTCGTTCCCCAGCAGGAGCTGCGCCGGGACGACAACCGCAGCGACCGCGCCGCCCGCTCCGACCGCGGCCAGCAGATCAGCGAGCGTCAGGCGCTCCGTATCGCTCGCGGTGAGGGTGTCGACGAGGTCGATTCCGTTACCAAGACCCGCCAGGCCTACCGCATCGCCGGCATCGATCGCCGCGGTGACGACATCCGCGTCGACATCGACCTGCGCAGCGGCGAGGTCCTGTCGGTCCGCTGAGGCGACGGGCCCAAGATCGGAATGCAGAAGGCCGCGGCGTCTCGAACGCCGCGGCCTTTCTCGTGTCGCGGGGGACATCCAGGCTGCTCCCTCCTCCGCTCCGGCCCTTCGCCGGAAAGCTCGAAGGGCTCCTACACTGCCGCTAGGACCCGCCCCGCCTCCTCCGACTCGAAGCACAGGTCGAGCAGCTTCTGGATCTTGGTCGCGCGGCGGAAATCCGGCTCGCCGTTGACGCCGGTCAGGAGCGCGATCACGAAGCGGCTGGCATTGCGCGGCGTCGGCGGACATTCGATCGGGCGCCAGGTCTGCGTCTCCATGTCCTTGCCCATGCAGGCCTCGAGCAGCGATTTCTCGTGGTCCGCCCAGATGTGCAGGGCGCCCTTGTCGCCGTGGATCACGAGGTCGAGGTTGTTGATCCGCCCGGACGCGTAGCGCGACATATGGACGACGCCGAGCGCGCCGTTGTCGAACTCCACCGTCATCGCGCAGGAATCGTTGGCGTCGAGCGTGTAGCCGCCGATCGCTCCGCCGTCCGCCTTGTCGAAGGTCTTCAGCCGGGCGCCGAGCTGAACGATGTCGTGCCCCGTCGCGTAGGTGACGAAGTCGAGGATGTGGACGCCGATGTCGCCGAGCACGCCCTTCGAGCCGTGCTCGGAGGACAGGCGCCACAGCCATTTCTCGTCGGTGCGCCAGTCGCCCCAATGCGGCGAGGCCAGCCAGCTCTGAAGATAGCTCGCCTGGACGTGGCGGATCGTCCCGAGCTCGCCTGCCGCGATCATGCGATGGGCGAGCTGCACCGCCTCGGCGTTGCGATAGGTCAGGTTCACCATGTTGATGAGCCCGGCGGCTTCGGCGGCCTCGGTCATCTCCATCGCGTCGGCGTGGTTCAACGCCAGAGGCTTCTCGCAGAAGACGTGCTTTCCCTTCGCGATGCAGGCGAGCGTCGTCGCCTTGTGCGCGCCGTCGGGCGTCGCGTTGACGACCGCGTCGAACTGGTTCCAGGCCAAGGCTTCCTCCAGAGAGCCGAAGGCCTTCGGGATGCGGTGCATCTCGGCGAAGGAGCGCGCCCGCTCGAGGTTCACGTCGCAGGCACCGACGATCGTGCAGCCGGGAATGGCGGAGAAATGCTCCGCATGCTTGTGGGCGATCCCCCCCGTTCCGAGGATCAGGATGCGCTTGTCCGCGGCGCCTGCCGCGGCGGGCGCGGTGGCCGGGGCCGCCGGGTTCGTCGTATCGGTCGTCTTGCTCATGTCGCGCGTGTCCAGCGGTTCAGCGATAGCCCGCCTCGCCCGCCTGATGCAGGCGCGGGCCCTTTTCCGTGATCGGCTCCAGCGCCTTATCCACCGGCCGGTTCGGGGCGGCGGACACGTCGGTCCAGGCCGGCGCCGGATTGTGCGCCCAGCGCACGGCGTTCTCGATCACCTGGAGCACCTCGGGCTGGTGGTAGATCGGATAGGTTTCGTGGCCGGGGCTGAAATAGAAGATCTTCCCCGCCCCGCGCTGATAGGTCAGCCCCGAGCGGAACACCTCGCCGCCCTCGTACCAGGATATGAACAGCGTCTCCAGCGGCTCGGGCACGAGGAAGGGTTCGCCGTACATTTCCGAAGCCGGGATCTCGATCCGCTCGCCGATGCCCTTGGCGATCGGGTGGGATCGGTTGATCGTCCAGATCCGCTCGCGCTCTCCCGCCTCGCGCCAGTGGAGCGAGCAGGGCGTGCCCATCAGGCGCTTGAAGATCTTCGAGAAGTGGCCGGAATGAAGAACGAGGAGCCCCATGCCCTGATGCACCCGCTCGGCGACGCGGGTCACGGTCTCCTCGGCCACCGCCCCGTGCGCCTTGTGGCCCCACCAGAGCAGCACGTCGGTTTCCTTCAGCCGTGCTTCCGACAGGCCGTCCTCGGGCTCGCCCAAGGCCGCGAGGCTCGCCTCGATGCCCCCCGCGGCGTTGAGGTGGCCCGCGATCGCTGCGTGGATGCCGTCGGGATAGATCTCCCGAACGATGGCGTTCTCCCGCTCGTGGAGAAACTCGTTCCAGACGACGGCGCGGATTGTCATGGGACCTCCCAGCAACTTCCTCTCGATAAGCGGGGCGGCAGATAGCGGTCCGGCCGCAGCCCTGAAAGGGCTGGAGCCGAAAGAATTTCGACCGCGCCTCAGTCGATAAGCAGCAAGGAGACCGGCAGGGCGGAGAACGCTTCCGACAGCTTCAGCGTTTCGCCGAGGTCCCGCCGCGTTTCGGCGAAGAGATCGCGCGCGCCGCGCCCGCGCAAGCCTTCGGGAATCGTGATCGCCGTGTCGCCCCAGGCTGCCGGCTCCACCATCGGCCGGCTCGCGCCTTCCCCGAGAAGCGTCAAGGCGAGGCGCGGCGCGACGCAGATCGCGGCCGGGCCACCGCTCTCCGCGATGCGCGCGAAGGCGACGACGTGATCGGCGTTAACGCCGGTCACCTCCAGCGCCACGTAGGCCCCGCGCGTGAAGAGGTCGGGCGCGGCGGCGCGCGCCGCCAAGCCTTCCGCCGTGATCTTCGCCTTCACGCGTCCGTCGCGCCAATGGTCGAGAAGGTCCGGGGCCGTCTCGCCGCCCTCGAAGGCGCTCTGCCGGTCAGCGAAGTCGATCGCGCGGCGATTGTCCGGGTCGACGAGGCTGAAGTCGTAGAACTCCGTTCCCTGGTAGATGTCGGGAATGCCGGGCGCGGCGAGCTTGATCGCCGTCTGCGCCAGCGAGTTCAGGGCGCCCGCCACGACGAAGGGCTGCGCGTCGCGCCAGAAGGTCGGCAGGAAGCCCTCGCTCTTTTCGGGGTCCAGCGCCGCCGCGACGAAGTCCCGTAGCGCGCCCTCATAGGGTTCGGCCGGCGACGTCCAGCTCGTCCAGCGCTTGGCCTCGCGCACCGCCTTCTCCATGAAAGCGGTGAGCCGCTGCTTGATTCCGTCGCGCTGCTCGGCGCTTTCCGGGTCGAAGTCGGCCGGCAGCACGCCGAGAAGCGACTGATAGAAGCCCCATTCGGTCGGCGCGTCGGGCGAGACGAGCCCCGGCTCGATCTCCTTGCGATAATCCGACAGTGCGTCCGCGAACCCCTGGACCAGCTCGTCCCAGCGCTCCGGCGCTTCGGACAGGGCGTAGAGGCGAGCGCGTGCGTCCTCGCCGCGCTTGGTGTCGTGGGTGGAGGTCGCGAGGAGCCCCAGCGGCTGGTCCTCGACGCGGATCGCCATCGCCTCGTGAAAGGCCTCGACGTCGGCGCCGTAGTGGTCCGGCTCGCCGCCGACCTCGTTCAGCGCGATCAGCCGGTTGTAGCGGTAGAAGACGGTATCCTCGACCGCCTTGGCCATCACGGCGCCGGTGGTCTGCTGGAAGCGGCGGGTGAAGTTCAGGGCGCCCGCGACGTCCTCGCCGGCCTCGAAGTCGAGCTTGAGCAGTCGGCCGATGAACTGGATCGGCTCGTCCGCTTCCACCTGACGCGAGCGCTGCGCCTCTTCCACCGTCTCGTCGATGATCGCCGCGTCGCGCGTCGGCACGCCGTCGTTGACCGAGACGTAGGTGCGATAGACCGGGAGCGCGACGGCGACCTCGACGATCGAGCGCGCGATCGTGTCGGCGCCGAGATCGCGGGTGGACAGGCCGCGCGCGGCCACCGCCATGGCCTCGCCGGTGAGATAGGCGAGCTCGCCCGCGAGGTTGCGGTGGAAGATCGCGCGCTTCTGCTTGGCGATCATCGCGCGCAGGTTCTCCTCCTCGCCGAGGAAGCGCGAATAGGCCCGGTCCATCGCCTCTTCCCGCGCCGGGTCGACGAAAAGCCCCGACAGCGCGGTGATGAACTCGTAGCCGGTGGTGCCCTCGATGTCCCAGGAGGTGCGCAGGCGCTCGTCGCCGGTCAGGATCTTCTCGACGTGGATCATCGGCGAACGGCGCACCGACTGGAAGGCCTGCTTGAGATCGGCAAGATAGGCCTTCGGGTCCGCGACGCCGTCGACGTGGTCGATGCGGATGCCGTCGAGCCGCCGCTCGCGCGCCAGCCGGATCACCGTCTGGTGCGATTCGCGGAAGACGCGGCGCGATTCCTGGCGAACGCCGATGAGGTCGGCGATCTCGAAGAAGCGACGATAGGTGAGTTGCTCGCGGGCGGTGCGCCACCAGGCGAGGCGCCAGGCCTGCGCCTCGTGCAGCTCGTGAAGGAATTTGCGATCCGCGTTGATCGACTCGATGGCCGCGTTGAGCGCGTCGGCGAACTCCACCTCCTCCAGATGCTCGGCGAGCCGCTCGCGCAGCTCGTCGATCTCGGCCGGTGTCGCGACGGCGAAGCGGCGCAGGAGCCGATCCCGCTCGCCATGATCGAGCCGCGCGAAGATCAGCGCGAAGGTGCGCGGATCAAGCGGCAGCTGGTAGCCGGCTGCATCGAAGCGCAGCCAGTTGCGCTCGGGATGGAGGACGACCTGCAGGTCGCCCATCTCCAGCGCCTCGCCGTAAGGCTTGCCGAGTACCGGCACGAGGATCTTCTCGGCGACCCAGGAAATGTCGAAGACGTCGGCGTAGCGGCTGTCCGCGCCCCAGCGCAGCACGTCCTCCCACCACTTGTTCTTCGGCGACACGCCCATGTGGTTCGGCACGAAGTCGAGGATCAGCCCGAGATCGTGCTTGGCCAGCGCGTCGCT
>CANJKV010000132.1 GCA_947474855.1 Aurantimonadaceae bacterium | reverse complement strand
GGCGACACGATCGAGATCTTCCCCGCCCACCTGGAGGACCGCGCCTGGCGCATCTCGCTCTTCGGCGACGAGATCGAGGCGATCCAGGAGTTCGATCCCCTCACCGGCAAGAAGACCGACGACCTGAAGTCGGTGAAGATCTACGCCAACTCGCACTACGTCACGCCCCGCCCGACCCTCCAGCAGGCGGTGAAATCCATCAAGGCGGAGCTGCGCCAGCGCCTCGACGAGCTGACCCGCGCCGGCCGCCTCCTGGAGGCCCAGCGCCTGGAGCAGCGCGTCGGCTTCGACGTCGAGATGATCGAGGCCACGGGCTCCTGCAACGGCATCGAGAACTATTCGCGCTACCTCACCGGCCGCCAGCCCGGCCACCCGCCGCCCACCCTCTTCGAATACCTGCCCGACAACGCCCTCGTCTTCATCGACGAGAGCCACGTCACCGTGCCGCAGATCGGCGCCATGTATCGCGGCGACTTCCGCCGCAAGGCGACGCTCGCCGAATACGGCTTCCGCCTGCCCTCCTGCATGGACAACCGCCCGCTTCGCTTCGAGGAGTGGAACGCCATGCGCCCGCAGACCGTCGCGGTCTCGGCCACCCCCGGTCCCTGGGAGATGAACGAGGCGGGCGGCGTCTTCGCCGAGCAGGTCATCCGCCCGACCGGCCTCACCGACCCGCCCGTCGAGATCCGCCCGGCCAGAGCCCAGGTCGACGACCTCCTCGGCGAGATCCGCGACACCGTCGCCAAGGGCTACCGCGTCCTCGCCACGGTGCTGACCAAGCGCATGGCCGAGGACCTCACCGAGTATCTCCACGAGCAGGGCGTGCGGGTGCGCTACATGCACTCCGACATCGACACGCTGGAGCGCATCGAGATCATCCGGGACCTGCGCCTCGGCGCCTTCGACGTGCTGGTGGGCATCAACCTCCTGCGCGAGGGCCTCGACATTCCGGAGTGCGGCCTCGTCGCCATCCTCGACGCCGACAAGGAAGGCTTCCTCCGCTCGGAAACCTCGCTCATCCAGACCATCGGCCGCGCCGCGCGCAACGTCGACGGCCGCGTCATCCTCTACGCCGACACCATCACCGGCTCGATGGAGCGCGCCATCGCCGAGACCAACCGGCGCCGCGACAAGCAGGAGGCCTACAACCGGGAGAACGGCATCACGCCGCAGAGCGTCAAGGCCAAGATCGCCGACATCCTCGATTCCTACTACGAGAAGGACCACGTCCGGGTCGACACCGGTCCCCTCACCAATGAGGGCGCCATGGTCGGCGCCAACCTCAAGGCGCATCTGGAGCACATGGAAAAGCAGATGCGCGACGCCGCCGCCGATCTCGACTTCGAGAAGGCCGCGCGCCTGCGCGACGAGATCCGCCGCCTCCAGGCGACCGAGCTCGCCGCCGCCGCCGATCCCCTCGCCCGCGACCTCGACGTCGACGCTTATCTGGACGAGGGCCCCTCCGCCTACCCCTCCGGCGCCCCCGCCGCCAAGGGCCGCCGGGGGGCCAAGAAGCCCGCCCAGGCCAACAGCCGCTTCGGCCCGCGCGGCGAGCCCCTCGCCCCGCGCGGCCCCGCCTTCGTGCCGCCGGCCAAGGCGCCGGGCGCGGACGCCCCGGCCGCCAACCACCGCAACCCCGTCTTCGGCCCCGGCGGCGAGCCCATCGCCTCGCGCCTGCGCGGCGAGTCCGACGACGCTCCGTCCTACTTCGCCCGCCCCTCGCTCGACGACATGGGCCCCGGCAGCGACACGCCGACGCCCAACCGCCCCTCCCTCTTCCGCAAGAACACCCTCGACGAGATGACCGTCCGCCGCACCGAAAAGCCCTCAGGCGCCGACGACGCCAAGCCGGTGAGGCGCGAGAAGGTCGGGCTGGGCTCGTACGAGGACCCGGCCGAGACGTCGAAGCGGAAGCGTCGGCCGTCGAAGACAGGGCGGCCTGGGCGGTGAGAGATTTTCTTAAAAATATTTCGCGATTATAGATATCGCTAAATGAGATACACTAAAACTGCGCCAGTCCTGCTTGGGTTGGACAAATTGAACGCACGAAGATGGCCAAAGATACCGTCGTAATCTACGTTCACGGGATTGGCACTCGCCAAAGGGATGAAGAAATAAGTGCTATCCTCGACGCCATTGACCTATCAAGTCAAGAAGCAGACCGGAGCTCGGTAGGGAAAGCCCGACGATTTGTATATTCGAGAGAACGATCGGAGGAATTTGACGAGGACGTGAGAACTATAAGCTTCTCTCGCATCGTCAATATCGCTGGAAAAGATCGTCCAACATCGAAGATAAAGATATATGAATGCTTCTGGACGCACAAGGCAGTCAATTCATCAAGCATCTTCTCGATACTTTGGTGGATTTTCCTGCAGATAGGATCTCCGCTCAGGCCCATTGTTTCTGCTTGGCGAGATTATCAGCTTTACAGATCGAAAGAGCTCGTAAAAAGCACCAGCGAAATCGATAAAACTGCCTATGAACAGCTACGCCGCGCCTACAAAGAATTCGATCAGTGGGACAATCGCTCGAAATATCCACAAGGATCTTTCAAGGACTTTACACGCTTCCTTCGAGAAAAATTCCCCCAACAAAGGGCAGATATATTATGCTCTCTCGCCCAAAGATGGCGATCTACCGTTTTCAAATCATCAATTGCAAGTTTTTTTTCGTTCTTTTTTATCCTTTCTTCTGCCAATAGCTATCTATGCACGGCATTGATTTTGTTTGGATATAGCGTTGTTGGGATAAAAGAGTGGCTCAATAGCGGGGCACAATTCCCTTTATCTTTGTTAGCCCCAGCTTTGGTTGGAGCAGCGATGTGCTTAGCAGGTCCCCTAATAGCCTCTTTCTTGAAATCCCACATCGCGGACGTGATGTACTGGACGCAAGCAAACGAGAAAAGTAAAAAATACGATGTAAAGCGCAATATACAATCTCATGTCAGATTGTTTTTTCTGCATGCCTTGAGACAAAACCCAGATTCGAACCTTGTTGTTGTATCTCACAGTCTTGGCTCCGTGATTGCATTCGATGCGATTACAGAAATTGGCGACATGCTTGAATCAAGAGGCAAGGATGATCCAGACTACGCCACCTTGCAAAGAATTTTCAATCTTAAATGCTTGATAACATACGGAAGCCCAATAGACCTTATATTCGATACATTTCAGACGAGTACCGAATCCTCTAGGCGCTACGGCCGAATCGCAGCAGAACGGCGAAAATCGTTACGTCTATCGCCGTTCGTTTCTGCCTCTAGAGGGGGGGATGCCAGGATTTTTAACTTTTGGACTAGGTATGATCCAATCAGCAGTCCTCTTTTCTCGCCATGCCATTCCAGAGATGATTTGGACCGCGTTCTCTTCAACATCGAAGTTCCAAGCGCTCATCCATCATTGCCGCACTTGTCGCACACACAGTACCTCAGAAGCACAGACTTTTCCAATTTTCTTTACAGGACCATCGTTACCGGAAACCCTCCGAAGAATATACCGGATGATTATCGACCTGACTATACGGATCGAATGCTAACGATATTGGGGCAACTATCGACCACGCTATTTATCCTCATTCCATTTTTCCTTCTTGAGGCCCTATATAGCAGTCAATATACTTGGCTCCTGAGACTTCTGGCGACCTTGGCCTCATGCACGCTGCTAGTCGCATTGATAAGCTACAGCAGGCGGAAGAGGCTGCGCACACGTTTTAGGTCCCGAAGTGCTTGACCTTCGCCGCAGAGTGGGCTATCAACGATCTTAGAGCTTGCCGCGCTCTGCTTTTGCAGCAAAGCGGCAGTTGAGGGGTGGTCTGGTGACAGGCCACCCCGCCTTGTTTTTTAAACACATATGCCGATTTCTGCTCGTATGTATCTTATTCGGCCTACTAAGCTGACACGAGATGCGACGGGGTAGGAATATTGCCAGAAGACGTGTGAAAGTCGTCTGCGCCCTCCCATCTAACCCTAGCCTCCCCTACCTCAGATAATATCAGTTGGCCGGGCATAATTTCCAGGATCTCTTCAGCGTCCGACTGACTGAGTTTCGCGGCGGTGAACCTTGTTCAGGCCGACTGGTCGGGGTGGCGTGCGACGTGTTACTGCCAGCGGCGACCAAAAAGCCGCGGTCATGGAGCGCCCCTAAAGAAAGCGCTGGAGAGGTTCGCTCGACAACACGTTAGACCACTGCGATTGGGGCAGAAGTTGCGACATAATTTTGTATAGCCACTTACTCGTCTAAGCATCTTGCAGTGACTAGCTGATACCTTCCTTTGCTAGGAAGAAGAGGCCCCAATCAAGCGGCGAAAATAGATCTGCTCCCATCGCGGGATGACATCATTGATCACATCAATCAATGAATTTCTCTTCCGTGCCGCCCGTCACAGTCAACGTTGAGGTTCGCGCCGCAGAGACAGCGCTCGGTGTGCGCTTTCTCGCCTACTTCCTCGCCCTCACGCAGTCGCGCCAAGGCGTCGAGCCGTCATTGCATGAGGCAGCTTCGCCGGGCGGCCTCACGGTAAACATCGACTACCTGCTCCCCTTTTCAGAAGCGCCGGATCATCGCCCGCCGCTTTCTACCGGGAGATGTTCTCACTTCCTCCGTCATTGCCTTCGCGAAGGATACCGGCTTCGACGTCCTCTGACTGCGATGATCGCGGCGACCCAGACGAGCCGTCCGTCACCCACCCTTGCGTCGATCTCGGCCTCATCCCCCTGGCGGACGGCTTCGCGATCTTCCTGTCCCGGCTGCATCCAGGAGGCCGGTGCGGCATGGCTGGCGGGAGACGCGCCCGTCTCGCCGCCGGCCTCCTTCGCGTTACCTCCCGTTGCCGACCGCACCACTCCCGACGCGCCCCACGCCGGAGCCCGCATGGAAGCCGCCGCCTTCTCCCCCATTCATTTCGGCATCGTCTTCGTCTACGCGCAGCCCCTGCTGGCGCTCGCGGCGGGGACGCCGGCGGGGCTGCTGATCCCGCCGGTCTTCACCCTCTTCGGCTGGGGCCTGATGCACGACCTGCGGGTGCTTGCCCCGTGACGGCGCTGCGGCGCCGGGTGCCGCGCGACCGCGCCGCCGCGGCCGGCCCCTCCGACCGACACGGAGAGGCGAAAGCGCCGGGGAGGCTGCGTGCCGTTCGGTGAACCGATGAGCGCGATCGAGTTCGTCGTCCTCGTCCTGTCGCCGATCGCGGCGGGCGCCGGGCTCGCGCCGATCGACGCGCTGCTCGGGGGAACGCCGCTCGCGCTGCCGCTGCTCAACCTGCGCCGCGAGCTGCTGTTCCTGCCCGTCAGCACCCTGTCCGTCATCGGCCTCTGACGCGCCGCCGCGTTCGGCCCGCGGCCCCGCCCGGACCGCTCCACCGGCCGGGCTTTCGCCCGCGCCTCGACTCCGCCCCCGTCGGAGCGCCACCACCCGCTCCCGCGCGGCCCCGCTCCGCCGCCCCGCACCCGCCACCGGCGCTTCGCCGCGGCCGGGCCACCCGCGCCGACCCGATCGCCCGCGTCACGGCGCGCGCCCGCGCTCTCGCGGGCATCGCCGCTCGCGCCCGGCGAGGCCGCCGAGCCCCGCGCCGGACCATCGCCCGGCGGGGCTCGTCCCCTTTCCTCCCCACGCTCCCGCGCGAGGCTCGCCGATGACCGGCACCTTTGTCGCCCTGCCGCTTCTTCTCGGCGGCTCCGGCCTCGCGCCGCTCCAGCTGCTGTTCGGCGGATCGCCCGCGGCGCTCCTGATGGCGCCCTTCCAGGCCGCCCTGCCGCTCGGGGTGCTGCTCGTCCTTTGACGCCGCACGCCGCCGCGCGATGCGGATCCTCGGCGCAAGGCCCGGGCCGGCCCGCGAGGAGCGGCCGAACTTATCCACGTCCCGCGCCGCCGCCCCTATTCTCCGCGTCACCGCCGGCCCATTCGGATGGGCGCGAATGATCACCGGGATCGTTCGAGGGGCCGGCGGGCGAGGTTCGGCGCGGTCCGCTTCTTCCGGAGGAGCGGGCGGCCGGGCGGCGCGACGCGCGAGGAGCGGTGCGGGCTTTAACGGTTCGTGCCGTGGAGTATCCCCGAAGGCAGACCCGGGACCCGGTTGGGACAGACCCGAACTCGGGAGGACGCCGCCAGGGACGGGTGAAGCCGCCCGTGTTCCGGCTCCGACGCGCGCGGTGCGGGGTGGCCCCGCACCGGAAAAGCGACGCAGTCCCTCGCGGTGGGCGCCGTAGGCGGACCCTTTCTGACGCATCGCATACGTCGCAGGTTCGGCCTGCGGCGCCCCCAGGCCCTCCATCCAGGAGGCATCCGACCCCGAGGCCCGATCCTCGCGCGTTCCGGCCCGGCGGCCGGGCGCGAGGAGGCTTCTGCGCGTCCTCGGTTTCCCGCCCGTCAGTCGGGCGAGGCCGGCGTGTTCAGGATCTGCGCGGTTTCCGACCAGCGGTCGTTCGGCGTGATCGGCTTGTTGATCTCGGACAGGCAGCCCGACAGCGCGAGAACGAGCAGGCCGAGAAGAAGGGTCGACAGGCGCATGGGGACCGAACCGGAACGGGAGCCAAGGGAGCGGGCGGGCGTGTTCGAGGCCTAGCCCCGCCGCGCCGCCGCATCAAGCCCGGTTGCCACGTCGATCGGGCGAAACGCGAAGCAACCCACGCGAAACGCCCGCGCCATCGGCGGGCAATGCGGGGCGCCTAGAACACGGGTCGATCGCGGCCGAGCCGCCCCGACACCTCGTTCCGAAAGGACGCGCCATGCATCCCGTCTTCGCCACCGCCCGCGAGATCGCCGGCGACAGCTTCCCCGCCCTCCGGCCGATCCTCTCGCCGAGCTGGACGCAGCCCGTGCGCCCCGACCGCCGCCGGCGCCCGGCGGCAGGCGGCAAGCTCGTCGTCGCCCGCGTCCACGGCCCCTCCGGCGCCTTCATCTGACGCCGCGCCAGGCCAGGACCCGCCCCGCATCGCCGCCAGCCGGCCGCCCTGCCGGCGAGACGCGCGGCGACGCGCCGGCCTCACCCTCGCGAAAACATCTCCGCGGGGGCCCCGCCGCGTGCGAGGCTTGCCCTCACCGGCAGAGCTCGGACATCGTCCAGCCCTCTTCCGCGGTGTTGGCGACGTCGTTGATGCGCCACGCGCCGTCGACCTCGAGGAGGTCGTAGAACAGGGTGGTTTTCTCGCCCGCCTGGGTGAAGCTGACGAGGAAGCGCGCTTCGCCCTTTTCGAGGGGCCATTCCGGGTCGGCCGGCGCCGGCTCGATCGCCAGCGTCTCGCGGATCGCGTCGCCGTCGTAGTCCTGCCCGGACACGGTGACGACGAAGTCGATGCAGCCGACGCCCTCGCCTTCCCGACTCTGCGTCTCGCTCGTGCGCAGTGCCTCCAGCGCGTCGCCCGTCAGCTTCTCCGCCCCGCCGTCCTCCAGCGGGTTGTAGATCGGCTCCCGGTACAGCGACCGCAGGAACGCCTCCGCGCTCTCCCCCGCGCCGGCCGGCGCGACGAAGCCGAGCCCCGCGACCACCAGGGCCGAGCGCATCAAGAAACGGCAGGACATGCGGACGAACTCCCCCGGGGCCGATCGCCCCGGGCGCACGCTACGCCGGAACCCGGCCCGGCGCCATGCCGAATCCGCCGGGGATCCCCGCCCGCCTCAGTTCAGCGGAATGCCGAGCTGCGAGGGCACCAGCGGCACCGGGTTGGAGCTGGAGGTCGAGGGCGCCATGGTGCCGATCGCGCCGGTTCCGTTGCGCAAGCCGCCGGGCCCGCGCGCGATGTCGCTGCGGGCCGGCCCGCCGCCGGCGAACACGCCCGGCAGGCCGCCGCCGTCCAGCTGCTCGCCGATCGGCGTCGTCGGCGCCTCGACGAATTCGCCGTTGATGCTCTGGGTCTCGCCGAAGACCTGCGCACCCGCGCTCGTTGCAAAGCCGACCAGGGTCGCGGCGGCGAGAAGGGGAACGAGACGCATGGGGATGTCCTTCGATGCGGGAGGGCCGCGCGACCATGGCGCGCCGTTGGTTACCAAACCCTGCTGCCCCCTTCCGCGTTCCCGCGGCCCCCGATTTTCCGCCCCCTCACACCACCCCCAGAAGCGCCCGCCCCGCCCGCTCCAGCGCCGCCTCCGACATGGAGCAGAAGACCTCCGGCAGGCCGCCCGCCTCCATCGTCGCCTCCACGCACTCGTCGGTCAGCGGCACGTGCACGAAGCCGAACCGCTCGACGCCCAAAGCCCCGGCCGCCCGGGCCAAGCGGTAGAGCGTGTCGTTGCAGAGATAGGACCCGGCATTGCGCGACCACTCGAACGGCACGCCGGCTTCCCGCAGGGCCGCGGCACAGGCGGCGAAGGGCAGTCGCGTCGCCAGTTCGTCCGGCCCGTCGCCGACGGCCGGGCCCGCCGGGAAGGCGCCGGCCGCGTCGGCCCGGCCGAGTTCCCGGCGATTGCGGGCGACGAGTTCGAGGCGCAACCGCTCGGCGCGGACGTGCAGTCCGAAGAGAAGCACGGCCGTCGGCGAGTCGTCCTCGATCGCCCGTCTGAGTGCCGGCCAACTGCCGTCCCACTCCACCGGCAGCACCTGCCCCCGCACGCAGACGTCGTGCCGAATCGTCGCTCCGTCGAGCTGGCGAGCAAGCCTGGCGGTCGGGTTCTCGGGCGCTCCGGGAAAGGCGCCGAAGCCGCAGAGGAGGATCGTTCTCACAGAAAGTTTACCATCCTCGAACGCACGAGGTGCGCCTGTCCTATGTGCCACATTGAGACAACGCAGTCGCGCCAAAAGTTTTACTTGCAAAAACCGCGGCCCGATAGCATTGAAAAGCTGTTCGGGCAATTTCGCGAACACAGGACACGGACGAAAAGCGTATCGGGGGCGCATCCCTCGAGCGGACGGGCGCAAGCTCTTACGCGATGTATCGCTTCCTTTCCCTGCATCAAGACTTGCCTGCCACCGCCTCACGGCGACACGAAATGACAGGGAAAAGGACCCCGATCATGGCGCAGACCGGAACGGTCAAATTCTTCAACACCGAGAAGGGCTTCGGCTTCATCAAGCCGGACAACGGCGGCGCGGACATCTTTGTCCACATCTCTGCCGTTCAGGCATCTGGCCTGCCGGGTCTGACCGAAAACCAGAAGGTTTCCTTCGATACCGAGCCGGACAAGCGCGGCAAGGGCCCGAAGGCGGTCAATCTGCAGACTGCGGACTGATTTCTCGGCCGCTTCGGAACCTTCGGGGCCGAATCGGCAGATGACGTCGTCCGGCGGCGTGTCGGCCGCCCCTTACGCGAACGTCATCGGCCTCGAACAGAGGTCGGTGGTTTAGTATTACAAGTATATTCTTAACCTTACTTAGCTGCACAATCTCGCGCTTTGGTCCCTCGTTCGCTCAAGCCTCTCTGTCGCCCCCTCTGCGGTCCGGCGATCCCTGGAATGCGAACCATCCACCTGCCGGCGGCGCGCCTGTGCTGCGCCCGGTCATCCCCTTTCGCTCCGCCGACGTCCCGTTTCGATGCAGCCGTCGCTGGCACGCTGCTTGCAACACCCGCTCCGATGACGCGTTTCGCGCACGGAAAGGGGTTCGTCATGTTCCAGATCGAAGACGCCGTCGCACGGCGTATGATCGCGATGGCGGCGGGCGCGGTTCTGTCGGTCGGCCTTGCCGCTCCCGTCGCGGCGCAGGACTGGGGGACTCCCGGAGCCGATCGACCGGACGTCGTCATCGACTTCAGCGCCCCGGCCGAGGAGGACGACCTCATCGATGCCGCACGCCTCGAACCGTCGACGCGCGCGCGCGACCGGACAGGGTATCGAGCCGCCGAGCGTCGTCGGTCTGAGGTCCGTCACCGGGAGCCGGACTTCCAGACCTTCGACACGGCGGAGGGCGAGGAAGGGCAATACTGGCTTCAGCGTTCAGCGAGACCGGACCGGATGGAGCGCAGAGGTTCGTTCACCATCATCACCCTGCGCACCCGCCGCACCGCGCCGCCGGCCGTGACGCTGGTGCCGAACGGTCTCGCCTATTCCAGCGAATCGGGTGGCACCGAGGCGTTCGCGCGGCCGGCGGTGATCGACGTGGAAGCGAGCCGGCTCGATCGAAGGCCTTACGGGCCGGACGGGCTCGACATCATCTCGCGCGGCGGCCCGAAGATCATACGGGTCTCGCCCGACTTCTGAGCGTCAGGTCAGGAAGGGATTGGTCCGACGCTCGACGCCGAGCCGGCTCCCCGGACCGTGTCCGCAGATGAACCCGACATCGTCGCCGAGCGGCAGGATCTTCTCCTTGATCGAACGGATCAGCGTCGCATGATCTCCGCCGGGCAGGTCGGTGCGGCCGATCGAGCCGGCGAAGAGCACGTCGCCGGCGTGCAGGAATTTGGCTTCGTCGTTGAAGAAGACGACGTGGCCGGGCGCGTGGCCGGGCGCGTGGATGACGCGGAAGCGGTGCGGCCCGATCGTGAGCTCCTCCCCCTCGACGAGCCACCGGTTCGGCACGACGTCGCGCACCGCGCCGCCGAGGCCGAACATGCGGGCCTGTGCTTCGAGGTTGGCGAGGAGCATCTCGTCCGCCCTCTCGGGGCCGAGGATCGGCACGCCGAGCCTGTCCTTCAAGTCCATGGCGCCGCCGGCATGGTCGATGTGACCATGGGTCAGCCAGATCGCCTCGATCGTCGCGCCGGCGTCGGTAATCGCCGCCTCGATGTCGTCGACGTCGCCGCCGGGATCCACGACGACGCCACGCTTCGTCGCATCGTCGAAGAGGATGCAGCAGTTCTGCTGGAACGGCGTGACCGGGACGATGCGGGCGGACAGTCGGCTCATGGGCAATCCTTTCACGACTCGCGGCTCAAACGCGGCTCGGCCAGACGACCGCCGATCAACGGGCTCGGAGCGCCGGTGGTGGAGGGAAAACTGATCGGCAGGCAGCGAGCCACCCGCACCGCGAGAAGCGCGAAGCACTCGGCCTCGATCGCATCGCCGCGAAGGCCCAACGCATCGGCGTCGACGATCTCGAGCCCGGTTCGCTCCCGCAACGCCGCCACCAGCGATGGGTTGCGCCGCCCGCCGCCCGATAGGATGAGCCGCCGCACGTCGCCCGGCAGGTGCTCCAGAGCCCTCGCCGCCGCAGCCGCGGCGAAGTGCGTGAGCGTCGCCGCCCCGTCCTCGATCGACAGGCCCTCGGCCATATCGGCGGTGAAATCGTAGCGGTCGAGCGACTTCGGCGGCTTCGCGGCGAAGTAGGGATGGGCGAGGTGACGCGCGATGATCGCCTCGTCGGGGAACCCCTGTGCGGCCAAAGTTCCGTCACGGTCCATCTCGCCGCCGGTGTGACGGCGCACCCAGTCGTTCACCGGCCCGTTGGCGGGCCCCGTGTCGAAGGCGACGAGGCTTCCGTCGTCGCGAAGGCCGGTGACGTTGCCGACGCCGCCGAGGTTGAGGATCGCCGCCTCCCGCCCGCCCGACACGCGCTCCAGGAGCGCGCGGTGGTAGATCGGCGCGAGCGGCGCGCCCTGCCCTCCGGCCGCGACGTCGGCGCTGCGGAAGTCGAAGGCGACGGGAATGCCGAGCCGGTCGGCCATGACCTGCCCGTCGCCGAGTTGCCGCGTCGCCCCGATGCGCTCCGGCGTGGGCGCCCTGTGAAGGACGGTCTGGCCGTGGAGGCCGACGACGCCGACCTCGCTCGCCGCGATGGCGTTGTCGTAGAGGAACTCGGCGACGGCGTCGGCCTGGGCCAGCGATAGCGCCCGCTCGGCCTCGGCGAAGACCGCGGGCTCCGGGCCCTCGAAACGCCAGGCGCGGGCGGCCTCCACGGCCTCGACGATCAGCGCCCGCACGGCGGCGGGATAGGGCTTGAGCGCGAAAGGGCCGAGCTCGGCGATCGTGTTGCCGTCCGTGCGCACCATGGCGACGTCGACGTTTCCGTCGAGAACGGTGCCGGTCATCAGACCGATGGCCCAGATCGGCGCCATGGCAGTGCCTTTCGTCGAAGAACGGGCGCCCGGTGTAGCCGGCCCGGCGCCGGGGCGCCAGCGCGCGATCACGGGCCGCGGGCGAGAATCAGCGCGCCGTCCAGAGGGTCGCCGAGCGGCGCGACCACGGGAGTCGCCAGGCGCGGCAGCATGACGTCCGCCAAGCCGCCGACAAGCGCGATGCGAGGCACCCCGGCCGCGACGAGCGCCTGCGCCAGGCCGTCGACGGCTCGCGCCGCCTCGTTCATGATGGCCGCCGCCGTTCGATCGCCCCCATCGGCGGCGGACACGACAAGCGGCGCGAGCGAGGCGAGCCCGGTGGCTCCGGCCTCGTCGACCCAGGCGACGAGCGCCGCGGGCTCGGCCGGCACGGCGGCGAAGATGGCTTCGAGGAAGGCAGAAGGCGGCAGCCGACCGTCGAGGCAACGAAAGGCGGCCTCCACAGCGCGCAGGCCGAGAAAGGAGCCGCTGCCCTCGTCCGAGGCCGGCAGGCCCCAGCCGCCGAAGCGGATCTGCCGGGAGCCGACGCGCGCGAAGGCGCAACTGCCGGTGCCGACGACGACGATCCCTCCGTCAGCGCCGTCATGGGCACCGATGCAGGCGGCTTCGATGTCGGGAGCGAGGCGGAGCCTTCCGAAGGGATGCGGCTTGGCGGCGAGCGCTTCGCGCGCTTCGCTGCGCGAGAAGCCGGCGAGGGCTGCGCAGGCGGCGACGCGCCGGGCATCCGCGACCGGGTCGAGGCCGGCCGCGGCGAGAGCGGCCATGCTCGCCTCGATCAGGGCGACGAATGAGCGGTCGGCGCCGAGCCGCAGCGAAGCCGGGCCGGCGCGCCCCTCCCCGAGAACCCGCCCCTCCCCGTCCGTCAGGCGGGCGCGGCAGCCCGTGCCGCCCCCGTCGATGCCGAGACGAAGCGATGCCGGTCCGCTCACTCCGCCGCGGCGCGCTTCGGCGTGACCTCGGCGGCGTAGTCGTCGATGAGCCGGCGCGACAGCTCGCCCGGCGTGAAGCGCCAGTCGGCGATCTCGGAGACCGGTGTCACCTCGGCCGCCGTGCCGGTCAGGAAGCACTCGCTGAAACCGGAGAGCTCCTCGGGCAGGATCGCGCGCTCGATCACCTCGACGCCGCGGCGACGGGCGAGATCGATCACCGTGCGGCGCGTGATGCCGTCGAGGAAGCAGTCGGGCTTCGGCGTGTGGATCGCGCCGTCCTTCACGAAGAAGACGTTGGCGCCCGTTGCCTCGGCCACCTGGCCGCGCCAGTCGAGCATGAGCGCGTCGGCGTATCCCTTGGCTTCGGCGGCGTGCTTGGAGATGGTGCAGATCATGTAGAGGCCGGCTGCCTTCGACTTCGAGGGCGCGGTTCGCGGGTCGGGCCGGCGGTATTCGGCCAGATCGAGCCGGATGCCCTTCATCTTCTGCTCGGGCGCGAAGTAGCTCGGCCACTGCCAGATGGCGATGGCGACGTTGATGCGGTTGCTCTGCGCCGATACGCCCATCATCTCCGAGCCGCGCCAGGCGACGGGACGCACATAGGCGTCGCTGAAGCCCTGGCGCACGAGCAGCTCGCGCGTGGCAGCGTCGATCTCCTCGGCGCTATAGGGCACGGTGAAACCCAGAAGGCGTCCCGATTCGATCAGCCGCTCGGTGTGCTCGCGCAGCTTGAACACCGCGCCGCCGTAGGCCCGCTCGCCCTCGAAGACGCAGCTCGCATAATGAAGGCCGTGGGTGAGAACGTGGATCTTGGCGTCCTGCCAGCGGACGAACTCGCCGTTGAACCAGATCTGGCCGTCCATCTGGTCGAAGGGAATGGCGCTCATGCTGCTTTCGTGCCGCGGGGCGGC
>CANJKV010000131.1 GCA_947474855.1 Aurantimonadaceae bacterium | reverse complement strand
GCCGCCAGAGACGGGTGAAGCCGCCCGTGTTCCGGCTCCGACGCGCGCGGTGCGGGATGGCCCCGTACTGGAAAAGCGACGCAGTCCCTCGCGGTGGGCGCCGCAGGCGGACCCTTTTTGACGACTGGCATACGTCGCAGGTTCGGCCTGCGGCGCCCCCAGGCCCTCCATCCAGGAGGCACCGCATGCTCCAACGCCTCGGCCGCGTCCCGCGCGGCGCGGGATCGCGCCCGCGCGCCGGCATCGGACCATCGTCGTCCCGAGCATGCGAAAAGGCCGGGATCGCTCCCGGCCCTCTCCGTCCTGTCGTTTTTCGGGGTCTCAGCCGAGCTGGCTCTTCACGAAGTCCTTCACGATCGACACGATGCCGCGCGAGAGGAGCGCGTCGAGGGCGTCGCAGAACTGGTCGACGTGCTCGTCGCCGCAGATCAGCGGCGGCTCCAGGCGGATGACGTTGCGGTTGTACTCGGTGAAGGCGACGAGGCAGTCGTAGTCGCGCAGGAGCAGCGCGCCGACGAAGCCGGACAGCGAGCCCTTGAGCTTGTCGTCGAGCATCGCGACCATCGGCCGGAGCGCGAAGGGCAGCGCCCGCGAGAAGTCCTGGAACTCCAGGCCGATCATCAGGCCGCGGCCGCGCACCTCCTTGATGAGCGTCGGGTGCTTGTCCTTGATCGCGGTGAGGCGCTCCAGGAGGTAGTTGCCGGTGTCCTCGGCGTTGCCGATCAGGTCCTCGTCGTAGAGGACGTTGAGGGCCTCGATCGAGGTGACGCAGGCCTCGCCGATGCCGCCGAAGGTAGCGTGGGCGTGGATCATCGCCGTCTTCGGCGTGCCGTAGGCCTTCATGTAGACGTCGCGCCTGGCGATCATCGCGCCGACCGCCGCCTTGCCGCCGCCGAGCGACTTCGCCAGCGCCGTGACGTCCGGCACGACGCCGTGATGCTCGAAGGCGTAGAAGCGGCCCGACCGTCCGAAGCCGCACTGCACCTCGTCGGCGACCCAGATCACCTTGTGCTTGTCGCAGAGCGCGCGAACGCCCTGCCAGTACTCGGTCGGCGCCTCGATGATGCCCCCGCCGCCCTGGATCGTCTCGAGCACCACGACGCCGATCTCGGGATCGCTTTCGATCGCGCGGGTCAGCGCCCGGAGGTCGCCGAAGGGCACCTTGACGGTGTTGTTCACCAGGCGGAATTCGCCCTGGTAGAGCGGGGAGTCCGTCAGCGACAGGACGCCCTTGGTCTTGCCGTGGAACGAGTTCTCGGCGTGGACGATCTTGCAGTTCTTGCGGCCGGAGGCGCGCTCGGCGACCTTCACCGCCGCTTCCATGGCCTCGGAGCCGGAGGAGCCGAGGAACACCATGTCGAGCTCGCCCGGCGAGCAGGCCGCGAGGTTCTTGGCCAGCGCCGAGGCGTACTGCGACAGGAAGGCGATTGCGATCTCGTGGCGCCCTTCCTCGCCGAACTTGCGGCGCGCCTCGATGATGCGGGGATGGTTGTGGCCGAAGGCGAGCGAGCCGAAGCCGCCGAAGAAGTCGAGAATCTTCCGGCCGTTCTGGTCGATGTAGTACATCCCCTCGGCGCGCTCGACCTTGATCTTGTGGAAGCCGAGCAGCTTCATGAAGTGGAACTGGCCGGGGTTGATATGCTCCTTGAACAGGTCGGCCATGGTTCCGACGTCGAGGGCCTTGGCGTCCTCGACGGAGAGCAGCCTGGGCTTCTCCGGGCCGCTGCGGACGGGCGCGGCGAGGCTCGGGGCGGTGAGCGTCGGACGGTCGAGCATATCTGCGGTTCTCCCTTACTCGGCCGGAACGCCGGCGGCGGCGTGAGACGCGGCGCGGGCGCCCGTCTTCTTGGCGCGGTACTCGTTGTAGGCGGCGATCAGCATGTCCTCGTCGCGGTACTGCGGCACCCAGCCGAGGTCGCGCACGCCCTTGGACACGTCGAGCAGGCAGTCCTCGTCGGCGATCAGGTACTGCTCGGGGTCCATGATCGGCATGTTCAGAGCGTCGAAGAGGTCGAGCGTGCGCTTGACCGCCCAGGCGGGCGTCGGGATGAGGATCGACTTCGAGCCGGCATGGCGCACGAGGTCGCCGAGGAGCTTGCGGACCGGCGGCGGGTTCAGCGAGCCGAGATTGTAGGCCTCGTTCGGCACGCCCGCCTTCCAGGCGAGGCGCGCGGCCTCGGCGCAGTCGAACACCGAGATGAACTGATAGGGGTTGCGACCCGAGCCGATCATCGGAACGGGAAGGTTGGCGTCGACGAGCTTGAACAGCTTCTCCAGGATGCCGAGGCGTCCCGGCCCGATGATGAGGCGCGGGCGGAACAGCGAGATGTTCATGCCCTTCTCGCGCCACTCGGCGGCGAGTTCCTCGGTCTTCAGCTTGGACAGGCCGTATTCGCCGAGCGGGGCGACCGGATGGTCCTCCGTCATCGGGTGGAAGACGGTGTGGCCGTAGATCATGTCGGTGGTGAAGTGGACGAGGTCCTTCGCCCCCGCCGCCGCCATCGCCTCGATGATGTGGACGGTGCCGTTATAGTTGACGGGGAAGAAGAAGTCGTGGCGCTTGGCCCGCACCTGGAGCGGCGAGAGCATCTTGGCCGACAGGTTGTAGACCATGTCCTCCGCCTCGATCGGCACGCGGCGCACGGACTGCGGATCGGTCACGTCGGTGTGGAGGAAGGCGCAGCGGGCGTAGTGCGGCAGGTCGCTCTTCACGATGTCGGCGACGATCACGGTCTCGCCGTCCGCGACGAGGCGCTGGGCGAGATGGCGTCCGACGAAGCCGTCGCCGCCGAAAATGATATGCTTCATCGGGAAACCTCGACTGCGGTGGTGTTGGAGGAAGCGTTGGCGGCGACGCTCGTTGCCGGCTCGTGGACGGCCGAGCCGCCCTGGGCGATGAGAACCGTGCCGGCGCAGATCAGCGCGATGCCGGCCATGCGGTAGGCGTTCAGGTCCTCGCCGAAGAGGAACCAGGCCGCGAAGGCGACGGCCACGTAGGCGAGCGAAAGGAAGGGATAGGCATAGGACAGCTCGACCTTCGACAGGACGAAGAGATGCGAGGCCATCGAGATCACGAAGGTGCAGAGGCCGAGAAAGACGAAGGGGCTGAAGACGATCGACAGGACCTTCAGGACCGGGTTGGCTCCGGCGAAGCTGATCGCGCCGAGCTGCATCATCCCGTGCTTCAGCATCAGCTGTGCGGCGGCGTTGGTGAACACCGTGAAGAGAATGAAGGGCAGATACCTCGACATGCACGGCATCTTTCTGTTGTTCGGATGAGGAGAATGTGCCTGCCCGAAGTGGTCTTCGAGTTAAGCGCGCGGGACATTTCGCGCTCGAGGTGAAGAGATGCTTGGGATCATCCCTCGAATTCGAACGATCTCGCGCAGGGGTACGGGGCTGCGGCTCAGAAGCCGTTGGCGGCGAGGAGGAAGAGCGCGGCGCCGAGGGCGATCATCAGCTGCGAGCGCCAGTCCCGCATGATGAAAACGACGGGATCCTCGTGCATCGCGCCGCGGCGGGCCAGCACCCAGATGCGCACGATGATGTAGAGAACGAGCGGGCAGAGCAGCCAGATCACGAAGGGCTCGGCATAGAGCTGCCGGACCTCGGCCGAGTCGATGTAGAGCGCGAGCACGAGCACCGAGGCGAAGGCCGAACTCATGCCGGCCTGCCCGATCGTCTCGAGGTCGGCGGCGACGTAGCCCCGGCCGGTCTGGTTGCGCTGCGCGCCCGGCCCGGCTTCCAGGAGCTCCGTGAAGCGCTTCACCAGGGCGAGCGACAGGAAGAAGAACACCGAGAAGGCGAGGAGCCAGAAGGACACGTTGACGTTCATGGCGAAGGCGCCGGCGATGATACGGGCCGTGTAGAGCCCCGCCAGCGTCAGGACGTCGACCAGCAGCATCCGCTTCAAGGAGAAGGAATAGGCCGTGGTCGCGACGAAGTAGGCCGCGAGCATCCACCGGAACTCGACCGCCAGCATCGAGGCGAGAAGGACGGACGAGGCCACGAGCCCCGCCGCCAGCATCAGCCCCTGCGGGATGGGCACCGTGCCCGCCGCGAAGGGCCGGCGGCGCTTAGTCTTGTGCCGCCGGTCGGCCGACAGGTCGAGAAGGTCGTTGACGATGTAGACCGAGGAGGCCGCGAAGGAGAAGGCGAGGAAGGCGAGCAGCCCTTCCAGCAGCATGCGGGCGTCGAAATATTCGTGCGACAGCACCATCGGCACGAAGACGAGGACGTTCTTCGCCCATTGATGCGGGCGCATGACCTTGGCGAGCGCCCGAAGCCGACTGGTGTCGTCCTCGACGGCATGGCTGCCGGTCTTCGCCTGCCACTGGCGTACGCGGCGGCCCGGCGCGACGACGACCGCGTCGTCGGCCTTGTCGAGGAGAGCGAGATCCTCGCGCCGGTGACCGAAATAGCTGAAGCCGCGCTCGCCGCACTCGGCCTCGATGCGGGCGAGTTTGGCGTCCGGCGTCAGGTTCGTCGTCGCGTCGCTGGCGATCACGGCGTCGAAGCAGCCGAGATGATCGGCCACGGCACCCGCGAGACGCTGGTTGGCGCCCGTCGCCAGGACGACGCGCCGGCCGGCGGCGCGGCTCGCCTCGATCTCGGCGACGACGGCGTCGCGATAAGGAAGCGCTGCCGGGTCGAACTCGATGCCCGCGGCAAGCTCGGCCTTCAGACGCGCCCGACCCGCTGCCAGCCAGAGCGGCACCCGCCAGAGCTCCAGCGGCTTCTGGCGCGCGAACAGGAAGAGCGATTCCCACAGGAGATCCGTGCGGATCAGCGTTTCGTCCAGATCGACGAAAACCGGACGGTCGTCGTCCGCGAGCCTCACATCCATCGCCGCGTCTCCAGGGCTCGGGCGCCTCACTCGCGGAAGCGGACCCGTCTTGGCGTCGCGGCGACTATCTTCGCGTGCGGCTTTCCGATCGGTGAAATCTGGAGCCGTCGCGCGGATCCCTCTGAAAGCGCGGTGTGCGAGCGCTTTCCCGGATCGTTAAACCTCGATCGATCGGCGGACGCGCCCGCGTCCGCCGATCGAGGATGGCGATCAAACGGCCGACAGGCCGTCCGAGCCGATATAGGCGATGCGCAGCATGTTGGTGGCGCCGGGCGTGCGCAGCGGCACGCCGGCGGTGACGATCAAGCGCTCCCCGGCCCGGGCATAGCGCTGCTCGACGGCGATGCGGCAAGCCTTGTCGACCATGTCGTCGAGGCTCTGGGCGTCTTCCGTCACAACGCAGTCGAGGCCCCAGACGAGGCTCAGGCGGCGCGCCGTCGCCAGGACCGGGGACAGCGCCAGGATCGGGATCTGCGGGCGCTCGCGCGCCGTGCGAAGGCCCGAGGTTCCGGTCGCCGTGTAGGTCACGATCACCGAGACGCCGAGCGTCTCCGCCATCTGGCGCGCGGCGAGCGACACGGCGTCGGCGCCGGTCGCTTCGGGGGCCGGACGCTGGGCGAAGATGATGCCGGGATAGAGCGGGTCCTTTTCGACGCGCTCGGCGATGCGGTTCATCGTCGCCACGGCTTCCACCGGATAGGCGCCGGCCGCCGACTCGGCCGACAGCATGACGGCGTCCGCCCCCTCGTAGACCGCGATCGACACGTCCGACACCTCGGCGCGCGTCGGAACGGGCGCCGAGATCATCGACTCCAGCATCTGCGTCGCGACCACCACCGGCTTGCCGGCCTTGCGAGCGGCGCGGGTGATGCGCTTCTGGATGCCGGGCACGGCTTCCAGCGGCAGTTCCACGCCGAGATCGCCGCGCGCCACCATGAGGGCGTCGGACAATTCGATGATCTCGTCGAGACGCTCGACGGCCTGCGGCTTCTCGATCTTCGACAGGAGGAAGGCGCGCCCGCGGGCGATCTTGCGGGCTTCGGCGAGGTCGTCGGGTCGCTGGATGAAGGACAGCGCCACCCAGTCGACGCCCTCGGCGAGAACCGCGTCGAGGTCGCGCCGGTCCTTGTCCGTGAGCGCGCCGGTGGCGAGCTCCGTGTCGGGCAGCGACACGCCCTTGCGGTCGGAGATGCGCGTGCCCGCCACGACGCGGCAGCGAAGGCCGTGCGTATCGGTGGCGACACAGACGAGTTCGAGGCGCCCGTCGTCGATCAGCAGGCGATGGCCGACCTGAACGGCTTCCAGGATCTCGGGATGGGGCAGGTAGACGCGGTTGCGGTCGCCCGGCTCGGGGTTGTCGTCGAGGGTGATCTCGTCGCCCGGCTGGAGGTCCACCTTGCCTTCCGCGAACTTGCCGACGCGCAGCTTCGGGCCCTGAAGATCGGCGAGAATGCCGATGGGACGGCCGACGGCGGTCTCGACCGAGCGGATGCGGCGGACCAATTCGCGCATCAGGTCGTGATCGGCATGGCTCATGTTGATGCGGAAGACGTCCGCGCCCGCCTCATGCAGCTTGCGGATCATCGCCTCGTCGGAGGACGCCGGCCCGAGCGTCGCTAGAATCTTGACCCGTCGATTGCGTTTCATTGCGTGCCCGTGCCCCCGCGCGGCGCATCGGTGAGCTGGACCATCCAGCTCGCCTGCTCGCCCGTGTCGTATTGCCGGAACCCCATCTTTTGGTAGCCCCGCTTGAAGCAGTCCTGGACGCCGACGATCTTGAACTCGTCCTCCGCGATGCAGAGGTCGACGTCACCCGCCCATCGGCTGCGCCCCTCCGCGTCCTCCGCGTAGAGGTAGTAGTAGCGCGACTCCAGCTTGCCCTCCTTGATCGACTTACAGGTCGTCGCGGGGATGCGCCACCAGCCTTCCGTGGTCCAGCCATCCGCAGCGCGGTAGCCGATCGCCACGCCGACGAGTGACTGCGTCCCGTTGCAGACGCGGAAGTCGGCCGCGGCCGGTGCGGCGGTCAGCGGCGCCGCGGCGACGAAGCCGCAGATTCCGAGAGCCGCAACGCCGAGCCCGCGCGCGAAGTTGCGAAGGCAATCCATCGATATCGTCTCCTCCGGACCCAAGCCGCGTCGTCGTTCCTATGCCGGTTGTCCCATAGCAGGCCAAGCTGTCAACGCCACGGCATTCCGGATGCGAATCGATTTGACGGCAAGCCCCGCAAGAGCTTCCGGCGACGGGTCTTGCATGGCCGGCGTCCCTCTTCGATATGGATGCCTCGAATCGAAACGGCCGGAGGCAGCCCCCATGAGCATCAGCGACGACCAGGAGCGGATCGCCTTCGAGGCAGCGGTCTACCGTCGGCTTCGCGACCATCTGCGCGAGCGCGGCGATGTCCAGAACATCGACCTGATGAACCTCGCAGGCTTCTGCCGGAACTGCCTGTCCAACTGGTACCGCGACGCCGCGGAAGCGTCCGGCAAGCCGATGACGAAGGACGAGGCGCGCGAGATCGTCTACGGCATGCCCTATGCCGAATGGCAGGCAAAGAACCAGCGCGACGCTTCACCCGACGCGTTGGCCGCCTTCTCGGCAAACAAGCCGCATTCCTGACCGGACAGCTTCGGGCAAGCCGGAAGGGGCCTTTCAGGGCTCCGAGCTTTCGCGCGGCGGCAGGCATGCCGCCTGCGCCTTCACCAAACCTGCATCCAGCGTCGAGGTTAACCCTAATGTCCCAGGTCGAAGACGTCGCACAGGACCAGCTGCGATCCTTCGTCGAGCGCATCGAGCGCTTGGAGGAGGAGAAGAAGACCATCGGCGACGACATCAAGGACGTCTATGCCGAGGCCAAGGGCAACGGCTTCGACACGAAGGTGCTCCGGAAGGTGATCTCGCTGCGCAAGCAGGACGCCAACGAGCGGGCCGAGCAGGATGCCATCCTGGAACTCTACCTCCAGGCCCTCGGCATGGTCGTGGATCTTCCCAAGAATTGAACGCGTCATTCGGCGGCCCGGATCGGTCCGGGCTCGCTGCCGGGCTGGCTGGCCGACCGACACGAACAGCTTCGTCGCCATAAGTTGACTTCTCTTATCATGATTCCGTAAGGGTCGGCCGAAAGGCGCCGCCCCGCGGCGCCGCTTCGGCATCGCGCGGCGCCCGGACCGGTCAGGCGGCACGCGCGCGAGTTCTTCGGAGACGCGTGTGACCCTGCCTCTCTCGCCCCGCCGGCGTCATCGGGCCTTGCAAGCCCTTCTTCTCGCCGCGCTGTCAGTAGCGCCCCTCGCGCCCGGCTTCGCTCAGACGCCAGCCCAGCCAAGCCCGCCCGCCGCGACGGGCACGCTCGCAGCGCCCCCAGCCCTCGCTCCAGCAACACCGCCGGCTCCGCCAACGACGCCTCGCAACCCAACGCCCGATGCCGCTCCCGCGCCCTCGGCGACCGCCGTGCCGAGCGCGGCGCCGCCGAGTGCGGACGCACCGGCATCGGCACCGGCGGACGGCCCGACATCGACCGACGCTCCTTTCTCGGACGAAGCACGTGCGCCCGCCCCGCTCGGCGGCACTCCCGGCGACGCTGCGAACGACGTCGTCGTCGGCCCGGCGGCCGTTCCCGGCGAGGCGCTGCCGCACGACCTGTCCCCCTGGGGCATGTTCATGGCAGCCGACATCGTGGTGAAGGCGGTGATGGGCGGGCTCGCCTTCGCATCCGTCGTGACCTTCACGATCCTTCTCGCGAAAGGCGTCGAGATCGCCTTCGCCAAGCGGCGGGCCCGGCGCGGGATCCGCCGCCTCGTGGAGGCGGACACGCTGGCCGAAGCGATCGGCGAGGCCGGGCGCGCGAGCCGCTGGGGCGGACCGGTCGCGCTTCTCGCCCGCTCGGCGGAGGACGAGCGCCGCCGCTCGGCAGGGCTGTCCGCCGACGGCATCAAGGAGCGCGTCGCCATCGCGCTGCAGCGCGTGGAAGCGGGCGCGGGACGCTCCATCACCCGCGGAACGGGCCTTCTCGCGACGATCGGATCCACCGCGCCCTTTGTCGGGCTGTTCGGCACGGTCTGGGGCATCATGAACTCGTTCATCGGCATCAGCCAGGCGAACACGACCAATCTGGCCGTGGTGGCGCCCGGCATCGCCGAGGCACTGCTCGCGACGGCCATCGGCCTCGTCGCGGCGATCCCCGCCGTCGTTATCTACAACGTCTTCGCGCGATCGATCTCCGGCTACCGCACCCTTCTCTCCGACGGCTCGGCCCTCGTGATGCAGCACCTGTCGCGCCAGCTCGACCGCGCCCGGACCGAGGTCGTGGCGTCGCCGAGGGCGACCGGCCATGTGGCGCAGCAGGCGGCGGAGTAGACCGATGGGCGTCAACCTCAAGCAGGGCGACGACGACGGAATGGGCGAGGTCTCCGAGATCAACGTCACGCCCTTCATCGACGTGTGCCTCGTCCTCCTCATCATCTTCATGGTCGCCGCGCCGCTCTCGACGGTGGATGTGCCGGTCGACCTGCCCGTCTCCAACGCCACGCCCGAGCCGCGGCCGGAGGAGCCGACCTACCTCACGGTGAAGTCGGACCTGTCCCTGATCCTCGGGGAGGAAGGGGTCGCGCCCGAGGCCTTGGCCGCGGCGCTCGACGCAAAGACGGGCGGCAACCGCGACGAGCGGATCTTCCTGCGCGCCGATGGCGCCGTCGCCTACGGCTCGCTGATGGACGTCATGAACGATCTCCGCGACGCGGGCTACCTGAAGATCGCGCTGGTCGGGCTGGAGGATACGGGCCAGGGCGGATCCGCGCCGCAGCCCGTCGCCGGAACGCCGGGATGAGCGCCGTCGTCTGGGTCGAGCGTGCGGAATCGAGCCGCCGGCTGGAAAGTCTTCGTTGGGGGACGTCGCTTGCGCTGGTGCTCGGCGGCTTCGCGGCCGGGGCGGTCGCGTTCGCGCAGAATCCGCCCGAGGCCGCGCCGCAGGGAGCGCCCGAAGCGACGATCGTGATCGATCTCGCGCCGCCGGCCGCCGCGCCCGACAGCGCCGGCGCCGAGGCGCCGGTCGAAGAGACCGTGGAGCCGACGCCCGAGCCCGTCGCGGAGGAAGCACCCCCGGAGCCCGAGCCCCCGCCCCCCGAGCCGGAGCCGGAGCCGGAGCCTCCGCCGCCTCCGCCCCCGCCGCCTGAACCGGAGCCCGAGCCGCTGCCGCCGGAGGTTCCGGACTTCGTGGAGCCGCAACCGGAGCCACCGCCGCCGGAGGTGCCGGAACCCGAGCCCGAGCCCGAGCCGAATGCGCCGGAACCGGAGCCGCTGCCACCCGAACCCATGACTCCGCCTCCCCCGAACGCGGAAGCCGTGATCGACGTGCCGATTCCGACCAGCCGCCCCGAGCCGCCGCCGCGCCGGGAACCGCCACCCCGCCGAGAGCGCCGCGTCGAGGAAGAGCCCCCTCGCCGCGACCGCGCGGCGGAGCGGCGCGAGCGACAGGACCGGCAGGAGCGCGCCGAGCGGCAGGAACGAGCCGAGCGGCGCGAGCGTCAGGCCGCGGAGCAGCGGCGGGCGGCCTCGCAGGCGTCCGCCGCCTCGCAGGGGCGCGAGCGCCGGCAAGCCTCGCAGGGTGCCAACGTGTCGCGCGCGGCGCAGACGCGCTGGCAGAGCCAGGTGCAGGCGCGCCTGGCGCGGGCGGCACGGGCGCAGCGCGCCGGCGGTCGCGGCGTGGTGCGCGTGTCGTTCCGCATCACCGCCGGCGGCGCCGCCACCTCGGTGCGGCTGGCCGGCTCGTCGGGCAACGGCGCGCTCGACCGCGCGGCCGTCAGCCTCGTCGCCGGAACGAGCTTCCCGCCCCCGCCCGGCGGAGAGGCGGTGCAGCTCACCGTCCCGATCCAGTTCGGCCGCTGAGGATCAGCACTGGGACACGAAAAGGCCCGGCGCGTCCGCGACGCGCCGGGCCTCGATCATCGTTCGTCGCTGGCCCGGAAGCTCAGCCTCAAGCGTCGGAAACGGTCAGCGCGCGCCGCGGCGGCGCTTGTGGCCGAGGCCCATCTGCTTGGCGAGACGCGAGCGGGCAGCGGCGTAGTTCGGCGCAACCATGGGATAATCCGCCGGCAGATCCCACTTCTCCCGGTACTCTTCGGGCGAGAGATTGTAGTGCGTCATGAGATGGCGCTTCAGCGATTTGAACTTCTTGCCGTCCTCGAGGCAGACGATGAAGTCGTCGTGCACCGACTTCTTCACCGGGACGGCGGGCTTCGGCTTTTCGGCGGGCGCGGCCTGCTGAACCGCGTTGCTGCGACCGAGCGCGCCGTAGACCTCGGAGATCAGCCCGGGGAGATCGGATACGGGCAGCGAATTGTTGGCGACATAGGCGGCCACGACTTCCGCGGTGAGCTCCATCAGGATCTCGTTGTTGTCGATGCTCTCAGCCTGGTCCATTCTGGATCCTTTCTTTCCGCTCGCCGTCTGCGAGTGATGCGCGCGGCCGGCGGCAGGGAGACCGCGGCGACACGTCGACGGAACTGGGGTTCTTCTTATACCTGGTGAGCCGACAATATGCCTGCAAGCTCACGATCCCTCGATATTTACGGAAATGTACTTCCTGTCAACATCCGATGGACGATCTCAAGAATTTCTTTGCCGCTGGAGATCACTTCTCCGGGTAGTATCGCCGCAACTTCGCCGCATGTGTCAGTCTAACAGGTCGCGTCTTCTGCACGCCGATCGCACGTTAAGCGGGACCAGCTCGTTGCGGATCATCGGGTCGGCATGGTGGCCCATGCGCTCATGTTCGAGCCACCGACAGTCATAATAAGTTCGACAAACTAATTACCTGCCCGCGCCCGCCGGAGCGTTCTGTATCGGCCATGTAACGTCCACGCTTCCGCACTGAGGGGAAGGTCGTTTGCTCGTCCCGGCGGAGCGCCGCGCCGGCGCCTGCCGGAGTCGGCGATACTATGCGGACGAAGAAAGGCCCGGGCGTTCATCTCGAACGCCCGGGCCTCCAACTGGGATCGATGCTGACGTTGGATGCGGGATTCCGCCTCAGTCGAGCGCGGAAGCGCTGAACCGGCTGGAGCGGCCCGAACCGGCGGCTTCGTTCGAGAAGCCGGCGGCCGCGGGCGCGGCGTCCGGGCGCTGGGAGATCAGGCGGCCCATCTTGGCGATGAGCGCCGTCGAGGCCGCATCGTCCGGACTTGCGAAAGCCGATGCGACGTCGATGCGCGAAGCGATGGCGTCCTGCGAGGAGCCCGGCGTCGGAATGGCGGCGCGCACGACGCGGCCGGTCTTGCCGCCGGTCGCCGTGGCAGGCACGGCCTTGGCGTGCGCGGCGGCCTGGGCAGGAGCGGGCGCGGATTGCCCGCGAACCGGCGCCGGCACCGCGGCAGAGGCCGGCACCGCCGTGCGGGCAGCCGTTTCGGCGCGCGCCGTCGGTCGGATCTCCGGGCGCGGGGTGGGCGTCAGCGTGGCGACGCGCACCTCGGCGGCGGAAGCAGGATCGACGGCGGCCGGCGGTGCGGCCGGAGCCGAGGCCTGCGCGGTCGCCAGAGCCGGTGCGGCGGCGCGGGTAAGGACGTCTTCGATGCTCGCACCGGGCGCCGGAGCCTCGGCGACAGCGACGGACGGGCTGCCCTTCAGCACCTCTTCGAAGATCGGGCGATCTTTCGGCGTCGGTACGGCGTAGGCGAGCTGCGCCGCGGCGGCCGGATCCGCGGCCGCGCGGGCGGCCTGGTCCTCGAGTGCCGCGACCATCGTGCTGGTGATCGGCTCGCCGGCGTCGGGCCGGACCGGCGCGAAGGTCGGCACGGGAATGTTTTGGAGCGCGGCCACGGCCGTCGGAGCCTCGGCGGGAGCCGGCGCGGCGGCTGCCGCAGGCGCGCTGGTGTCGAAGTCGCTCGCCATGCCGACGGCGACGCCGCCCGGCAGGGCCGGCCGATTCGACGGGGTGACGGAAGCGACGGCCGTTCCGCCTCGCGGCGCGGCGGGCTCGGCAGCGGCGGGCGCGGTCCGGCCGCGGGCAGCCGGCGCGGCGCGAACCGCCGGTGCGACTTCCGCATCCGCCATATCCTCGGCCTCGTCGGAGCCGCCGCCGAAGATCGCGGCGAGCAGCGAGCGACCGCCGGAGCGGGTTTCCTGCGCGTTGGCGACGAGGCTCGCCTGGCCGGCGCGGCGCGCCTTGTAGGAGGCCAGCGCCTGCTGGTAGCCCGGCAGCGGCTTGCCGTCGGACGGCACGTGGATGGTGTTGCCGTTCGGGAAGACGGCCGCGAGCTCCTTCCGGCTCATGCGCGGCCAATGGCGCGCATTGCCGACGTCGAAGTGGACGAAGGGCGAGCCGGAGCGGGGATAATAGCCGACGCCGCCGACCTGCATCTTCAGGCCGATGTCGCGCAGCTTGCGGAGCGGCACGTCGGGTAGGAACCAGTCGAGCGCCTTGCCGCGGGTGTGCTGGCTTTCCTTGGCGACGCCCGACGAGCGCGAGCGCAGCATGTTGTTCGTGGCCGGCGCGCGGAAGCCGCAGATCACGTTGATGTAGTCGCGCGAGCCGGACTGGCGGTAGGCTTCCCAGACGAGGTCGAGGAGCTGCGGGTCCATCTTGGTCGGCTGGTTGCGCCGCCAGTCGCGCAGGAAGACGTTGATGCGCTGCAGCCCGTCCGGGATGTACCGGCCGTTGCGCTTGTAGGCGATCTCGGCCCGCTCGCGTGTGTGCAGATTGTAGAACTTCAGCGTCCGCGTTTCGGCGGCAGCGACGGAGAGCGTCGCGCCCGTCAGCAAGAGGCCGATCGCCGTCGTGGCGCTTACGCGACGAAGCCAACGGATGGCGCGGTCGGTCGATCCGGACATGCGGAGCTATCCCCCTCCAGGCGAGGTTGCGGCAGGCGTCCCCAAGATTGCTGCCCGCCGCCTCAAGCCTTCTCTGATCCAGGCAGAGTCAACAGAACTGCGGCACGAAGATGACGACGCCAATG
>CANJKV010000130.1 GCA_947474855.1 Aurantimonadaceae bacterium | reverse complement strand
GAAGGCTCCGGTCCGCAACGACGATCGCTAGGAAGGGATGTTGTCCAAAGCGTGATCCGTCAGCGCATTTCGTCGGGAGCATCGACGCCCACGAGGGCCAGTCCCGAAGCGATGACGGTCGCGACTCCTTTGACCAACGCCAACCTTGCCAGGCTGATTGATGCTTCGTCAGGGTTAACAAAGCGTAAGTGCGGCAGGTCCCGTCCCCGATTGTACTGCGCGTGGAAGCCCTGAGCGAGGTCGTAGAGGAAGAAGGGAACCCGGTGCGGCTCCTTTGCCCGCGCGGCCGACTGGACGAGCCGGGGATATGCCGCGAGCTTGCGGATCAGCGCCAGCTCGCCCTCGTCCGTCAATGCCTCAAGCGCGCCGGCGTCCAGTGTCCGGAAGTCCGGCAGCGCCAGACCGGCGCCCTCAGCCTGCCGGAACACCGACTGGCAGCGCGCATGGGCGTACTGCACGTAGAAAACCGGATTGTCCTTCGACTGTTCGGTCACTTTCTTGAAGTCGAAGTCGAGCGGCGCGTCGCTCTTGCGGAACAACATCATGAACCGCACGGCGTCGCGGCCGACCTCGTCGACCACGTCCGAGAGCGTGACGAAATTGCCTGCCCGCTTCGACATGGTGACGGGCTCGCCGTCGCGGAACAGCTTGACGAGCTGGCAGAGCACGACGTCGAGATGCGCGGCGCCCTGCGAAACCGCACGAGCGACCGCTTCCAAGCGCTTGACGTAGCCGCCATGATCGGCGCCGAGCACGTAGACCATCTCGTTGAAGCCGCGCTCGTACTTGTCGCGGAAATAGGCCACGTCGGCGGCGAAGTAGGTGTAGCGCCCGTCCGACTTCACCAGCGGCCGGTCGACGTCGTCGCCGACCTCGGTGGAGCGCAGCAGAGTCTGCTCCCGGTCTTCCCAATCCTCCGGCAGCTGGCCCTTCGGCGGGGGCAGCGTGCCCTGGTAGACGAAGCCCCGCGCCCTCAGATCCTCGATCGCCTGGGCGATCCGCCCGCCATTGTCGGCGTGGAGCGTGCGCTCGGAGAAGAAGACGTCCTGGTTGACGCCGAGCTTGGCGAGGTCGTCGCGGATCATCGCCATCATGCCGTCGATCGCCGCGTCCCGCACGATCGGCAGCCATTCGGACTCGTCCATGCCGCGCAGGGCGGCGCCGTAGCGCTCGGCGAGCTGCCGCCCGACCGGCACGAGATAGTCGCCGGGATACAGCCCCGCCGGAATCTCGCCGATGTCTTCGCCGAGCGCTTCGCGATAGCGGAGGAAGACGGACCGGGCGAGCACGCTCACCTGCTCGCCGGCGTCGTTGATGTAGTATTCCTTCGTCACCGCATCGCCGGAAAAGGCCATGAGGTTGGCGATGGCGTCTCCCACCACCGCGCCCCGGGTATGGCCGACATGCATCGGCCCCGTCGGATTGGCCGACACGTATTCGACGTTGACCTTCCGCCCCGTAGACGCGCCCCGGCCGTAGTCCGATCCCTGGGCGAGCAGGCCGGCGAGGTGCTTCAGCCAGTAGCCGGGATGAAGGCGCAGGTTGATGAAGCCGGGCCCTGCCACCTCGGCCGTCGCGATGTCCGGATCGCGGGCGAGCTTCGTCGCAATGCGCGTCGCGAGATCGCGCGGCTTGGCGCCGAGAGGCTTGGCCAGCACCATGGCGGCGTTGGTCGCGAGATCGCCGTGGCTCTCGTCGCGCGGCGGCTCCACGGTGACGCGCGACAGATCGATATCGCCCGCTTCGTAATGCGCCAGAACGGTTTGCACCGCCTCGTTGATGCGTTGCGTGAAGTCGGCGAAGATGTCCATGGCGAACCAGCGATCCGTGAAGGGCGCCAGCGAGAGCGCGGCGGCCCGAAGACCGGGCGGCTAGCTCAATTGCGGCGTCGCGTCAAACAGGCGCCGATGCTCGGCCAAAGCGAACGTGTCGGTCATTCCGGACAGGTAGTCGCTGACCCGTCGGGCGAGCCGCTCCGGCGGCAGCGCCGCGGCCTGCGCGGCCCATCCGTCCGGCAGGCGCGAGGGATCGGCGGTGAAGGCGTCGAAGAGATCCTCGACGACGCCCTCCGCGAGCTCCATGGTTCGCCACACTGCCGGGCTGCGGTAGACGTGCGCGAAGAGGAAGCGCCGTGTGTCCTCCACCGCGGCCTTCATCGCCGGCGAGAAGGCGACGAGCGTCCGCCCAGCCGCCCGCACGGCGTCGGCGTCCGCCGGATCGATCTCGGCCAGTCCGCGTAGCGTCGTCGCGATCACGTCCTCCACCATGCGCGTGATGTGGCGGCGCATGATCTCGTGGCTCTTTCGCACGGGATCGAGTCCGGGATGGCGCGCATCGACCTCGCGCAGGATGTCACCGGCGAGCGAGAGTTCGGCAAGGTCCGAGATCTCGATCAGCCCGGCGCGGATCCCGTCGTCGAGGTCGTGCGTGTTGTAGGCGATGTCGTCCGAGATCGCCGCGGCCTGCGCTTCCAGGCTCGCGAAGCCATCCAGCATCAAGGGAAAGCCCGCGTCGAATTCGAGGATGGGCAGCGGCACGGGCTTGTTCTCGGCATGCGGCCCGTTCAGCGGCCCGTTGTGTTTGACGAGACCTTCCAGCGTTTCCCAGGCGAGGTTCAGCCCGTCGAAGTCGGCGTAGCGCCGCTCGAGATGGGCGACGATGCGCAGCGCCTGCGCGTTGTGGTCGAAGCCGCCGAAGGCACCCATGCGCCGGTCCAGCGCCCTTTCGCCGGCATGGCCGAACGGCGTGTGGCCGAAATCGTGGACGAGCGCGACCGCCTCCGTCAGGTCCTCGTCGAGCCGCAAGGCCCGAGCGAAAGCGCGGGCGATCTGCGACACCTCGATGGTGTGGGTCAGGCGGGTGCGGAAATGGTCGCTCTCGTGCGAGATGAAGACCTGCGTCTTGTGCTTCAAGCGGCGAAAGGCGGTGGAGTGGACGATCCGGTCGCGGTCGCGCTGAAACGGGGTGCGCGTCGGACTGTCAGGCTCCGGTACGACGCGTCCGCGCGAGCGCGTGGGATCGACGGCGAACGGCGCGCGGGCGCTTCCGCCCATGCCGATCGTCCCGAGCCGCGAGACCTCCTCCATGCGAACGCTCCGTTCCGCCGGGATCGATTGACCGGCCTGCTGCCCATGCATACTTAAGTCCGACCGAAGCGTAAGGGAGCGGCGCGCCGAACAGGCCTGCGCCGCGAGGGTTCCATGAGCCAGACCGCCGATCTGTCCGTCGTCGTATCCGACGCCGCAGCCAAGCGCATCGCCGCCATCCTCTCGGCCAGCGGGCCGGAGGCGAGCGCTTTGCGCATCTCCGTCGAAGGGGGCGGTTGTTCAGGCTTCTCCTACAAGTACGACCTCACCAACGCCGCCGAACCGGACGACGTGGTGATCGACCGCGACGGCGCGCGCGTGCTGATCGACCCCATGTCGCTGACCTTCATGGAGGGCGCGGTGGTCGACTTCGTGGACGACCTGATGGGCCAGTCCTTTCAGATCCGGAATCCGAACGCCGTCGCGTCCTGCGGCTGCGGCACCAGCTTCTCCGTCTGAGCGCCCCCGCGTGATCGTCGCCACCTGGAACGTCAATGGCGTGCGCGCCCGAACCGACGCCGTGATCGCCTGGTTCACCGAGCGCCAGCCCGACATCGCCTGCCTGCAGGAGATCAAGACGCAGGACGAAGGCTTTCCGCGCGAAGCCTTCGAAGTGCTCGGCTACCACGTCGAGACGCACGGCCAGAAAGGTTTCAACGGCGTCGCGCTGCTGTCGAAGGAGAAGCCGGACACGGTCACGCGCGGCCTGCCCGGCGGGGACGGCGACGAGCAGTCGCGCTACATCGAGGGCCTCTGGCGCATCAACGGCAAGCCGCTGCGCGTCGCCTCGCTCTACCTCCCGAACGGCAATCCCGTCGGCACGGAGAAGTACCCCTACAAGCTCGACTGGATGGCGCGTCTGGAGCGCCACGCGAGGGATCTCCTGGCGCGGTACGAGGCGCTGGTCCTCGCCGGCGACTACAACGTCATCCCCGAGCCGATCGACGCCAAGCATCCGCAGGCCTGGGTGGAGGACGCCCTCTTCCGGCGGGAAACGCGGCGCGCTTATCGCCGCCTCCTCAATCTCGGCCTGACCGATGCCCTGCGCGCCACGACGGACGCGCACGAGACGTACAGCTTCTGGGACTATCAGGCCGGCGCCTGGCAGAAGAACAACGGCATCCGGATCGATCACCTCCTGCTCTCGCCCGAGGCCGCCTCGCGCCTGTCGGGCTCCGGGATCGACAAGCACGTGCGTGCCTGGGAGAAGCCCTCGGACCATGTCCCGGTGTTGATCGACCTCGCCGCCTGAGCGGCGCCGGCCTCAATTGGCCGCAGTGGTCGCGATCGGCTCGCTCTTCTCCTGGACGTAGGCGATGGCCGTGCGGCGCTCCGCCTCGCTGGCCAGCGAGAAGGCCTGCTCCTGCAGGGGACGGATCCAGGTCATGTCGTTCGGCGAGGCGCTGCGCATGGCGAGCGTCAGCATGGCGAGGCCGCGCACCGGCTCGGCATCCATCGCGATCTTCTCGCCGTCGAAGAGCAGGTAGCCGAGCAGCGCCTGCGCCGCCGGATCGTGCTTCTCGGCCGCGAGCTTCAGCCAGCGCGCCGCCTGCCGGGGGCTCGCCGAGCCCCCCTCGCCGTTCAGCAGCATGCGGCCGAGCTGGAACTGCGCCCGAGTCGAGCCGAAATAGGACGCGGCGTGGAAGTAGAACTGCCGCGCCTGGGCCAGGTTCGGCTGCACCGGGCTGTTGGGAATACCGGTGCGCAGGTAGTCGCCCAGCGCGACGATGGCGCTCGCGACGTAGGCGGCGTTGCCGGCGCCGTCGTCTTCCTGGTGCTCGCGGACGATCGATTCGAAGATCTTGAAGGCCTCGTAATCGTCCTTGTCGACGCCGTCTCCGTCGGCATACATGCGGCCGAGCTTCCAGCGCGCACCGGCATGCCCCTTGTCTGCGGCGTAGCGCAGCGCGGCGACGGCTTCGGTCTTCTCACCTCGCTGATAGGCCTTGAAGCCCTGGGCGAAGAGTTCGAGCGGCCCCGCGCTGGGCGACACCACCGCGTCCGGATCGAGCGCATGGGTCGGGCGGTCCGCGACGGCCATGGCCGAAGCGAGCACGAGCGCCGGCACGGCGTATCTCAGGAAGCGACGCATTCAGAAGGCGCCCGAAACGGAACGGTTGATGAAGACGGCATGCACTGCTTCGCGACGGCTTTGCACGGTCGCGCGGTACCGAACTGATCCGGCCTGGATATGGGTGCGCGTCGCGTGGCGTTCCATCTCGTCCCCCGTCACTCGATGACGGATACGACCATCGGCCGCGCGGTTCGATCCGCGCCTGCCGGCAGCCGGCTCCGGTCCTCGCCCTCGCGGATCCCTCCCGTTCCCCAACGGAGGGCTCATGATCCACGATCCAGCGACACTGCGTGTGAAGCGGCGGTTCAACCCCTCAAAAACCGAACCAGCCCCTTCGAGTGCGGCCTGACCTGAGGCGCGTTTTATGGCGGCAACAGGGCACTTCGTCTCGTCGGCCATCATATCCGATGCACCGTTGCAATAGTGTTGCCGACAAACAACGAGTTGAGGCGTTGCTTGCATCGGCTGGAGCGCAAAGGGTCGGGGCCTGCCATTGCGGCCGTGTTGCGATGACGCAGTCGTGAACGCAACAATCGTGAATCCGACGTCGCTGCGGCACGAAAAAGCGCTCCGCCCGGAGGCGGAGCGCTCGTCGGATGCGTCGGCGGAACGGCGTCGGTTCAGAAGTTGAACTTCACCGAGGCGGTCGCGCCGTAGATCCAGTCGTTGCCGACCTCGCCGTCGAAGTAGGCGCCGTCCTCGATGCGCTGCTCGCCGTCGGTCCAGTAGCCGATGAGGCCGCCGACACGCAGCTCCGCGAGCTTGTTGTCCTTGAAGGAGAAGCCGCCGGCGAGCGTGTAGAGGTCGGTGTAGGTCGTCTCCGAGCCGGTCGAGACGCCGCGGTCGTAGCCGACCGAGATCGCGCCCGACACGAATTCGTTGAAGGCGCGGCCGATGCCGAGCGACGCGGTGTAGCCGTCGCGCCAATTGTAGGGGGCGTAGCTCGACGAGGTGAAGGCCTGGCCCGCCAGCGTACCGTTGATCGTGCTGACGACGGCGTCGTTGGTGCTCCAGTCGGTCCAGCGCAGCGAGGCGAGCAGGAGCGTGCCCTCGGCGATGCCGGTCTGGGCGTTGAGGGTGAAGCTCTGCGGGCTGATCGCCGTATTCAGCGAGGAATCGACGTCGAGTGCCGGCGAGGAGCCGAGTGCGCCGAGCGTGCCGCCGATCTGGGCGCGCTGGGCAGGCGTCAGGCCGAGCGCCGGGTTGGTCAGGAACACCGGCACGGACACCGTCGCGCCGTTGGCGAGGCGAACGAAGGCGGTGCTCGGATCGAAGGTGCCGCCACCGCTGATGGAGTCGTGCTCGATCTCGGAGCGGTAGATGCCCTGGATGCGCAGCGCGATCTCGGGCTTCTCGTAGGCGAGGCCGAGACGATAACCGGCCTCGTAGTCGCCGCGCGAATTGACCGATACTTCGGTCGGCAGGATCACCGAGGTGCCCTGGCGGTTGAGCGCGCCACCAAGCTGCGGACCGAGGAGAACGTTCAGGCTGCGCTCGCCGAGGCTCGAGCCGCGGAACTCGAAGTCTTCGAAGAACACGCCCCCGAGGAGGCTGAAGCGGCCGACATCGGCGGAGTAGCTGACGCGGCAGGTCGCGCCGAACTCGTCCGAGTCGAAGCCGATCGTTTCGGTACGGGACGTGAGGCCGCTCGTCAGGTTCAGGCGATCGGCGTTGGACGTGCTCTGCGTCGCGGCGTTCTGCGACGGCAGCGCACCGCCCGGCGAGCCGCTGTAGTCCGCGTCGGCCGCGAAGCTCTCGGTGTAGTGGAAGGCGCAGCCGACGACTTCGTTGCCCGCGCCGATCGCGAAGGAGGGAATGTTGTAGGTCCCGGTGTACTCGCCGAATTCGCCTTCGACGCCGTTGATCGACTCGTAGCCGCGCCGGGGATCGATGTGGGTGAGGCCGGCACGGAAGTTGACGGTTCCCGACTCGAAGAGGATGTCCGTATCGGCTGTTCCGCGCTGAAACCCGCCCGCCTGGGCCGCGCCCACGACGGCGATGGTCGCGAGAGCGGTGTTCAAGAAGAGTCGGCCGAACCTGGGCATGTCATTCCCCCCGCCCGGATGCGCTAACTCCCCTGCGGAACGGCCGGGCCCGATCCGCCATTGACGCGAACGTAAAACGGAAAAGTTTGCTTGCAAACGGGGGTGCGTCACGCGATCGCCACAATGCGGCATTCGCGCAACATAATCGACAGTCCTGGCGCCGCGAGCCTTGCGCGAGGCTCGCGGCGCCTCGTCAGCCCAGGCGCTCAATGGCCGCGACGAGGCGGCGCACCTCCTCCTGGTACTCCGCGAGCTTGTCGCGCTCCTGTGCCACGACGTCCTCCGGCGCGCTCGCCACGAAGCGCTCGTTCGACAGCTTCTTCTCGACCCGCGCGACCTCGCCCTCCGCCTTGCCCTTCGCCTTCAGGAGACGGGTGCGCTCGGCCTCGATGTCGATCATGCCGCCGAGCGGAAGGGCGAAGAGCGTGCCGGCCACGAGAATCTGCGCCGACTGCGGCGGCACGGCGGAACCGCTCTCGATCGTGCCGAGCCGGGCGAGGCGCTTCAGCGAGGCCTCGTGCCGCGCGAGGCGCTCGGCGACCTCCGGGGTCGGCGTGATCGCGAGGAGCGAAGCTTCGGCGCCGGGCGGCACGTTCATCTCGGAGCGCACGGAGCGGATGGCCGTCACCAGCTCGACGAGCCAGTTGACGTCGGCCGCCGCGGTCTCGTCGGCGAAGTCGATCTGCGGCCACCGGGCATGGCACAGGAGCGACAGCCGCGGGCTGGCCTCGGGCGCGGTCGTCGCCCACAGCTCTTCCGTGATGAACGGCATGAAGGGGTGAAGCAGCTTGTAGACCGAGTCGAGCACGAAGCCGAAGGTTTCGCGCGTCTCCGCCTTGGCCGCTTCGTCCTCGCCCATGAAGACGGGCTTTGCCAGCTCCACGTACCAGTCGCAGAAGAGGTTCCAGGTGAAACGGTAGAGCGCCGCCGCCGCGTCGTTGAAGCGGTAGGCTTCCAGCGCCTTCTCGCATTCGCGCGAGGCGCGGCCGAGCTCCGTCACGATCCAGCGGTTCAGCGGCAGGCTGAGGGCGCTCGGCCAGATCGTCGCGCCGTGTGCCGCACCGTTCATCTCGCCGAAGCGCGTGGCGTTCCAGAGCTTCGTCGCGAAGTTGCGGTAGCCGGCGATGCGCGCCGGATCGAGCTTCACGTCGCGTCCCTGCGCCGCCATGATCGCCAGCGTGAAGCGCAGAGCGTCGGCGCCGAACTCGTCCGCCAGCTCCAGCGGATCGATGACGTTGCCCTTCGACTTCGACATCTTCGCCCCGTTCTTGTCGCGAACGAGAGCGTGGACGTAGACGGTCGAGAAGGGCTCGGTGCCGGTGAACTCCAGGCCCATCATCATCATCCGGGCGACCCAGAAGAAGATGATGTCGAAGCCCGTCACGAGCACGCTCGTCGGGTAGTAGGTCGCGAGTTCCGGCGTCTCGTCCGGCCAGCCGAGCGTCGAGAACGGCCAGAGCGCCGAGGAGAACCAGGTGTCGAGGACGTCCTCGTCGCGGCGCAGGAAGCCGTCGCGGCGCGCCGGGTCCTCCGCCATGGCACGCGCCTCGGCGTCGTCGATCGTCTCGTTCGTGACGTAGTGGGCGAGCGCCTCGGCGACCGCCTCCTCTTCCGCCTCGGCGACGAAGCACTGGCCGTCCGGCCCATACCAGGCGGGGATCTGATGGCCCCACCAGAGCTGGCGCGAGATGCACCAGGGCTGGATGTTCTCCATCCAGTCAAAGTAGGTGCGCTCCCAGTTCTTCGGCACGAAGGTGGTGCGGCCTTCTCGCACGCTGGCGATCGCGGGACGGGCCAGGGTCTGCGCGTCGACGTACCACTGGTCGGTCAGGAACGGCTCGATCGGCACGCCGCCGCGGTCGCCGTGCGGGACCGAATGCGGGTGATCCTCAATCCGGGCGAGGAACCCGCCCTCCTCCATCATGGCGACGACCCGCGCGCGGGCCGCGAAGCGGTCCAGCCCGTCGATCTCGGCGATCGTGCGATCGAGCTCGGGCGTGCGCACGAGCCCGTCGAGGAAGGCGTCGTTGTCCGCCAAGGTCATCGAGGCGTCGTCGCGCATCAGCGCGATCATCGGCAGGTCGTGCCGGCGGCCGACCTCGTAGTCGTTGAAGTCGTGCGCCGGCGTGATCTTCACCGCGCCCGAGCCGGTCTCGAGGTCGGCATACTCGTCCGCGACGACGGGTATCAGACGGCCGACCAGCGGCAGGCGCAGGTTCTTGCCGACGAGATGCGCGTAGCGCTCGTCGCTCGGGTTCACCGCGACCGCCGTGTCGCCCAGCATGGTTTCGGGCCGGGTCGTCGCCACCGTGAGGAAGGTCGAGGGATCCTCGGGGTCGTAGACCGCCCCCTCCACCGGATAGCGGAAATGCCAGAGGTGGCCCTTCACCTCGCGCTGCTCGACCTCGATGTCGGAGATCGCGGTGCGAAGCGCCGGGTCCCAGTTCACCAGCCGCTTGTCGCGGTAGATCAAGCCCTTACGGTAGAGCTGCACGAAGACGCGCAGGACCGCCTTGGACAGCCCCTCGTCCATGGTGAAGCGCTCGCGCGACCAGTCGCAGGACATGCCGAGCCGCCGGTCCTGCCCGACGATCGAGCCGCCCGACTCGGCCTTCCACGTCCACACGCGCTCGATGAAGGCATCCCGGCCCATGGCGCGGCGGTTCGGCTCCTGGCGCTCCGCGAGCTGACGCTCGACGACCATCTGCGTGGCGATGCCGGCATGGTCGAGGCCGGGTTGCCAGAGCACGTTCCTGCCGCGCATGCGCTCGAAGCGCACCAGCACGTCCTGGAGCGTGTGGTTGAGAGCGTGCCCCATGTGGAGCGAGCCCGTCACGTTCGGCGGCGGGATCACGATCGAATAGGACGGCGCGCCGGGTTCGGCGGCTGCGCCCGCGCGAAACGCGTCAGCCGCGTCCCAGCGCTCGGAGATCCGCGGCTCGATGGCCGCGGCGTCGTAGGTCTTCTCGATCATGGGGTCCGTCGATCACCGTCGAAAACAGGAGGCCGGACTAGCCCCTCGCCTTCGGCGCGTCAACGAAGAGGCGTCGGCAAGTCAGGCCGCGGCGCTGCCGCGGGCCGCACGATGGATCTCGTCCTGGACCATCCGCTCCACGAGGTGGGGGAGATTGTCGTCCATCCATTCGCGCAGCATCGGCTGCAGGAGATCGCGGACGATCTCCTCCATCGAGCCCATCGTGACGGCCCGGACGGCCGAGGCGAGATCGGCGAAAGCCTCCGCCGTGCGGTTGCCGGCCTCTTCCGCGATCAGGGCGCCGATCTCGGCGAGGCGCGGCTCCACCGCCGCCACTTCGCGGGCGAGCGGAAGCATCGCGAGCGCCGTCGTCACCGTCGCGCCGGCCGGAGCGCGCTCCATCTCCTCGTGGAGCGCCATCATCAGCGCCGCCTCGTCGAAGCCCTCGGCCTCCGCACGGCGGTCGCCCGGATCATTGGCGGCCGCAGGCGGCACGACGGTGATGAAGTCAGCCACGACCTCCGGCTCGCAGATCGCCTCCGGCTCGGCCGGGACCGGCATGGGCTCGGGCACGAGAAGGATCGGGGTCGACACTGGCGCAGCGTCCGCGACGGGGCTTTCACAGAGTTCGACGGCAGCCGCGGTCTCGGGCGCGCCCTCGGTCGGCACCGCGATGGCCGCCGAAGCGGAGGCGGCGCGGGCGCGGCCGCCCATGCTGTCGGCGACGGCGCGCAGCTTCGCGACGGCCATCGAGGTTTCCTGTCGCAGCTGCGCCTGCTCCGCCGAGCGCACCGCGGCGGGCGCCGCCGCGACGGCGGTGACAGCCGTGGTCGAGGCCATCGGCAGCTTCTCGGGACGTCGATTGAGGCGCTGGAGAGCAGACGCGAAGCGATCGAAGCCAGCCGTGATCGGCGAGCGCAGATCGCGCGCCGCAGCACTGGGCCGAGCATCGTTCGCTTCGACTCCCCAGGGGCGCGTCGCGGTCAGCTCGTCCGACGCCGGCGTGGCCTCCACTGCGGCGGGCGCCACCCGATCCAAGGGAAGCGTGGGAAGCGATGCGATGCCGACCGCTTCCGAAGCCTCGGCGACGGCGGCCGGAATCAGGGCCGACGTATCCTCGCCTGCCAGCGACGTGAACACGGGCGCGGAGGCGGCTCCTTCCGGCTCGATGATCCGCCGGATGGAGGCGAGAATCTCTTCCATCGTCGGTTCGCGTGCAGCGCTTGCGCCCATTTTCGTGCGGTCCCCGGCAATCCCGCTGGCGAGATTCGCCGCCAGCTTTCCGGTTACAGGGATATGGCAGACCAGCTTGCGCGAAGAGTGCGGATGAAAGGTCCAGGCCTCCGCGGCAAGCTCCGCACCAGCCTCGACATCCGCACCGACGCTCAGCGGCCGTCCGGAGTCCTGAGGCCGAACCACTTGTCCTCCACGGCCTGGAAGTGCTCCTCCGGCTTGTAGGGATCGTTGGTGAGCCCGAGCGCGGCCGCCCGCAGGCGACCGGTGGCGCTCAGAAGCGCGTAGCCCGCCACGACCTCGTCGCGCTGCGATCCGACGAGCAGGATCTGCGCCGTGATGACGTCGGCCTGGGCGTTCAGGACGTCCAGCGTGGTGCGCTGGCCGACGTTGCGCTCTTCGATGACGCCGCTCAGCGCCAGGCGCGCGGCATCGACCTGTGCGGAATAGCCGACGATGTTCGCCTGCGCGGCCTGGTACTCGGCCCAGGCCGTGGCGACCGCGGCGCGCACCTGGTCGCGCGTGCCGTCGACCTCGATGCGGCGCTGGCCCAGCACTTCCTTCTGCTGGCGGATCTGCGAGCTGACGAGACCGCCCTGATAGATCGGGATGGTCAGCTGGGCGCCGACGGTGGTCGACACCTGATTCTGCGTCTGCACCTGGACGCCCGGCAGGCTCGACGGGTCGGTCTCGCTCAGGCCGTACTGATTCTGGACCGAAGCCGTGACGCCGAGTTCCGGCAGCAGCGAGCCTTCCGCGGACTTCACCTGAAAGGCTGCGGCGTCGACGGCGTGGAGCGTCGCCAGAATCGCGGGATGCTCCTTCTGCGAGATCGAGAAGGCGTTGGTGACGGAAGGCGGGATGGAGCGCGACGGCGGACGAGCCGGCGCCAGATCGTCGGCAGCCTGACCGATCACGTCGTAATAGGTCGCCTCGCTCGACGCGACGGCGGCGAGCGCGTTGTTCAGCGTCGCCGTGGCGAGCGCCTGTTCCGCCTCGGCCTGCGCCACGTCGGTGCGGGTGCCCTCGCCCACTTCGAATCGAGCGCGCGCGGCGCGCACCTGTTCCTGAAGGAAGCCGAGATTCTGCTGACGCAGCGCCGCGATGCGGCGGTCGCGAACGACGTTCATGTAGGCTGTCGCCGCGTCGAGCAGGACGTTCTGCTCGGAATTGGCGAGGTTTTCCTGCGAAGCCAGCACCTGAGCCCGCGCCGCGGCGACGTTGTTGGGCGTCCTGAAGCCGTCGAAGAGGGTCTGGTTCAGCTCGATGCCGACGCCGAGCGATCCGGTGCGCGCCTCGGAACTCGGCAGGTTGTCGCCCCGCGTGGTGCGCGAGCGCGAAGCCTGGGCGCTCGCCGTTCCGGACACGCGCGGCCGCAAGCCGGCCTTGGCCTGAGGGACATTCTCGTCTGTGGCGCGAAGCTGGGCGCGCGCGGCGTTGAGCGTCTGGCTGTTCGAATAGGCGGCAGCGAGCGCGCCGTTCAAGGTCTCACCCTGCGCCGCCGTCGTCACGAGCATGCTCGTGACGAGCAGGACTGCCGACCAATGACCGTGACGCATGCGCATGAACCCCCGTAGAAAAGGCAGGCCACGCCCGTATGTCGGGCGAGTCTGCCTTTTCAACATTTAGCGGAACTGGATGCACCGCGTCATTCACGGAATGACGGCGTGGCCCGATCCGGCACCAGCTTGCCGACGAGCGTGACCGAAAAACCGCAGCGGCGTCAGTCGCGAAGCCGCGCGGACGCCCTCAGAAGACGAAGGCGGCCTCCTTGCGGAAGCCCGGCAAGGGCTTGACCGCGCAGTTGAAGGCGACGCGGTCCGAGACGATCCCGTCGTGATCCTTGACGTAGAGCTTCGCGAGCGCGGCGTTGCCGATCCCCTCCACCACCACGAGACGCCCACCCGGCTTCAGCTGGTCGAGAAAGGTGTCCGGAAGAACCTCGACCGCCCCCTCGAAGATGATGACGTCGAACGGCGCCTCGGAGGGATAGCCCTTCTCGAGCGGTCCCTCGACCACCGCGACGCTCAGGATGTCGAGACCCGCCAGCGTCTCGCTCGCCTTGGCGGCGAGGCCGGCGTCGCTCTCGAGCGCCACCACCGAGCCGGCGAGGTGCGACAGGATCGCCGCCGAGTAGCCGGTGCCGCAGCCGACATCCAGAACGACGTCGCTGGACCGGATGTCGGCGAGCTGGAGCAGCTTGCCGAAGGGCGATGGCTCCATGATGTAGCGCCCGCCGCCGAGCGGCACGTCCTCGTCGATGTAGGCGAGCACCCTGCGCGCGTCCGGCACGAACGCCTCGCGCGGCACCGTCAGGAAGGCGCGCAGGATGGCGTGCTCGGTGACGTCCGTCGTGCGGATCTGGTTGTCGACCATCTTCAGGCGGGCGGCGGCGAAATCCATGGGACGCGTGTTCCGTTGGCAG
>CANJKV010000129.1 GCA_947474855.1 Aurantimonadaceae bacterium | reverse complement strand
GATGCGCCGGTCGGCATAGGGGCCGAGATGGACGAGGTCGAGATAGCGCGCGACGCGGGCCGGGATCTCGCGCGCGTCGAAGCGGCGCATCTTCAGCGGAAAGGCGACGTTCTCCGCCGCCGTCATGTGGGGAAAAAGGGCGAGCTTCTGGAAGACCATGCCGACGCGCCGCCTGTGCGGCGGCACCGCCGAGACCGGGCGCCCGTTGATCGCGATCTCGCCGCGCGTCGGCCGCTGGAAGCCGGCGATCATGCGAAGCAGCGTCGTCTTGCCCGATCCCGAGGGTCCGAGGATCGTCAGGAACCGGCCGCCGGTCAGGTCGAAGGACGCGTCCGCGACGGCGGCCTGGCCGGAAAACACCATGGCGACGTCGCGCACGGACACCGCCGGGACGGCGGCCGTCGCCGAGGGATCACTGGCGCTCGCCCGCTCCGCCCCGCTCACGCGCGGCCGCTTTCGATCGCGGCGCCCGAGCCGATCATGTCGTCCGGTCTATACAAGTCCATACAACATGCTTGATCGAGCCGCAGGTCGAGCGCAAGCCCAAATTGTCGGCAGTCGGCTTTCCCAAGCGATCGGCGTCTCAGATCGAGGCCAGGAACCCGCCGTCGATCGCGATGCACTGGCCGGTCATGTAGGCGGAGGCGTCGCTCGCCAGGAACTGCGCGGCGCCGGCCAGATCGTCCAGCGCGCCGAAGCGGCCGAGCGGGATGCGGCCGAGCATGCGCTCCTGCCAGGCCTCGTTCTCGTAGAACACGTCCGTCATGGCGGTGCGGAAGTAGCCGGGCGCGATGGCGTTGACGCGGATGCCGAAGGGCGCCCATTCCGCCGCCAGCGCCCGCGTCATGCCGAGAAGGCCGGACTTCGAGGAGCCGTAGGGCACCGCCGTCGGCACGCCGACCATCGAGGTCAGCGAGGCCATGTTGACGATGCTCCCGCCCCCGTTCGCGCGCATGGCCTTTCCGGCCGCCTGCGCCGCGAAGAAGGCGCCCTTGAGGTTGGTATCGAGGATGCGGTCCCAGAGCGCCTCGTCGACCTCGAAGCTCGGCCGGACCTCCTCGACGCCGGCATTGTTGAGGAGGACGTCGAGCCGGCCGAAGCGCTCCGTCACCGAGCGGACGGCATCCTCGATGGCCGGGATGGCCGTGACGTCCAGCGCGACCGGCAGGACGGCCGCGCCGGCCGCCGTCGCCGCTTCCATCGTCTGCTCGAGATCCGCGATCCTGCGCGCGCCCAGCACCAGCGAGGCGCCCGCTTCCGCCATCGCGAGCGACAGGGCCGCGCCGATGCCGCGGCTGGCTCCGGTGACGAGGACGGTCCGGCCGGACAGATCGAACCGCCGCATCCGCTCGCTGGCCTGCGTCATGTCTGCATCCCCGCTGTTCCGCCCGCGGATCCCTTCGCCGCGTCGGCGGTGTGTCCGAAGAGTTCCGCCGGATCAAGCGTTCGAACCGCCCGAGCGGACATCCCGGGCGAGACCGTGCACCATCGCGACGCCGCGGATGCGCCGCTTCCGCTCGCCACGCCGAGGCTGACAGCGCGGCCGCGCGCCGCGAGGCGCTTCTGGAAAGCTCCTGACCGTCGACGGTTCAGCTCCGTCGAAGCGGGCGTCAGGTGGAGCCTCTCACCAGCAGACGAAGCCGCCGTCGACGACGAGGTCGTGGCCGGTGACGAAGGAGGCGGCGCGGCTCGACAGGAAGACGGCGGGGCCGACCATCTCGTCGACGGTCGCCATGCGCGCGAGCGGGGTCGTTTCCTCGAAGATCTTGCGCTGCTCGGCGACTTCGGGGCGCAGGTTCATCGGGGTCAGCGTGTAGCCGGGGCTGATCGCGTTGACGCGGATGCCGCGCTCCGCCCATTCCATGGCGAGGCTCTTCGACAAGTGGATGACGCCCGCCTTGGAGGTGTTGTAGTGCGCCTGGAGGAGGCCTCGGTTGACGATCGAGCCGGACATCGAGGCGATGTTGACGATCGAGCCGCGGCCGTTTCGCAGCATCGCACGCCCTTCCGCCTGGCAGCACAGGAAGAGGCCGGTGAGGTTGACGTCCAGCATGTGGCGCCACTGGTCCTCGCCCATCTCCTCGGCGGCGGTGGCGTTGGCGATGCCCGCGGCGTTGACGGCGAGGGTGAGGGGGCCGAGCTCGCTTTCCGTGCGCGAGACCGCCGCCTCGATCTCGGCGCCGTTGCGCACGTCGGCTTCGAGCGCGAGGGCGCGCCGGCCTGCGGCCTCGATCTGGGAGGCGGTCTCGGGCAGGCCGGGCGAGCCGGCGCGGTCGAGGCAGGCGACGTCGGCGCCGGCCTGCGCGAGGCCGACGGCGATGGCTTGGCCGATGCCGGAGCCGGCGCCGGTGACGAGGGCGGTCTCGCCCGACAGGTCGAAGAGCTTCATGGGGTGAGTTCCGTTGAAGGGAGGGCGGCGCGCCGGACGCTCAGGTGGTGGCGCGCTCCATGATGGCGACGTGGGTGGCCTCGCCCCGGTCGAGGATGCCGCGGTTCTGCCCGCGCGAGAGAACCATGACCCGGTGCGACAGGCCGATGACCTCTTCGAGGTCGGAGGACACCACGACGACGGCCATGCCGGCCTTGGCCAGCGCGACGATCGCCTCGTAGATCTGGGCGCGGGCGCCGACGTCGACGCCGCGGGTCGGCTCGTCCATGATGAAGAGCTTCGGCGAGCGCGCCAGCCACTTGGCGATCACGACCTTCTGCTGGTTGCCGCCCGACAATCGCCCGGCGAGTTGCTCGGGCCGGCCCTTCACGCCCATGGACGCGATGGCTTGTCTCGCCAGCTCCCGGGTGCGGCCCGGCCAGACCCAGCCGTTTCTGTCCATCAGGTCGAAATTGCCGACGGCGACGTTCTCCTCGATCGTTTGTTCCAGGAGGAGCCCCTGCGCCTTGCGGTCCTCGGGAACGAGCACGATGCCGGCGTCGAGCGCGTCGCGCGGGCGGCTGAGCCGCAGGGGCCTGCCGTCGAGGCGGATCTCGCCGGCGCTCAAGGGGTCGGCCCCGGCGATGGCGCGCACCAGCTCGGTGCGCCCCGCCCCGACGATGCCGGCGATGCCGAGGATCTCGCCGGCCCGGACGCTGAACGAGATGTCGCGGAAGGCGCCTTGGGCGGAGGTGAGGTTCGAGACGGCCAGCACCTCGCGCGCCTGGGGCGCGGCGAGCTCGGGGAAGAGGCGGTCGACGGAGCGGCCGACCATCTCCTCGACGAGGCGGCGCACGGGAACGTCCGCGGTGTCGTGGACGGCGACGAGCCGCCCGTCGCGCAGGACCGCGATGCGGTCGGCGATGCGGGCGATCTCTTCCAGGCGGTGCGAGATGTAGACGGAGGAGACGCCTTCCGCCTTCAGGCGGTGGATCTGCTCGAAGAGGCGGTCGGTCTCCTCGCCGCCGAGCGCGGCCGTCGGCTCATCGAAGATGATGAGGCGCGCGTCGAGGGTCAGGGCCTTGGCGATCTCGACCTGCTGCTGGGCGGCGACCTTCAGGGTGCCGACGCGCGTCGTCGCGGGAACCGACAGGCCGAGGCGGCGCAGCTGGACCTCGGCGCGGCGGTTCATCTCGGCGCGGTCGACCCGCCCGCCGCGCATCGGCATGCGCCCGACGAAGACGTTCTCGGCGATGGAGAGCTCGGGAAGGAGCCGCATCTCCTGGTGGATGAGGCCGATGCCGGCCGACAGGGCTTCGGCCGGCGAGCGCGGGGCGTAGGGGGCGCCGTTCCAGTGCATGGTGCCGCCGGACGGGGGAACGACGCCGGCGATGATCGAGGAGAGCGTGGATTTTCCCGCGCCGTTCTCGCCGAGAAAGGCGAGGCATTCGCCGGGACGGATGCCGAGATCGATGCCGTCGAGGACGGTGATCGGCCCGTAGGCCTTGGACACGCCGCGGATCGACAGGCCTGTGCCGGCGGTCTGTGCAGCCGGCGACGCGGCGAGGGCTTCGGCGGGCATGATGGGGTCTCCGGGGCGGATCAGGCGAAGAGGCGGGCCGGCGGCAGGGAGGTCCCGCCGGCCCGGAAAGGTCGGCCGGGGGGACGCCCCCGGCCGCCCGGATCAGGGATGCTCGGTCAGGAAGGGCTCGACGTTCTCCTTGGTGGTGAGCGTCGCCGGCTGGAGCTGCATAGCCGGCACGCTCTCGCCGCTCGCGAGCTTGATCGCTGAGTCGAGCGCGAGGCGGCCCATGAGCTGGGTCTGCTGCGTCATGGTGGCGGTCAGCGTGCCGGACTGCACGGCCTCGAGCCCCGCCACGTCGCCGTCGAAGCCGACCACGACCACGTCGGAGAGGTTGCCGACCTTGGCCGCCTGCGCGGCGCCGAGCGCGAGCGCGTCGGCCTGGCCCCAGAAGATGGTGATCTCGGGGTCGCGCTGGATCATCGCCTGGGCGATGTTGAAGCCCTCGTCCTGGGCCCACTGGTTGCTCGCCTGCTTGGCGACCTCCTCGATGCCCGGGCAGTTGGCCATCGCCTTGGCGAAGCCCTCGTCGCGGTCGATCTGGGGCGTCGTGCCGATCTGGCCCTGGATCTCGGCGAGGCGGCCCTTGCCGCCGGTGGTCTTGCAGACGAAGTTGCCGAGCTCCTCGGCCGCCGCGACGCTGTCGGTGGCGATGAAGGTGTCGGCGGGGGCGTCCGGCGGATTGCGGTCGACGGCGACCACCGGGATGCCCGCGGTCTTGGCGGCCTGGACGGGCACGCTCGCGGCTGTCGCGCCGGCCGGGATGTAGATGATGGCGTCGACGTCGCGGGTGATGAGGTCCTGGATCTGGCTGACCTGCGTGGCGGAATCGCCGCCCGCGTCCACCGTGATGACCTCGATGCCCTTGGCCTGGGCTTCCTTCTCAACCGACTGCTTGATCTGGTTGAAGAAGTCGGCCTGGAGGTTGGCGACGGCGAGGCCGATCGTCTTCGCTTCCTGCGCGGAAGCCGCGCCCGCGAAGAGGGCGGTGGAGACCGCGAGCGTCGCGGCGATCGTGGTGAGAGACTTGAGCATGTGGTTCCTCCCGTTGCTCAGTTGGACAAGGCGATGGTCGAGGGTGAACGGCAGGGCGCCTCGCCCCGCCGGACGGGGTTCACTTCCGATGGCGGCCGAGCGTGTCGAAGGCGACGGCGAGCGCGATCACCGAGCCGATGACCACCATCTGGAAGAAGGGCGAGACGCCGACGAGGTTGAGCCCGTTGCGCAGGACGCCGATGATGAGGACGCCGATCAGGGTGCCGGCGACCGAGCCGACGCCGCCGGCCAGACTCGCTCCGCCGATCACGACGGCCGCGATCGTGTCGAGCTCGATGCCGAGGCCGGCGCTCGGCTGCGAGGAGTTGAGGCGCGCCGCCATGGTGACGGCCGCCACGCCCGCGAGCGCTCCGGCGGCGACGTAGGTGAGGATCGTGTAGCGCCGCACGTCGATGCCGGCGAGGCGCGCGACCTCCGGATTGCCGCCGATGGCGAAGAGGTTCCGGCCCGTCGCCCGGTAGCGCAGGAAGATGCCGGCGATCACCATCAGGACGACGAAGACGGTCACCGTGACGGAAAAGAAGCCGAGGTGGCGGATGGTGGCGAGGTTGGTGAACCAGTCGGGATAGCCGACGATCTGGCGCCCGTCGGTGAGGATGTTGGCCAGACCCCGCGTCACCGACATGACGGCGAGCGTCGCGATGAAGGGCGGGAGCTTGGCGAGCGTGACGAGGAGGCCGGAGACGAGGCCGCAGGCCGCGCCGGTCGCCACGCCGAGAAGCATCGCGAGGGGGAGCGGCAGGCCGGCGGTCTTGGCGAGCCAGCCCATCATCATCATCGAGAGCGCCAGCACCGAGCCGACCGACAGGTCGATGCCGCCGATGACGATCACCATGGTCATGCCGATGGCGAGGATCCCGAGCACCGTCACCTGGTCGAGGATGTTCAGCGCGTTGCGCACCGACAGGAAATATTCGGAGGCCAGCGCGAAGCCGATGCACAGGAGCACGAGGCCGATCAGCGGCCCGGCGACGCCGCCGAAGTCGATCCTGGGGACGCGCCGCTCGGCCGCGGGCTTCTCGGTGGTCGTGGTGCTCAAGGACGTGTCCTCCCGTTTCGCCGCCGTCAGGCTCAGCCCGCCGCCCGCAGGGGCGCGACGTTGCCGGCCGGCGACGCGGATTGGTTGATGCCGGCCGCGGCGGCCGCGGCCGGGCGCAGCCGGGCGCGCTCCACCGCCCGCGCCCAGCCGGCGCGCGCGGCGAGGCGGTCGCCTTCCGCGAGGGCCGGGCGGAAGGCGACGTGCCGACGGTCGGTGCCGGCAAGGCTCTCCAGGGTCCAGAAGCCGGCGGCAAGGCCGGCCATGTGCGCGACGCCGAGGGCCGAAAGACCCGCGACCGGCGTGCGCAGGACGGTCAGGCCGGCAAGGTCGGCCAGCATCTGCATCAGCCGGTCGTTGGCCGAAGGGCCGCCGTCGGCGAAGAGCGTCGCGACGCGAGCGCCCGTCGTGCGCTCCACGGAGGCGACGACGTCGGCGACCTGATGCGGGATCGACTCCACCGCCGCGCGGGCGAGCGCGGCGCGTGCCGTGCCGAGCTTGAAGCCGCTGATCACGCCTTCCGCCTCGTCGTCCCAATAGGGCGCGCCGAGGCCGTTGAAGGCGGGAACGAGGTGGACGCCGGAGTCGGCCGGCGCGTCCAAGCCCTCGCTGACGAGGGCGTCCACCGACAGGCCGAAGAGGTCGGCGAGCCAGCGAAGGGTCGAGCCGGCCGACCGGATGTTGCCCTCGGCGGCGAGCGCCGGAGCCTGCCCGCCGAGCTGCCAGCCGACGGTGAGGCAGGTGCCCGGGTCGAGGCGTTCGGTGTTCGGGCCGATGAGGCCCATGACCGAGGAGCCCGTGCCGAAGGTCGCCTTGACCGTGCCCGGCGAGAAGCCGCCCTGGCCGAAGAGCGCGGCGTGCGAGTCGCCCATGACGGCGAGGACGGGCGTTCCGTCGCGCAGGGGCGCGAGGCCCCGGATCGCGGGGAAGGGGCCGGTGGAGGGCAGGATCGCGGGGAGCGCCGCCACCGGCACGCCGAAGATCGCGCAGAGCTCGGGCGACCATGTGCCGGCCGCCGTGTCGAGGAGCTGGGTGCGCGAGGCGTTGCCGATCTCGGTGACGTGGCCGCCTCCGAGACGGAAGAGGATCCAGGAATCGACGGTGCCGAGCGCCAGCTCGCCGGCCGCCGAGCGGGTGCGGCCGGGATCGTAGGCGTCGAGGAGCCAGCGGCCTTTCAGCGCCGAGAACATCGGGTCGAGCGGCAGGCCGCTGATCCGGCGCACCGTTCCGCGCACCGCCGGGGTCCCGATCTCCCCCGCCAGAGCGCGGGTGCGCTGGTCCTGCCAGGACAGGAGCGGCGAGACGGCGCGGCCGCTTTCCTTGTCCCAGAGCAGCATCGATTCGCGCTGCGTCGAGAAGCCGACGCCGGCGACGCGCGCCGGGTCGAGGCCGCTCGCAAAGGTGGCGGCGACCGCCGCGGCGACGCTGTCCCAGATCGCTTCCGGGTCCTGCTCGACCCAGCCCGGCCGCGGGCAGCTCTCGCCGAGCGCGGCCGAGCCCTGGCCGACGACGGCGCCCGTCCGGTCCAGGACGAGGCACTTGGTCGAGCTGGTGCCCTGGTCGACGGCGAGGATCAGGTCGGGCGCGGCGCTCATCGGTGTCAGGCCGCCAGCTCGCGGGCGGCGGCGGCGATGCCGGCCGCGTTCAGCCCGAAATGGTCGAGAAGGAAGGAGGCGTCGCCCGTCGGCGCGAAGCTGGTGACGCCGAGGATGCGAAGCTTCACCGGATGGTTCTGCCCGACGATCTCGGCGACGGCGCCGCCGAGCCCGCCCTGGGGCACGCCCTCCTCGGCGGTGACGATGCCGCGGGTTTCCTTCGCCGCGCGGATCAGCGCGTCCGCGTCGATCGGGCTCAGCGAGGACACGTTGAGGACGCGCGCCGCGATGCCGTCGGCCTTGAGGACCTTGGCCGCCTCGACGGCCCGCGAGACCAGCGTGCCCGTGGCGACGATGGTGACGTCGGAGCCGGCATGCAGCTCGTCGGCCCGGCCGACCGCGAAGCCCGCCGCCTCGTCCGATACGGCGGGAACCGCGTAGCGGCCGACGCGCATGAAGACGGGGCCGTCGGCCTCGGCCGCCCAGCGCACCGCCTCGCGGGTCTGGAACGGGTCGGCGGGGACGAGCACGGTCAGGTCGTGGATCGCCCGCATCCAGGGCAGGTCCTCGATCGAGTGGTGCGTGGGCCCGAGCTCGCCATAGGCCATGCCGGGGCTCATGCCGCAAAGGACGATGTGGTAGCCGTTATAGGCGGCGTCGACCTTCACCTGCTCCATGGCGCGGCCCGTCAGGAAGGGCGAGGCGCAGCAGACGAAGGGCACGAGGCCGGCATTGGCGAGGCCGGCGGCGACGCCCACCATGTTCTGCTCGGCGATGCCGACATTGATCAGCCGGTCCGGGAACTCCGCCTGGAAGGCCTTCAGGTTGGAGGAGCCGACCGAGTCGTTGACGACGGCGACGATGCGCGCGTCCTCGCGGGCGAGTTCCACGAGCGTTTCGGCGAAGGCCTTGCGGCAGTCGAAGAGCCCGGAGGCGACGGTTTTCTCGCTCATGCCGAGAGCTCCTTGAGGGCGGCCTCGATCTGGTCGGCGGTCGGCACGCCGTGGTGCCACTCGACGCCGTGCTCCATGAAGGAGACGCCCTTGCCCTTCACGGTGCGGGCGAGGACGAAGACGGGCTTGCCGTCGCCGGGACGCGAGAGCGCTTCGAGGAGGCTTGCATGGTCGTGGCCGTTTATGTCGCGCACCTCCCAGCCGAAGGCCGCGAACTTCTCGCCGAGCGGCGACAGGTCGTTGGTGTCGGCGACCTTGGCCCCCTGCTGGAGGCCGTTGCGGTCGACGATCAGGGTGAGGTTGGAGAGCCTGCGGTGGCCGGCGAACATCGCGGCCTCCCAGTTCGACCCCTCCTGCAGCTCGCCGTCGCCGGTCACGCAGAAGGCGCGGAACGGCTTGCCGGAGACGGCGGAGCCGAGCGCGGCGCCGAGCGCGATCGGCAGGCCGTGGCCGAGCGGGCCGGTGTTCGCCTCGACGCCCGGCACCTTGCGGCGGTTCGGGTGGCCGTTGAGGCGCGACATCGGCTTCATGAAGGTGTCGAGCTCGGCCTCGGGAAAGAAGCCGCGGCGGGCGAGCACGGTGTAGAGCGCCGCGGCGCAGTGGCCCTTGGACAGGACGAAGCGGTCGCGGGTCTCCTTCAGCGGCTCGGCCGGGTCGATGTTCAGGACGTTGAAGAACAGCGTGACGAGGATGTCGGTGACGGACAGGTCGCCGCCGACATGGCCGAGCCCGGCACGGCCGATCGTGGTGATGATGCGCTTGCGGACCTCGGCCGCCTCGGCCGCGAGGCGGCCCGCGTCGAGGGGCAGGTTGCGCGTTTGTCCCGGATCGGGCGCGACGGCTCGGGCAAGGCCCATGAGCTCAGCTCCGTGAATATTTATTCATTGATGTATTGATATTCAGGCTAGGCGGTGCTCTAAAGGGTGTCAAGTGCCGTTCTGTTGTGCACTGCACCCCGCCGAAGAGCTCGCGACGATGCCGCTTCCCCCGCCAGCCCCGGCCGCCGAGCGCCCGCGCTTCGCCGCGGGCCGCGCCGCTTTTGCCCACGCGGCAAGGCTGGTAGTCACGAATGGATCGTCGCGCCGTCCGGCGGGAGGAACGGCGGCAGGGGAAGGGGGACGCAGACTTGGCGCGCATCCACGATCTGAGGCTCATGGGCCGCGTGGCGCAGCTCTACTACCTCGAGAAGGCGACGCAGGCCGACATCTCCAAGCGCCTCGGCATCAGCCAGGCCTCGATCTCGCGTCTCCTGAAGCGGGCGCAGGAGGAGGATCTCGTCCGCATCACCATCCACGCCCCGCGCGGCACCTTCTTCGACCTCGAAGCCGGCCTTCGCGAGCGCTACGGCCTGTCGGAGGCCTTCGTGGTGGAGGCGGGGGAGGATACCGAGGATTCGATCCTCACCGCCATCGGCGCGGCGACGGCGCATTTCGTCGAGACCTCCTTGAGGGAGGGCGAGGTGATCGGTCTCTCCTCCTGGAGCGCCTCGCTCTTGCGCACCGTCGAGAGCCTGCATCCGACGCGCGTGTCGGCCGCGCGGGTGATCCAGCTCCTCGGCGGCACGGGAAATCCCGGCGCCGAGAAGCACGCCACGCACCTGACGCTACGCATGGCGCAGATCACCGGCGCCCGGCCGCAGCTCCTCTCGGCGCCCGGCCTCACGCAGTCGGCCGAGGCGCGCGCGATCCTCATCCAGGACCCGTTCGTTCGCGAGACCCTTTCGCAGTTCAAGGACGTGACGCTGGCGCTCGTCGGCATCGGCGCGCTGGAGCCCTCGCAGATGATCGCGGATTCCGGCAACCGGCTCCAGCCTTCGGAACTGCGCGAGCTCGGCGAGGCGGGGGCGGTCGGCGACATGGGCCTGCGCTTCTTCGACCGCGAGGGGCGGCAGGTGCGCTCCTCCTGCGACGAGCGGATCATCGGCATCGACCTGCCCGAGGTCGCGGCGATCCCGCGCGTCGTCGCGGTGGCCGGCGGCCAGCGCAAGGTCGAGGCGATCCGCGCCGCCATGCTCGGCGGCTTCGTCTCGATCCTCGTCACCGACAACCACACCGCCGCGGCACTCGTCGCGGACTGACGATCCATCCATCGCGGGACGCGGGGAGGCGGTGCGCTCGCGCCGTCCGCTTCCGCGCGCCCGCAACCCTTTCCCGACGCTCACACCGGAGGACATGATGAGCCGTTTCGAGACCAAGACTGTGGTGATCACCGGCGGCAGCCGCGGCATCGGCGCGGCGATCGCCAAGCGCTTCGCCCGCGAGGGCGCCAGCGTCATGGTCAGCGCCAACGAGGATGCGGGCGCGACCGTCGAGGCGATCCGCAGCCAGGGAGGGAGGGCCGAGAGCTTCACGGCCGACGTCACCGACAAGGATCAGGTCGTCGCCCTCTACGACGCGGCGGAGCGCGCCTTCGGCGGCGTCGACATCTCCGTCCAGAACGCCGGCGTCATCACCATCGCCAAGGTCGAGGAGCTGACGATCGAGGAGTGGCGGAAAGTGCTCGACGTCAACACCACGGGCGTCTTCCTGTGCTGCCAGGAGGCGATCGCGCGGATGCGCAGACAGGGGCGCGGCGGGCGCCTCGTCAACACGGCCTCGGGCCAGGCGCGCCAGGGCTTCATCTACACGCCGCACTACGCCGCCTCGAAGTTCGGCGTCGTCGGCATCACCCAGAGCCTCGCCAAGGAAGTCGCCAAGGAGGGCATCACCGTCAACGCCTTCTGCCCCGGCATCATCGAGACCGACATGTGGGCCTACAACGACGAGGCCTGGGGCAAGCTCCTGGGCAACTACGCGCCCGGCGAGCTGATGGCCGAATGGGTGCGCGGCATCCCGGCGGGGAGAGCGGGCAAGGGCGAGGACGTCGCCGGCCTCGTCGCCTTCCTCGCCTCCGAGGATGCGAGCTACATCACGGGCCAGACGATCAACGTCGACGGCGGCCTGTTCATGTCCTGACCCGAGCCGAGCCCGGCGGACGCCGCCGGGCTCGGCGACGCATCGTCTCGGCTTCGCTCGTCACGATCGCGGGCCACCTGCCGCGCGACCGGGCCGATGCACGGTCGGCTCACTCCGCCGGCTGGTTTTCGGCCGGCGCGTTCGCGATGCCGGGCGAGCCCTGCAGCGCGAAATGATCGATGGCCATCCGGGCGCAGTCGGCGAAGCGGCTGCTCGGACCCTCGTCGCCCGAGGCCTGCCGGCTGACGCGGGCGCCTTCCACCATCAGGCCGAGCGTGTCCGCCAGGCGGTCCGCCTCGCGGATGCCGGCGTCGCGGCAGATGCCGGCCAGGCGCTCGCGCTGGGTGCGCTTGAAGCTCGCGATCGTGTCGCGCACGACGCTGCAGGCTTCCGGCAGCTCCACCGCCGCGTTGGAGAACTCGCAGCCCCTGTCGTGATGAAGCCCGGCCTCGACGAGCCGGATCCAGGTATCGAGCTGCTTGCGCGGCTCGCCCGGCGCCGACGCTTCCACCGTTCGCCAGAGCTCCTCGGCGTCTCGCGCCGCGTCCTCCAGGCAGGCGACGATCAGCGCGTCCTTGGACTGGAAGTGCCGGTAGAGCGTCATCTTGTTGGTGCCGGCCGATTCCGCGATCGCGTCGACGCCCGTGCCGCGGATGCCGCACTTGCGGAACAAGGACCGGGCCGTTCCGAGGATCCGATCCTTCGGCCGACCGGTAGCTGGCACCGAACCCGACATCGCTCTTTTCGCACTCCCGCTTTCGTCAGCCTCTTGACGGAATGTTACCGACCTGTCACTTCAAGGCGGTACTGACCAGTAACACCCGACGCTTCGCGTTTCAAGACAAGTGGGATGCCAGGTGCTCCGCGAAAAGGGTCGGGACGATCAACCACCGCAGCGAAGAGGTGCCGCGATGCCGATCTGCACGCAGTATGAGCCCACGATCGACGAAATCCTCGCCGACTCCGCGGTGAAGGCGCTGATGCGGGCCGACGGCGTCGATCCGAACCGCCTGCGCGACAAGCTCCTCAAGATCCAGGCCCGCCGGCTCGAAGCGGATGCGCCGCCTTCGCGCCGCCGGCCGGCCGTCGCAGAGGCCCCGCCGCGCTTCGCCTGAGCGCGCGGCCGGGCGCCACGGACTTTCCAAGCACGTTCCCGATCGATCGGAATCGATATGGTAGACTTCTTCACGCGTCGGCCGATCTTCGCGTCCGCCATCGCCATCGTCATGGTTCTGGCGGGCGCCATCTGCTACTTCATCCTGCCCGTCTCGCAGTTTCCCGACATCACGCCGCCGCAGGTCGTCGTCAGCGCGCAATATCCGGGCGCGGGCGCGCAGGTCGTCGCCGATACCGTCACGACGCCGCTCGAGCAGTCGATCAACGGCGTCCAGGGCATGACCTACATGTCCTCGACGAGTTCCAACGACGGCTCGGCGACGATCACCGTCACCTTCGACATCGGCTATCCCATCGACATCGCCGCCGTCGACGTCCAGAACCGCGTCTCGCAAGCCGCCTCCGCCCTGCCGGCCATCGTGAACCAGGCCGGCGTCACGGTGAAGAAGCAGAACCCGAACTTCGCGCTGATCGTCAACCTCGTCTCGCCGGACGGCTCGCTCGACCCCGTCGCGCTGTCGAACTACGCCTTTCTGCAGGTCGCAGACCCCTTGAAGCGCGTGCCCGGCGTCGGCGACGTGCAGATCTTCGGCGAGCGGCGCTATTCCATGCGCATCTGGCTCGATCCCGACCGCATGGCCAATCTCGGCATCACCGCCGTCGACGTGCAGAGGGCCGTTTCGGAGCAGAACGTCCAGGTGGCGGCGGGCAAGATCGGCCAGTCGCCGGCCCCCGCCGGCACGCCCTTCGAGATGCAGGTCAACGCCGTCGGCCGCCTCAGCGAGCCCGAGGAGTTCGGCGAGATCATCGTGCGCGCCGATCCGGCCGCGGGCTCGGCTGTACGCCTGAAGGACATCGCCCGCATCGAGCTCGGCTCGCTGCAATACGCCTCGACCGCCTACTTCGGAAACGATCCGACGGTGGTGCTCGGCATCTTCCAGAGTCCCGGCTCCAACGCGCTGGCGCTTCAGGAGAACGTCCAGGCCAAGATGGAGGAGCTGTCGCAGCGCTTCCCCGAGGGGCTCGACTACGCCATGCACTACGACACGACGCGCTTCGTGTCGGCCTCCATGCACGACGTCCTCGTGACCCTCGGCGAAGCGCTCTTCCTCGTCGTCCTCGTCGTCTACGTCTTCCTCCAGAGCTGGCGCACGACGATCATCCCGGTGATCGCCATCCCCGTCTCGCTGGTCGCGACCCTCGTCGTCATGGCCATGCTCGGCTTCTCGCTCAACATGCTGAGCCTTCTCGGCATGGTGCTCGCCAT
>CANJKV010000128.1 GCA_947474855.1 Aurantimonadaceae bacterium | reverse complement strand
AGCCCGGGGGCGACCAGCCCCGATGGGATGAACACCACGACAGCTTCCGCCAACACGACGTCCCCGCGTGTCACGAACTGGGGCTGGACCGGCGGGCGGATCGACCATATCCAGATCGACTACACGCGCGAGCAGCTCGAGGCCGCGCCGCCCTTCGAGTCTGTCGACAACTGAGAGCGGTCGGCACCGTCAGTTGATCTCGCATGGTGACGCGGCCAAGGGGTCGCGTCACCATGGGCCGTCACCCGCATCAATTCCGCAATGCGCTCGCGGCGGTTCAGCTCCGGGAGGGGGACCCGTGGGTCCAGGATGCCGGTTGACCCTATCGAACCATCACCCGGCGTGGACCACCCGACGGAACCTCGATCGAAGTCCTCATGTCCCTTCCGCCCGAAAGCCGAAACTCGCTCCTGCGCTTCCTGTCGGATCCGGTCGCGCAGGCCGTATTGTCGGAAGCAGAACCGTTCAAGCTGTCCAAGCGGCAGATCCTGCACATGCGCGGTCTGCCGTTCGAGCACGTCTACTTCATCGAGCGGGGCGTCGTGTCCGTCATTGCGGACGTCGATACGACCCGGGACATCGAGATCTGGCTGGTTGGCCATGAGGGCTTCGTCGGCCTGCCGCTCGTTCTCGGCAGCGCCAGCTCGCCCTTCAAGCGCGTAGTCAGCATCGGCGGCGAGGCGCTCCGGCTCTCGGCAGACACCTTTCAGGACCTCCTCGCGCACCATCCCGAGCTCCAACGGCTGATGCTGCGCTACGCCCATTCGGTCGCCATCCAGACGGGGCAGGCGCTCGCCTGTGCGACGCGGCACTCGGTGGGGCAGCGTTTGGCGCGCTGGCTTCTGTCGGCACAGGATCGGCTCGACGAGGACGCTCTGCCGCTGACCCACTCGACGCTCGCGCGCCTGATCGGGACCCGGCGGGCGAGCATCACGGTCGCGCTCAACAAGATGGCGGAGAGCGGCTTGGTGGACCTGGGCCGCAGCAGCATCGGCATCAAGAACAGGGACGCGCTCGTCGAGCTGAGCTGCAAGTGCTACGGCATCATGCGGGCGGCCAATGAAGCGATCTATGACTGACCCCGTCCTTGCCGAGGGCGCGGGCGCCCGCCGGTTACGGTGGGAACGCTGCGCTGTAAGGTCTGCGTCATCTTCTGCACCAACACCCAGTCGGGGATTTGTTCGACCAAAGGGCGGCTGACCACCGGCAGTACCCGCTCGTGCCAAATGTCCATCTGGTCGGGCGACAAGCCCCTGAGGCCGTTCCGAATGACCAATCCGACGATCTCCGCCTCAGCGGAGGAGGATGGGAAGACGTTGAAGCGCAGGAAATCCTTCAGCAGGGATGCGCGTTCCCGATCCACGACGTGCATCCTGAGGTGCCTCCACGCTTCTGGCTCCGTGGCTTCGATGAAAGCCGCCTCGCCGAGCAAACGGAGAGGCGGTGTGGCGGTAGTGCCTCCCATGCCGCCACACCAATCATCCAGTGCATGCGTTCACCAGATGAGGACATGGGAAAGGCTACGCGGCAGTGGATCGCCGATCAACCGGACGTCGCCTGTCTTGGGTACGCGAACGAACCAACATCGGCTCGAAATTCAAGTCCAGGTCTTGGGTCGGCTGCCACGCGGCTGCATGAGAGGCGTCCTACTAATTATGATCCGGGGCTCTGACCGCAGGATCGGCAGATGATCGCCAGGCGGCGGCTCGAAAGGTCAGGCTTATGGCGAGGATGATCGCTCCTGTCCTTGCGGCGTCGCGAGGGCGGCGCTGGACATGACGCGGCACGACTTATCTACATGGATCGAGCGGCTTCGTGGAGCCCGCTCGCCGAGAACGGAAGCATGAGGGTGGACACACAGCCTTTAGACGAAGCGGCCGTCGAGCAGCCGCACGGCGACGGTCCTACGGTCTCGGCACTCCTCGCCGCGCGCCACGCCGATCCAGCGCACGAGGAGCATTTCCGCTCGCCCTGGCGCGAGCGCCTGCGCCAGCTCTATGTCGGCACAGACCGGCGGGCGACGCGCTTCCAGTGGGCGGTCGCCAGCGTCGACCTCGTCATCATCGCCTTCTTCATCCTCAGCCCCGTGCTCCAGGACCTCAGGAACTTCCTGTGGTTCGACTACGCGGTGGCGCTCCTGCTCGCGGCCGATCTCGTTGCGAGGGCGACCGCCGCCACGCGCCTGTCGCGCTGGCTGCGACGGCCGGTCGTCTGGGTCGACCTCGTCGTTCTCGCCACGCTGCTCGCGCCGCTCTGGCTGGTGAACCTCGGCTTCCTGCGGATCCTGCGGCTATGGTCACTGTCGCAGAAGGACCTCTTCTGGCGCTCCCTGCGCCGCCGCGGCTACGGGGAATGGGAGGATGTCGGAAGAGCGGCGCTCAACCTTGTCACCTGCCTCTTCGTCATCACCGGCTTCGTCTACACCGCCTTCGCCCGGCCGGGTTCGGGCATGGAGGGCTGGGTTGACGCCTTGTACTTCACGGTCGCGACGATCACGACCACGGGCTTCGGCGACATCACTCTTCCCGGAACGGCGGGCAAGCTCACCTCGATCGTGACGATGATCGTAGGCATCTCGCTGTTCGTGCGCCTCGCCCAGGCGCTGTTCCGCCCCTACAAGGTCTCGTTCCGATGCCCCAGATGCGCCCTCCTGCGGCACGAGCCGGATGCCGTTCACTGCAAGGCCTGCGGCGAGCAGCTCTCGATACCCAACTCGGGCGACGCGTGAGCGGCATCGGCGAGGCTCGGTTTCGATGATCTCCCTTCTCGACATCGCCGCGCTGCTTCTGGTCCTGTCGGCGGCCTTCGGCTGGCTGAACCACCGCTTCGTGCGCCTGCCGCACGCGACGGGCCTCCTGGTGATGGGGCTTCTCGCCTCCTTGATCCTCCTGGCCGTCGAGGCCCTGTTTCCGGACGAACTCCTTTACGACGAACTCGCCGGCACGCTCCGGCAGATCGACTTCACGCAGGTCGTCATGGACGGCATGCTCGCCTTCCTGCTCTTTGCCGGGGCGATCAACCTCAACCTTCGCCTCCTGCGCAACCGGGCTTGGCAGATCGCCTTTCTCGCACTAATCGGCACGCTGATCTCGACTTTCATCGTCGGCGGGCTGTTCTGGTGGGCGGCCGGGCTCGCGGGGCAGTCGATCCCGTTCGGCTGGGCCCTCGTCTTCGGCGCCCTCATCAGCCCAACCGATCCCGTGGCCGTGCTCAACGTCCTCAAGAACGTCGCAGTGCCCGAGGCCGTGCAGATCGAGATGCAGGGGGAGGCGCTCTTCAACGACGGCGTCGGCGTGGTGCTCTTCACCCTGCTCCTGGGCTTTGCGACGGGGCTGGGCGAGGAGAGCTTCACGGCGGCCTCGGCGCTGGAGCACCTCGCCGTCGAGGCCGGAGGCGGCATCCTCCTCGGGCTTGCCGCCGGCTACCTCGCCTATCTCGCGATGCGCGCCATCGACGACTTCTCCGTTGAGGTGCTGATCACCCTGGCGCTCGTCGCCGGCACCTATGCCGCCGCGCAGAAGCTCGGGCTCAGCGGGCCGCTCGCAGTAGTCTCGGCCGGCATCGTCGTCGGGGACCTCGCGCCGCGCAAGGCTATGAGCGAGCGCACCGAAGGATACGTCTCGTCGCTCTGGACGCTGATCGACGAGGTGCTGAACTCGATCCTGTTCTTGCTGATCGGCCTCGAGGTGATCATCCTGCGCTTCGACCTGCCCGTGATCGCCACGGCCGTTCTCGGGATCCCGATCGCCTTGGCGGCGCGGCTCGTCGCGGTCTCAACGCCTGTCCTTCTGTTCCGCTGGACGGGCACCCTGTCGGGCCGCAACATCCCGTTTCTGACCTGGGCCGGCGTGCGCGGCGGCATCTCGGTCGCCCTCGCCCTGTCCCTGCCGGACGACCCGTCGAAGTCGCTGGTTCTCGCCGCCACCTACGCCGTCGTGCTCTTCACCATTGTGGTGCAGGGGCTGACGCTCGGGGCGGTCGCCCGGCGCACGCTGCCGATCGAACTTCCCCGCGGGCTTGAGGCGCCGCCGCAGCCCTGAAGGGAGCTGCCTCAGGTCGCGGGCTCCGGATCGGGCGAGGCGGCGTAGAGGGCGGTGCTCGGCGCCTGCGTCAGGATGCGGTAGCGCTCAAACTGGGCGAGGACGTCAGCGATGAGGTCGTCGCGACCGAAGCCCATGACGTCGTAGCCGCGCGACCCGTCGGCGAACACGGTACGCGCCGACCAGACGAGTTCGCGGCTCCGGTTCGGGAGCGATGCCTCGGCGGCCGAGAACATCATCGCCGGACGGCTGTGCGGCTCGACGCCGTAGACGAAGTTGCGCGTCGTCTCGGCCGCGACGGTGAGCGTCGCCGCGCCCGTGTCCTCCCGCCGCGTCGAAGCGTCGAGGCCGCGCCGGGCGAGTTCGCATCCGACCACCTCGAGCGCAGGCAGGGCCGTGCGCTCGACGAAGGCCTCGACCTCGCGCTTGGTCGGCTGGTGGAGGATCGTGCCGAGGCGAGCCTGCCAGCCGGCAGCGCGCGCGGGCGCAGCCGGCTGCGCCTGGCGGTGCTCGTCCAGCCGGGCGACGTCCGCCTTCATGCCGCGCAGGAGCCCGAGCGTGAGGAGAAGGAGGATGATCGCGAAGGGCAGCGCGCTGATCAGCGTCATGGTCTGGAGCGCCGTGAGACCGCCCGCCAGGAGCAGGGCCGCGGCCACCGCCCCTTCCATGCCGCACCAGTAGATGCGCTGCCAAGTGGGCGTGTCCGAGTTGCCACCCGCCGCGATCGTGGAGACGACCATTGCGCCCGAGTCGGCGGAGGTGACGAAAAAGACGGCGACCAGGAGGACGCCGAGCGCCGAGGTCAGCGCGCTCAGCGGCAGGTACTCGAAGAACTGGAACAGGGCGACCGAGATGTTAGCTCCCACAGCCCGAGAGATCGCTCCGCCCGCCACGCCCATGTCGAGGGAGATGGCCGTATTGCCGAAGACCGTCATCCAGAAGAACGTGAAGGTGGCCGGCACGAAAAGAACGCCGACCGCAAAGTCGCGCACCGTCCGGCCGCGAGAAATGCGGGCGATGAACATGCCGACGAAAGGCGACCAGGAAATCCACCAGGCCCAGTAGAACAGCGTCCAGTTGCTGATCCAGTCGCGCGGCTCGTAGGCGTAGAGCTTGAAGGAGCGCTCGACGAAGTGGTCGAGATAGGTGCCGACGTTCTGGACGAAGGCGCGGAACAGGAACTCGGTCGGCCCCGCGACGAGCACGAACAGCATCAGCACGACGGCGACGACGAGGTTGCCCTCCGACAGGCGCTTGATGCCGACGTCGAGGCCGGACACGACCGAGACCGTCGCGAGCCCGGTAACGACGGCGATCAGGCCGACCTGAACGAGGGCGCTCTGGGGCACGTCGAGGAGGTAGTTAAGGCCCGCATTGATCTGGAGGACGCCGAGGCCGAGCGAGGTCGCGATGCCAAACATGGTGCCACAGATCGCGAAGGTGTCGACCGCGTCGCCGATGGGGCCGTGGATGCGCTCGCGGATGAGCGGATAAAGGCCGGCGCGGATTGTGAGCGGCAGGTTGTAGCGGAAGGAGAAGTAGGCGAGCGACAGGCCGACGATGGCGTAGATCGCCCAGGCGTGGACACCCCAGTGGAAGAAGACGATCGACATCGACTGGCGGGCCGCCTCGTAGCTTCCCGGCGCGGCCTCCGGGGGCACGGAATAGTGCAGGATCGGCTCGGAGACGGCATAGAACATGAGGCCGATGCCCATGCCGGCGGCGAACAGCATGGCGAGCCAGGAGAGATACGAGTAGTCGGGCTCCGAATCGTCGGGGCCGAGCTTCAGGCGGCCGTAGCGGCTGACCATCAGGAACAGGATGACGGCGACGAAGATGCCGACGGCGAGAAGATAGAACCAGCCGAAGGTCTCGAGGACGAAGCCCTGCGCGGCGGCGAAGATGCGGCCGGAATCCTCGGGAAAGACGACGCCGACCAGGGCCAGAACGAGGATGATGGCGCTGGCGGCGGCGAAGACGGGCTTGTTCAGGGTCGATGAGGTCAAGAGTTGCGGCGTCCGGGGCATTTGCGTTTTCGACGCGAGCGGCTGCGAGAGCCTGCTCGCCTCTAGCCAGGACTTAGCGGGATGGCGCGAAAGACAACCGCGGGATCGGCCGCGCGAGGCGGACAGTCATGCGATCATCTTGGCGAGTTCGCGCAGCCGCCTCTTGTCGGCCTCCACCACGAGCGCCACCTCGGCGCATTCCAGCGCCTCGGCGGAGTGGCGGCGGGCGCTCTCGGCGAAGCCTTCGCGTTTGAAGTGCGAGAGGGCGGCAAATGCCTTCTGGAGGCGTACGCCGATCTGCACCGTGGAAGCTCCGTCCCGGGCGATCGGCGCGAAGAGATCGTCGAAAAGGTCCGCCACGTCGATGGGCGGCACGGAGACGTTCGGGAAGCGGACTTTGCCGGGCTCCTCGATCGGCTCGCCCCAGATGGCCAGGAGCCGCACCGCGCGGCCAATGACGTCGATGGCTGTGCCCGGATCGTTGATGCCGGGCGACAGGGCGCGGCTGGCGATCTCCGCCAGCACCTCGGCACCGAAGCGCGGGTCCTGGTCGAAGGAGCGCACGTCACCGATCGTGAAGCAGGCCCGGATTGTCCGCTCGACGTCGTCGCCGTCGAGACCTTCGACGCGGGCGATGGGGCTCGCCGGATCGACGAAGTCGCCCGGGATGCATAGGACGACGATGTGTTCGGGTCCTTTCTCGGCGATGTCTGACAGAGCAGCCGTGTCCACGTGCTGTACGTACCCGATCTCAGACGCGAAGATCGGCCGCGCAATCGAGGCAAAGCGCTCGCGGTCGAGGAGCGGCATGCCGCCGAGATACGGGTCCGTGCGGCGGGCACGCATGGCCTCGGCCGCAGCATCCTCGACGCGCTTGGTGGTCTCCGTCACCCGTCCTAGGCGCGAGAGGTGGTCGATCCAGCGCAGGAGCGTCACCACGATCGCGACGATGACGAGCAGTGTGACGGCGAAGAGGACCACCCGCCCGCGATCGCCGTAGAGGCCGGTCGAGAGCGCGATGATGCCGACGAGGGAGAACAGGAAGGATCCGATGAACGTCGACAGGACGTTCTGGGTGGTCGAGTCCTCCATGATCAGCTTCGTCGCGCGCGGCGTGACGTTGCTGGTCGCGGCCGAATAGGCCGAGACCATGGTGGAGAGCGAGAAGGTCGTCACCGTCAGCATCGAGGAGGCGATGATGCCGAGGATGTTGTCGACGGCGTCCGAGCCGATCTGGGTCGGCAGGTCCTGCGGGATGTAGGGGCTGACGACGATGGCGATGAGCGCGGTGAGGACGGCGGCGAGCGAGAAGAGGCTGGCGCGCACCCAGATGCGGCGCGAGAACTGCCGCAGGAGCCAGACCCAGCGCGAGATCATCGGCGCATGCCCCCGCCGGCGGGGTCGGCTCCGTCGCGCTCGTCGCGGGCAGGGCGGGGCGGCTCCTTGCCGGGCCGTTTCGGCCAGCCCTCGCGCTGCTGCCCGCGCCGGCCGTCGACGGTCTCCGTTTGGTCGTGAAAGAGCATGACCTGGGTCGGATAGGGCATGTCGATGCCGGCGCGGTCGAGCCTCGCCTTCACCGCCTCGAGGACGGCGGCCTGGACGTGGACGACGCTGGTGCGCTTGGAGTCCGTCCACCAGCGAACGCGAAGGTTCACGCTCGATCCCGCGAGGTCCCAGACGAGCACTTCCGGCTTCGGATCGGCTTCGATACCGTGGACGCTCCTCATCGCATCGAGGATCGCGGCCCGCGCCGCCTCGACGTCGTCGCCATAGCCGATGCCAACGTCGTATTGCGAGCGGCGCGCCAGGCGGGCGGTGTTGACCGTCACGGCGTTGGAGTAGACGGAGGCGTTCGGGATAATCGCCCGGCGGCCGTCATAGAGCGCGATGATTGTCGCGCGCGTCTCGATCCACTCCACCGTGCCCTCGTAGTCGTCGACGACGATCTGGTCGCCGACCTTGAAGGGCTGCTGGATGAGGATGAGGAGCCCGGCCAGCCAGTTCTGGAGGATGTCCTTGAAGGCGAAGCCGATCGCCACCGACCCGATGCCGAGGCCGGCGATGAGGTCGCCCGGGTTGAGAGAGGGGATGACGATCGTCAATGCCAGGAGCGCCCCGACGAGGAAAATTATCCACTTGACGAAGGAGCCGAGCACCGCGCCGAGGTTGGAGCGCTTGTGCTTGTCGGCCCAGGCGCGGAAGGAGCGCTCGACCGCCCATCCGATCAGGACGGCGAGCGCGAAGAGGAGAAGCGCGACGAGAATGTTGGGCAGGAGGCGTTGGAAGCCGACGACCCAGGTTTCGACCTTGGACAGGATGAAGCCGGGGTCGACGCGGACCGCCTCCTCGACCGTCTGCGGCGCCGTCGCGGCCAGCGCGTCGACCGCTGCGGGATCGCTCGGGGCTGCCAGTGTCTGCGCGTGGGCTTCGAACATGCGAGGGGCCAGCCTTTGTGTCAGGAATGTCGGATCGGCTCGCAAGCTGGTGGCCGTAGATGGAGCGCCGGCCGCTCGAAACGACGGTCTGCCATCATGAGGGCGATCCTAAATGGTTCTAATGGCACGCTCCAGTTCTCGAACCCGTTGCCTCTTGCTCCGCCGCGCCAGCCTTAATCCGGCTGCTTCGTCATGCATCCTCTGAGTGCAACAAACGTTTGTCGTGATGGTCCTATCACTGCCGCTCGTGGCGGTGGGGTCTGCCAGACGAATGGAGGAACGATGTCTCACGTGCTCGACGGCCGCAGGGCGCACCACGAGGGTCTGCCGCGCTCGGCCTCTCCTCATTCGGGCGAAACGCCTGAGCACCGCGAGTGGATGGCGGGGTGGGAGAGCGCCGAGGCGGAGTCGCGGCAGAACGGCGAGCAGGGCGCGTCCTTCGAGCCGATGGACGCCCTGCGCTCTGCCGGAGCCGTTCGCCCGGGAGGGGGGCTACCACCTTGTGAAGCAGGTCTGCGGATGTCACGGTCAGGTGGTCTGGCCCGGCAGGGTCGTCGAGCTACTCACCGCAACCTCTACGATGCGTGACCGGTTTGCCCTTCGTATCCATCATCGAAGGAGAATTGGATGGCTCAGACCCGTAACGAGGACAAGCGCTTGCTGTCGAAGGACGAGTTCGACCTCGTCGAGCGCTCCCGTCAGCCGGCGATCGCCTCTCTGTCCGATGCAGAAGTCGGTGAGATGCTGACACGGCTTCGCGATATGCGCGACCGTGCACAAACGATCGAGCGCCAGCAGCGCCGCGAGATCCGGCGCAAGGCCGCACCGTCCGGCGCCCGACCGGCGAGCGACAACTCCAGTTCAATCGGCAAGGCTGACCTGCTGGCGTCCGCCGTCCAACGCATGAACAAGGAGCGGTCGCGCCGGCATGCAAAGGCCGCCCGGGATAAGACGCGAGACGGCATGGTGCGCGCGCTGCGCTCGAAACGGTCGACGGCTCACTCGGCGCGTCAGCGCCCCACATCGCGCACGGCAGACGAGGGTATGAACCCGATCCCGAACGAGAAAGGCGCGGTCTCTGGCGCCTTCGATGAGGCCGGTCATCGTCCTGTTCTGGAACGCAGCCGCAAGGTGCGCTGACGCTGCGCCTGGGCGAGGCGCCAGCGTGGCGCGCCTCGCTCGGTCCTTGCGCCCAATCGTACAGCACTGGCCTTCGTTCCAAAGCCGGCGTGGGCCGAGTAGCTTTCTGTACATTCCAGCGGTCGTGTTGCTGCATTCAGGGACGCGACTAGGTTCGACCTCGAGCGGGCGCCCGAGCGGCAGCCTCCTCGGCGCTGGACCATGGGAGATCCGGGCGTGACCGCGACAGGAGATCACATGGATCAGCGAACCGGACAGCCGGAGGGCAGGCTCGCCACGTCCAACACGGGCCTGCTCGCCGGATGTGCCGGCTTGCTGCTGGTTCTGGTTGCCGCCTTCGCATTCTGGTCCAACCTTCAGGCCACCGGCGGCGTCGAGGCCATGCGTCGCGCCGCCGAAATCCAGTCCAGCGCTCTGACCTTCCTCAGTCGCGTCCAGGATGCCGAGAGCGGCCAGCGCGGCTTCTTGTTGACGGGCGATCCCGCATTCCTGGCACCCTACGAGGCTGCCATGGGGCTTCTGGAGAGTGACCTGCAACGGCTCGAGGCCGCCGCCAGGGCTGATGCAGAACAGGCGCGGCGCGTCGCGCACGTCCGCAAGCTCTTGGCTCGAAAGCAGGACGAACTCACGCTGACCGTCACCTTGATCCAGGAGAACCGCCGAGACGATGCAGTCGCAGAGGTGTCGGCTGCGGCCGGCAAGGCGGCGATGGACGACATCCGGCTCGTCATCACGCGCATTCTGGAGACCGGGGACGAAGCGATCCTAAAGCGCGAGGTGGAACTTCAGCGGTGGGATCGCTTATCCCTTGGCGCAATCGCCGCGTCTGCGGCGACTGCCCTCGTCCTCACGATGCTGGCGCTGCTGCTTGCGCGCCGCGAGCTCGTGGCGTCGCGCTCGCTCGGTGCGCATCTCGCCCAGGTCAACGATCAGCTTGAGGCTGAGGTGGTGCGGCGCACCCGAGACGCCGATGCGGCACGGGCTGAAGCCGTGGCGCAGAAGGAGCGTGCAGAAGCCGAGCGATCCCGAGTCGAGCTTCTCCTTCAGGACGTCAACCACCGGATCGGCAACAACCTGGCCATGGTATCGGGTATGCTGGGCGTTCAGATCGCGGCAACCGCCAACGAGGACGTTCGAGCGCTGCTCCGTGCCGCCCAAGGGCGGGTGGCGACGATCGCCAACGCGCAGCGGCGCCTTCGGCTCGGATCTGACCTGTCGACCGTGCGCGCCGACGATATGATCGAGAGCGTCATGACGGACCTGAGCGCCACCGTCGGTGACGAGCGCCGCATCAAGATCGAAACCCAGCTCGAGCCCATTCTGGTCGAGAGCCGGGACGCCGTTCATCTGGCGGTTCTGGCCAACGAGATCGCCACCAACGCCGTCAAGCACGCCTTCGGGAACGAAGTCGATGAGGGCCGCATCCTTGTCTCGATGCACCTGGATGAGGAGCGGCATGTTCGCCTCGTCGTCGAGGATGACGGCGTCGGCTTGCCAGCGGACGGAGCCATCGAGCAAGGAGCGGGGCTCGGCAGCAAGCTCGTGGTGCGCATGGCAGGCCAATTCGGTGGTGTGCCCCGAGCAGAACGAGGAGCGATGGGCGGCACCCGGGTCGTTATCTCCTTGCCCGAACTGGAGGTTCGGCGGGCGTGACCGAGGTGGGGGAGGCCAAGGAGAGGAAACGCAGGATCGGCGAACGCGCGGCTTGATCCTGGAGGAGACGCCGCCGACCTCCCGCGGACTGAACAAACCGAGAGCAGCGTTGAGGCGGGATCCCAAGATCGCCAGATCGCTCATATGCAGATCGATCCTCATCTTCTCGCGGGCATTCAGGCCCAGATGCATCGCCTTGCCGGTTCAACCGCACGCGACCTCCGCCTCCACCTCGTTCCGCTCTCCGGCGGCGCCGAGGCTCAGAGGGTGCTACGCGTGACGGCCCGCTACCGAAACAGCCAAGCACGACTCTGCTCGCGAGCGGCGGTGGTGAAGGTGCTGCGTGGCCGCCCGGCGCGCGAGGCCGAGATCTACAGGACCTTCGTCGCCCGCAGCGTTCCGGGTCTGGCCCCACGCTTCCTCTCGGCCCCGCGCTTAGTGGATGGGCGCGTTCTCCTGTTCGTGGAGGCAGTCCGCCGCCGCGAGGCTTGGCCCTGGCGACGTCCATCCGCGCTGACCGTCAGTGCCCGCGCACTCGGCCGCTTCCATGCGACGGCAGCCAGCGGCGCGGTGGTGCCCTCCGGCTGGAACTACGAAGACGAGCTTCACGGAAGCGCCCGAGCCACGGTCGAGGCGCTGGGCCGCTGCCGGAACGATCCCGATCTCGCCGATCTCGTCCGACAGTCGAGGCCGGCGGCTCGCCTCGTCGATGCCCTGCCGCGGCTGCGCGGGCAGATCCTCGGCGAGAACGCAGGACCGCTCGGGCGCCGGATCATCCACGGCGACGTTCATTCGGGCAACGCCATGATCGTGCAGCGCGGCGGACTGGACAGGCTGCTTCTTCTCGACTGGGGCAGGGCTCGCCTGGGATCGCCCCTGGAGGATGTCAGCTCCTGGCTCCAGACGCTGCGGCCGTGGGAGCCCAGAGCCATGGCGATGCACGACACGCTGCTGACGGGCTACCTCGAAGAAGCGGGGATCAGCTCGGGTCTGACCTCGAACCTACGCTCCGCCTACTGGATCGCTGGAGCCTCCAACGCGCTCGCCGGCGCGTTGCGCTGGCACCTGGACGACGCTCGTTCGCGGCCGATCGGCTCTCCCGCCCGGAACGCTGCGGTGGCGGGCGCGCGGAACTGGGTGCGCGTGCTTCGACGGGCGCATGCCTGGACGATGTGAGGGGCTTGCCTTGGCTTGGCGGCCACAGGGCTTATAACACTGAGACAGGCGTGTGCTGCGTGCGCCTTGGGCTTCCCTAAACCGACGGAGAACCGACACAACCTTTCGCAAGAAGGAATGCGAAGCCATGTCCTCTCCTCCCGCGGCCGAGCCGCGCTCCCAGCGCCCCTCCGGCTTTCTGCGCCGCTTTATGGCCAATGAAGCCTCCGGCGGCCTTGTTCTGATGGCGGCGGCCGCCCTGGCGCTCGTCGTCGCCAACTCGCCCGCAGCTCCAGCCTACTTCGAGGCCCTGCACGTCTATGTCGGCGGCCTGTCGGTCCAGCACTGGATCAACGACGCCCTGATGGCGGTGTTCTTCCTGCTCGTCGGGCTGGAGATCAAGCGCGAGGTTGTGGGCGGGCAACTCTCCACTTGGCAGGCGCGCATCCTGCCCGGGCTCGCGGCGCTGGGCGGCATGGCGGCGCCCGCGCTCATCTACCTCGCGTTCAACGCCGCCGCGCCCGAGAGCCTCAGTGGCTGGGCGATCCCCGCCGCCACCGACATCGCCTTCGCGCTCGGCGTCCTGTCGCTTCTCGGGTCTCGCGTGCCGGTCTCGCTGAAGGTGTTCCTGACGGCACTCGCCATCATCGATGACCTCGGCGCCGTTCTCATCATCGCCTTCTTCTACACCGCCGACCTGAACGTCGAGGCGCTGCTCGGCGCGGCCGCCGTCACCGCGATCCTCGTTGGCATGAACCGGGCCGGCGTCACCCAGCTTCGGTTCTACCTCGTTCTCGGCGCCGCGCTCTGGCTCTTCGTGTTCCTGTCGGGCATCCATGCGACGCTCGCCGGCGTCATCCTGGCGCTCACTATCCCGCTCGTCATCGAGACGCCGGGCCTCCAGGAAGAGGAGCCGCCGCTCCTCAAGCTCGAGCACGCGATCCAGCCGTGGGTCGCCATCGCGATCGTGCCGATCTTCGGCTTTGCCAATGCGGGCGTCTCCTTCGCCGGCTTCAGCCCGACGGCGCTGCTCGATCCGGTGCCGCTGGGCATTGCGGCGGGCCTCTTCGTCGGCAAGCAGATCGGCGTCTTCGGGCTCGTCGTCCTAGCGGTGAAGGCGCGCTGGGCGAGCCTGCCCGAGCGGGCAACCTGGACACAGGTCTACGGCGTCTCGCTGCTCTGCGGCATCGGCTTCACCATGAGCCTCTTCATCGGCCTTCTCGCCTTCCCGACGAACCAGCTCCTTCAGGACGAGGTGAAGCTCGGCGTTCTCATGGGCTCGGTGATCTCGGGTATGGTGGGTGCTGCCGTGCTGGGGCTTGCCCGATCCAGGATGCCTGCCGCCTCAGCCGCAGTCTGAAGGCCGCAGCCCTCGATGCGTGAACCGCCCCGGGTTTGCCGGAGGCCATTTGGGTTGAGTCCTACGCGGCGAGGGGCATGGCCTCAAGTTTGGCGTAGTAGGCGGCTTCCGCCTCGGCGGGCGGAATGTTTCCGATCGGCTCGAGAAGGCGTCGGTTGTTGAACCAGT
>CANJKV010000127.1 GCA_947474855.1 Aurantimonadaceae bacterium | reverse complement strand
TCATGGCCTTCTGCCTCGTGGCGAGCGCCGTCTACATCCTCAACGACTACATGGACCGCGAGGCCGACCGGCGCCATCCGGTGAAGCGGGCGCGCCCGATCGCCAGCGGCGCGGTCTCGCCCAACGAGGCGCTGTGGCTCTTCGCCCTGACGCTCGGCGGCGGTCTCGCCTGGGCGACCTGGCTCGACCCGATCTTCGGCGGGCTCGCGGCCGTCTACTTCCTCGTCAACGTCGCTTATTCCAGCGGCCTCAAGGACGTGTCGATCGTCGACGTCCTGACGATCACCTTCGGCTTCATCCTGCGCGTCTTCGCCGGGGCGGAGCTGATCGACGTCGAGCCGAGCGTCTGGATCATCATGTGCACGGGGCTCGTGGCGCTGTTCCTGGCGCTCGCCAAGCGCCGCGACGATCTCGCCCGCTCGCTCGGCACCGGGCACCGGCAGGCGCTGGCCGGCTACACGAAGCCCTTCCTCGACGCGGCGATCTCGGTGGTGCTCGGCGCGCTCCTCGTCGCTTACATCATGTACACGACGGATTCGGAGGTGGCGGCCCGGCTCAACAGCGAGCAGCTCTACTTCACGGTTCCGTTCGTCCTCGCCGGCATCCTGCGCTATCTTCAGATCGCGCTCGTCGAGGAGCGCTCGGGGGCGCCGACCATGATCGTTCTGTCCGACAGGTTCCTGATCGTCTGCATGGCGCTGTGGACGCTCGCCTTCTCGCTCCTGATCTACGTGTAAGCGCGCCGATGGCCAGCCTGACACTGCCGAGCGCCCGGCAGACCGAATTCGCCGTCATCGCCTCCGTGGTGGGCTTCGTCGCGCTCGCGGCCGTCGCGGCCGTCGCGGCGGGCGGGGCGGAGATCTGGGCGCAACTGTCCCGCATCTCCCTCGGCCTCCTGGCGAGCCTCCTCGCCTTGTCGCTCCTCAACTACGGCCTGCGCATCCTGCGCTGGCACCTGTATGCCCGCCATCTCGGGCTCGAGCCCACCTTGAAGCAGTCGGCGATGACCTACGTCGCGGGCTTCGCCATGACGACGACGCCCGGACGCGTGGGCGAGGCCTTCCGGCTCTGGCTGATGGAGCGCGTCGAGGGGCACCGCTATGAGCGCACCCTGCCGCTCCTCGTCGCCGACCGGATCAGCGACATGGGCGCCGTCGGGCTCCTGCTTCTCGTCGGCCTGTCGGCCTCGACGGCGCAGCCCTGGCTCCTGGCGGTCGCGGCCGCGGCGACTTCGGTGATGGTGGTGCTGGCGCTCTGGCCGCGCTCTGCGGCGAGCGCCGTCTACCACGGCTACCGCCTCTTCGGCCGCTGGCCGCGCCTGTTCGGGCGCGCCCGCAAGGCCGCGCGCGACACGGCGGCGCTGTTCACGCCGAAGCTCGCGATCTCCACGCTGGTCCTCGCCGTGATCGGCTGGGCGGCGGAGTGCTTCGCGCTCTACCTCACGCTCCACGCGCTGGGCGCGCAGGTCGGCCTGTTCTTCTGCGTCCTCGTCTTCACCGCCGGCATGCTCGTCGGCGCGCTGACGCTGGTTCCCGGAGGGCTCGGCGGCACGGAAGGCACCATGCTGGCGCTTCTCGCCATAGCCGGGGTCCCGATGTCGATCGCGATTCCCGCGACGGTGGTCAGCCGCGTGACGACCCTCTGGTTCGCCGTCGGGCTCGGCTTCGCCGTGATGCCCGCCGCGCTCCGGCAGGCGAGGGCCGCGGCGCGATGAAGTGGAAGGACGTCGCCCTGACGGGCTGGGGCCGCACCTCGACAGCCCGGACACAGGCCGCGCGCGCCGAGCGGCGCGGCGAGATCGAGACCGCCTTCAACGAGCCGGGCGGAGAGGGTCTCATCGCCTACGGGGCCGGCCGCTCCTACGGCGACGTCGCCCTCAACGACGGCGGGCGCACGATGCTGACCGGCCGGCTCGACCGGATGCTCGCCTTCGACGAGACGACGGGCCTCCTCGTCTGCGAGCCGGGCGTCACCTTCAAGGACCTCGCCGAGACCTTCCTCCATCGCGGCTTCGTCGCGCCCGTGTCGCCCGGCACGGCCTTCGCGACGATGGGCGGGGCGCTCGCCAACGACGTCCACGGCAAGAACCATTGGAGCGCCGGCAGCTTCGGCAGCCACGTCGAATGGTTCGATCTGGCGCTGCCCTCCGGCGAGGTGCGGCGCGTGTCGCCGGAGGGCGACGCCGAGCTCTTCGACGCCACGGTCGGGGGGCTCGGCCTCACCGGCATCGTCACGCGCCTCGCGCTGCGGCTGACGAAGGTCACGTCCTCCAACGTCGTGGTGCGCGAGGCTCGGGCGCCGAACCTGTCGGCGTTGATGGAGCGGCTCGTCGAGACGCACGGCCGCGACACCTATTCCGTCGCCTGGATCGACGCCCTCGCCTCCGGGCCGAGCCTCGGGCGCGGCGTCGTCGAGGCGGCCAACCATGCCCTGTCCGGCTTCGAGCGGGCCAAGCCGAAGCGGGCGAAGCGCCTGCCTGTCGACCTGCCGGGCGTGGTCCTGAACCCGGCCTCGATCGGCCTCTTCAACGCGCTCTACTACCGCCGCATTCCGGCCGATGGCCGCGAGCGGACCGTTGATTTTCCGACCTTCCTCTACCCGCTCGACGCGCTCGGCGACTGGAACCGGATGTACGGCAAGCGCGGCTTCTTCCAGTTCCAGTGCGTCCTGCCCTACGAGGAGGCGGAGGCGGGCCTGCGCAAGCTCCTGGAGGTGATCGGCGAGGCGCGATCGGCCTCCTTCCTCGCGGTGCTGAAGTCGCTGGGCGAGGCGGGGCGGGGCATGCTGTCCTTTCCGCGCCCCGGCTTCACGCTCGCGCTCGATTTTCCGCGGAAAAGCGGGACGGCCGAGCTGATGGCGCGGCTGGAGCGCATCGTTCTCGATCACGGCGGGCGCATCTACCTCGCCAAGGACGCCGCCCTGTCGGCCCAAGGGTTCCGCATGATGTATCCCGAACTGCCCCGGTTCCGGGCGGTGCTCGACCGCGTCGACCCCGATCGCCGCATGGGCTCGGACCTGTCGCGCCGGCTCGGCATCCGGAGCGACGCGTGAGCGGGGCGGCATCGACGGGGACAGGCGAGGTCTGGGTCGTCATCGGCGCGAGCTCGTCAGTCGGCCGCGCCTTCGCCATGGAGGCGGCCAAGGCCGGCGCCGACATTGTCCTGGCCGCGCGCGACCTCGAGGACATCGAGGCGAGCGCCGCCGACATCACGGTGCGCACGGGGCAACGGGCCGAGGCCGTGCACTGGGACGCCACCGCCTTCGACGACCACGACGCCTTCGTGGCCGACGTCTGGCGCTTCGCCGGCACTCGGCGCCTCAACGTCTTCTTCGCCGCCGGCACCATGCGCAACCAGGACGAGGCCATCGCCGACTTCTCGATCGCGCGGCAGATCGTCGAGGTGAACTACCTGGCCTTCGTTTCGGTCGCGACGCGCCTGGAGCCGGGGCTGCGCGCCCAAAAGGGTGGCAAGGTCGTCGTCCTCGGCTCGGTCGCGGGCGATCGCGGACGGCGGCTCAACTTCGTCTACGGCTCGGCCAAGGCGGGGCTCCACGCCTTTCTCGGCGGTTGGCGCTCGCGCCTCCAGCCGGACGGCGTCACCGTCCTCACCGTCAAGCCCGGCTTCCTCGACACGGCGATGACCTGGGGCCAGCCCGGTCTGTTCCTCGTCGCGACGCCCCAAGGGGCGGCGAAGGCCTGCCTGAAGGCCGCCAACAAGGGCCGCAACGAGATCTATTATCCCGCCTTCTGGCGGCTGATCATGTTGATCATCAAGTCGATCCCCGAGGTGCTGTTCAAGCGCCTGTCGATCTGATCCCCTGGCCCAAGCGTTTCGAATCAGGAGGCCCGGCGCCTTGGACCTCGCTTATCCGCTCGCCCCGCTCCTCGGCTACCTCGCCGCCGGCAGCCTGAAGTTCGCGATCAACAGCGTGGCTGACCGCTCCGCGGCCTTCGGCCGGATCGGCCTTGGCGGGGCGGTGAGCACCCACACGACGATCGTCGCGACCACCTTCTGGCTGATCGGCCTGAAGGAAGGCTTCGGCACGCCCGCCTTTTCCGTGGCGCTGACGCTCGCGGTGATCGTGATCATCGACGCGATGGACCTTCGCCAGCGCATCGGTCGCCACGTCGGCCACTTCAAGCGCCTCAACCCGCACGACCCCGAGATCGCGCGCTTGCGCGAGCGCATGGGCCACAAGCCGCAGGAGGTCGCCGCCGGACTGGCGCTCGGGCTGGTGCTGGCGGCGTTCCTCAGCCTGATCTGACCTCCTTCATCGAGAGCGTCCCGATCAGGCAGGCGAGCGCGGCCCAGCCGTAGACGGAGCCGAGGCTCGCCTGGAGGGCGGGGTCGGCGTTCATGAGCGTCAGGACCGCCGGCACCGGCACGAGGAAGGCAGTCGCGGCGAAGAGGAGCCAGGGGTTGAGGGGGCCGGCGAAGAAGACCGGCACGAGCAGAAGCGCGTAGTGCACCCAGGCGAGCGGCGAGGCGACGAGCGAGCCCGCGAGGCCGACGGCGCTGGCGTGAAGAACGCTCGGCTTCTTCAGGAAGGCCCAGAGCGCGAGCCCCGCGAGGATCGCGAGATTGACCGCAAGAGGGATCGCGCCCGACAGCCCGACGCGCTCCAGGATGCCGGCGAGCGAGGCATTGGTGAGGAAGCGGGCGCGCTCGGCGTCGCTCGCCACCAGCTGCGCCCATTGGAGATAGACCTCCGGCCCGTAGAGGAGCGCCGGCAGGAGCGCGAGGAGAACGGCCGCGACGCCCATCGCCACCGGCGCGCGCCAGTGCCCGGCGAGAAACAGGAGCGCCGGCCAGACGAGGAAGTTCGGCTTCACCGACACGACGAGGGCGATGGCGAGGCCGGCGAGGATCGGCCGGTTGCGGTCGAGGCAGAGCCAGCCGAGGAAGCCCGCGAGCGCCAGCGGCAGGTAGATCTGCCCGAGCACCAGCGTGTCCCACAGCCCGGCGAGCGCGGCGGCCCAGAGAACCGGCAGGACCCAGTCCCTCGGCCGGTAGGCGCGGGCGAGAAGCGCGATCCCGAGTGCGAAACTCGCGACCGACAGGCTCCACCAGTGGCGGAAGGCCTGGTGCGGCTCGAACCAGTCGAAGGCTTGGAAAAGCGGCAGGGCGGCGGGCGGATTGAGGTTCGGGTTCCAGGATTCGAAGCCCGGCAGGACGACGTGGAAGGTGAGGGGATAGATGCCGTAGGGATCGAGCCCCTCGGACGCGGCCCGGCCCGAAGCGACGAAGGAGCCGAAGTCGAGGAGGCCCGGCGTCGGCAGGGCGCGCGACAGGCTCCAGACGGCCAGGGCGAGGAGCAGCGCCGCCGCGCCGGCGAGAAGGGGCCTGGGGACCGGCATCGGGTGAAATCGGGGCTCCGTCATCGTGAGGTCGTGTTCGGGGCGGTCTGGGCGATGGCGTCGGCCGCGTCGGCCGGCACCTCGACGAGGGCGAAGTCGCGCCCGCAGGCGGCGAAGCGGACGGGCAGGTCCGCCGGCCAGGAGGTGCAGGGCCGGTGCCAGACGACGGCGTAGGCGCCGGCGAAGGGCGGGCGCGCCACGCCGGCCGCCCGCGCGACGCTGGCGACCTCGCCGACGAAGCGGCGCAGACCCGCTTCGTCGAAGACCCGCGGGATCGGGTTTCCCGCAAGCGGCAGGAGCTCGGGAAGCGCCGGCGTGAAGACCAGCGGGTTCTGTCCGGCCTTGGCGTAGAGGTTGGGCAGGACGACGTGGCGGTCGATCGCGGCATAGGCGGCGGTGTGCTCGTGCGTCGGCTTGGTGTAGCGCGTGGCGCGCCAGTCGCCGAGCTCGAAGGGCCGCGCCGAGGCGCTGGCGAGCACCGCGCCCTCCGGCAGGACGGAGAAGGCGGCGCGCGCCTCGGCGATGCTGGACGCCTGCTCGCGCCAGTCGGCCGTCAGAACCGCGCTGCGCCACGCGACGAGGCCGAGAAGAACGAGGCAGGCGATCGCCGTGCCGGGACGGCCGAGGCGTCCGGGGCCGAGCGCGGCGATCGCGGTGAGCGCGACGGCGGCCGCGATGCGCGAATCCAGGAAGAAGGAGCCGAGCGCCGCGTAGGGGAGCACGAGGACAAGGCCGGCATAGGCGAGCGCGGCGAGCGTCAGACCGAGATCGAGCCGGGCGCGGCGCAGGAGAAGGCCGAGTGCGGCGAGACCGAGCGCGGCGAGCAGCATGGCCCTGTCCGCCTCCGGATTGCCGGAGGACAGGACGCGGAAGAAGGGCGAGAACTTGCCCCAGGCGCTGATGTCGAAGCGGATGTCGAGCGGCAGGCCCCCCGCCGGGCTCGCCGCGACGTGGAGGACGAGAACGGGCAGGACCTGCGCGACGGCGAGGCCGAGGCGCCGCACGACGCTCTCGAAGCTTTCCTGCCGATGGTGCCAGGCCCGTCCGAGCTCCAGCATGACGCAGCCGACGGCATAGAGCCCGAAGGCGACGAGGTGGGCGAGGAAGATCAGGACGCCGACGGCGACGCCGGCGAGGAGCCGCTGCCAGGCCGGCCGTTCGGCGAGACGCAGCCAGAGGGCGAGGCCGAAGAACAGGAGGGCGAGGCCGAGATTGTAGTTGAGGAAGCCCCAGAAGACCATCTCGTTGGTGGCGAAGAGCGCGGCGAGGATCGCCCACGGGCTCCACCGCCCGTGCGCCGCGCGCCCGAGAAGCGCGATGCCCGCAACGGTCAGCGCGATCGTGAGGAAGACCAGGAGGCGCCCCGCCGCGTAGGGGCCAGCCACCGCCTGGAAGGCGAGAAGGACGAGATCCGACAGGACGTTGGGCAGAAGGAAGCTCGACAGCCGGAAGTTCGCCGACAGGAGCGGGTCCGAGCCGAGCCGCGCGATGGCGTCGACCCTGGCGAGGTGGTTCGGATAGTCGAAGAAGGGCGGCGTCTCGACGGGAAGCAGCGGCAGGCCCGCGAGAAGGACGGCGATGACGAGGGCGCCGGGCACGAGAACGCGGCCGAGCCGGCTGCCCGCCGGCGAAGGCGTGTGGAGCGGGCGGGCGATGTCGCAGCCCCCGATCGAGGGCAGGAGCGAGGCGCCGGCGGAACGCGAGTCGGCGTGGGGAACTGGCGGGGCGGAAGAACTCACGAAGTCACGGACGTCCGGTCTGGATGGGCTGCGGGCGGGCGGGCGGGTGGGGCGGTGAAGGCGGCGGGGCGAGGGCGGCCTGTCCTTCGGCGCCGACGTGGAGCGTCGAGCGCATCAGCACCACGGTGTAGGGGTTCCAGGTCGACATGAGGTAGTAGATGGTCGACCAGCGGCCCCGCTCGCCTTCGGTGAAGCGGTTGATCACGTAGGGGCCGTAGGATTCGCCAGGATTGAAGGGCGTGTGCGGGTCGGACACCACGGGACAGTCGCCGCGTCCAGCGGTCGCGACCGGCACGGGGTTGAGAAAGCCGCACCGGCCCTCGTCACGCGCGGGATCGAACAAGACCTCGGGCGGCGACCAGGGGCCCCAGGGCTCGTCGGCCGTGCGCAGGAACGTCGAGGCCCGCGGCGCCCCGCAGGTGTAGAGCAGCAGCCACTTGTCGAGGAAAGGGTTCCAGGCGGCGGAGAACTCGCCGACGCAGCCGTGGTTGAACAGCGGCACGGCCTCGGCCTCGTCGGCGGTCCAGCGCGGCCGGTTCGTCGCCCGGTCGGCACCGGCGAAGAAGCGCAGCGCGGAGCGGTCCTCCACCGCTTCGGCAGGAAGGAAGGCGAGGTGCGGATCGGAGCGGCGATAGCCGCTGGTGCCGAAGAGGAGGATGCCGGCGTCGCGGTGCGGGGGCAGGTCGGCGATGCGGCCGGCCGGCTCGATCACCGGGGACACGTTGACGAGCTTGTCGCGCGACAGGTCGAAGAGCGGGCGGAAGGTCCAGCCGGCATCGTCCGAGCGCGCCAGCACCGAGCGCCCGGCCGGCCCGCGCTCGGGCGTGTCGCTGGAAACGAGGACGTACATCGAGCCGTTCAAGCTGAAGCCGCCGGTGGGCACCGCGAAGGCGCCGGCATAGACGCCGGGAATCGTCAGCGGCCGGAAGCCCCCGTCCGGGTCCTTGAGGAAGTCGAGCCGCAGGCAGCTCTCGGGATCGCGCGTGTCGCTGACCGCGATGGAGTCGGCGTCGCGCGGGCGCTCGATGAGGCCGGGAACGGGGTGCGTGTCGCCGAAGAGCACGAAGAGCCGGCCGTCGTGCTCGAACGAGGTGCCGAGATCGGCGCCCCAGAATTTCGCCTGGCTTTCCGTGGCGTTGACGGTGGGCGCGCCGATCTGCCGGTCGAACTCGCCGAGAACCTGGCAGACCTTGGCGGTGGAGCGTGCGTCGATGTGGACGGGCGGACCCGCGGCGGCGGGCCCCGATCCGGCGAGAAGCAGCGCGAGGCCGACCATGCAGGGCGCGCCCCGAGGACGGCGCCCCAGCGGCGCGGGAGAAGGCGGGGAGGGATCCATGCTGTTCCTGCGGCTGGAGGACGGGGCGGGGCGGGGATGTGCCGGCTTAGCGTTCGCTGCGGGGGATCGGCACGAAGCGGCCGTTCGGGCGGAAGGTGGCGATCGAGAAGAAGCTGCCGCATGCGACCGGCCGGAAGCCGAAGCCCGGCGGCCAGTCGGCACAGGCGAGGTCGGCGGCGAAGACGAAGATCGGCTGGTCGGCGTGGCCGGCGGCGTCCATTTCGGCCCGCGCCAGGCGCAGGCGCTGGGACAGGGCGGCGAAGTGCCAGCCGACGCGAAGGCGCGGGATGGGCCCGAGCGACATGCGCTTGATCATCGCCGTCGGCGGATCGAAGACGAGCGGGTTCTGCCGCGGCTTGGCGAAGATCGCGGGAACAACGGCCTCGCGCTCGATCGTGGCCAGCGAGGCGGTGTGCTCGTGGGGCGGGGTGCGGCTGCGCGTGGCGAACCAGTAGGTGCCGTATTCGAAGCCGGTCGGCGTCGCGCCGATCAGGAGGCTGCCGCGCGGCAGGGCGTCGAAGGCGGACCTTGCCTCGCGAAGCTCAGCCTCGGCCGCGCCCCAGCCCTGGACGAGCGCGGCGCTACGGAGCGCGAGAAGCAGCGCGAGCGCGCCCCAGCCGAGGCGCTCGGTGTTGCTCGGCGCCCGGTTCCGCGTCGCGAGGCCCGACAGGAGCACGAGAACCGTCGCCGTCGCCACGCGGTTGTCGACGAAGAAGGAGTGCATGGCCGAATAGGGCATCGCCATCTGGGCGAGAAATAGCGCGGCCGCCGCGAACCCGAGCCGCCGGTCGAGCCGGACGCGGCCGAGGACGATCAGCGCTGCGAGGAGCGCGGCGGCGGCGGTGAGCACGAAAGCGTCGAGAACAGGACTGCCCGACGACAAGAGGCGGGTGAAGGGCGAGAGCTTCTCGAAGGGCGAGAAGTTGAAGGCGGGCGCCGGCGGCAGGCCGCTCGACGGGCTGCCGATCACGAACAGCGCGAGCGGCGCGGCGGCGACGAGCGCGGCGGGAAGGCGCGCGCGCAGGAGCGGCAGGACGGCGCCGCCGCGTTTCCGCCGCTCGGCGAGAACGGCTTCGAGCTCGATCGCGGCGACGGCGATGACGAAGAGGCCGAAGGCCACGAGGTGGCAGAAGAAGATCAGGAGCGCGAAGACGCAGCCCGTCGCGATCTGGAGCCGACGCGCGCGCGCCCCCAGGGCGATCCAGGCGGCGAGGCCCCACAGAAGCAAAGCAAGGCCGAGGGCGTAGTTGAGGAAGCCCCAATGCAGCATCTCGTTGAAAAGGACGAGTGCGGCGAAGGCCGGCCAGGGCGAGACGCGGCCCGAGGCGGCGCGCCCCAGCGCGGCCGCGCCTCCGAGGGTTCCCCAGGCGATGGCGAGGAGAAGGAGGCGCCCGGCCGTCAGCGTGTCGGTGACCGAGCGTAGCGCGAGAAGCGAGAGGTCTGCCCCGACGTTCGGGATCAGGAGGCTTGCCGGCTCGAACCAGTCGCGAAAGGTCGGCGAAGCGTCGAACTCGGCGATGATATGGGCGCGGGACAGGTGGTTGAGATAATCGAAGAAGGGCGGGATCTCGACCGCCGCGAGGGGAAGAGCCGCGAGAAGCGCGAGGAGGACGAGCAGAGCCGGCGCCCCGACGCGCGCCGCCGCGACCTGCCGGGATGGCGCGAGAGGCCGCTCCTCGGCGACGGGAAGGCTCACGCGGGCACCCCGCGCGAGCCGGATGGCCCGCTGCAACCCGTTTCCGCCATTCCCCTCTCCATGGCCAGAACCGCGATCGGCGCGCACCGGCGCGCCGCGGTTCGACGCGGCGGGGGAGCGCTCACGCCGCGATAGATGCGAACAAGGGCGTCCGCATCGAGACTTGCGAGGAAAATTTTAGGTAACCGGCGCAGAAACGCCCGGTCCGTCAGTCCTGCGCGGCGCTCGCCGCCAGGCCGGAGCGCACCGAGCCGATCTCGATCACGCTGGGGGCTCGGAACGGCGGGAGGATCGGGCGCCCGTCCTCAGTGCGCAGGCCGCCGGTCTCGCTGAGGGTCGAGGTGGAGACCGGCGGCATCAGGACCGAGGTGACGTAAGGGTCCTTGCGGTGGTCGTAGACGGGGAGGTTGGCGACCTCCACCGGATCGGGCACGACGGGCAGGATCACGGCCCGGGCACCGGGAGCGGTCGGAGCGACGGGCGCCGCCGAGGCTGCGACCGGCGAAACGGCGCCGGCGGCTTCGGGCACCTGCGGCATCAACGGGGCCTGCGCGTAGCCGAAGCCGCTGTCCGCGCCACCGAACAGGGCAGGGGAGACCGCGATGCTCTCGCATCCAGCCACTGTCGACAGCGCCACCAGGCAGCTCATGCGGACCCACATCATGACCGGCTTTCCCCGTGACCGTTCAAATTGAGTTTCCTTCTACAGGCTTTGCATCCCGTGCACCAAGCCTTTCGCAGCCTCGCCACCCAGCCTTCGCGGCGTTGTCGTTTGGCTGCAACAAGTCGGTGCGGAGCGACTTGCCGTATCGGAGCGGCGAAACAACGTTGCGCGCCGGGGGCGCCCTATGCTCTAGAACAAGTCCGCGTTCTTCGATTCGCTGCGACCGATATCCTTCGTTCTTTTCGCCTCGATCGCGTGACGAAATCGGGGGGTGCTCTATTCTTGGCCATCGAGCCGCTATTTCTGCCCCGGGCGACGTGTCCGGCACCACCTTTTCAACTCCGAAAGCGCTTTTCATGTCCATCAACAGCGAGATCGGGCCGAGGCCCGACCCCGACACCTTCGCAGCCGACACCTTCGCAGCCGAGATCGTTGCCGCCTATGTCAGCAACAACCAGGTTTCACCGGCGGAGCTACCGGGCCTGATCGAAATGGTGCGTGCCGCCCTGAGCACGCTGGGCAAGCCGCCGCAGAAAGTCGCCGAGCCCGAGCCGCCGACGCCGGCCGTCTCGATCAAGAAGTCGGTGACGCCCGATCACATCGTCTGCCTGGATTGCGGAAAGAGCTTCAAGTCGCTCAAGCGCCATATCCTGACCCATCACCAGCTGACGCCGGACGACTACCGTCAGCGCTGGAACCTCAACGCGTCCTATCCGATGGTCGCGCCGAACTATGCCGACGCGCGCTCGCAGCTCGCCTTGTCCATGGGCCTCGGGCGCAAACGCGCCGCCGAGGCGGCCGCGGACGGGAGCCCGGACGCCGTGGCCGCGTCCAACGAGGCCGACGTCGAGGCGAGGCGAGGTTCCGACGCCGCCAACGAGGCGGCGACGCCGGTCGAAGCCGGGGAGAGCGCCGGGGCGCCGGAGCCCAGGCGCCGCGGCGGCGGGCGCCGCAAGGCCGCCTCGGCCTGACGACGCGCCTGCGCCCGGGCGAGGCGGTTCAGCCGCCCGCCCGGCGCATCGGCATGGCGTCGACGATCGCTTCCAGGTCTTGAAGGGCGAGCGGCGAGCGGCTGCGGTGCTTCACGCCGCCGTCCTTGCCGATCAGGACGGCCTCGAACCCGTCGGACGCCGCGCCGAGGCGCTGGCGCAGCCGCTCCGCGCCGTCCGCAGGCGGGGTGCCGTAGATCGGCCTGACGTCCTCGCCGATCACCGCGAACACCACCATGTCGCGCTCGGCGAGCGCGTCGCGTTCCGCCATGAGGGCGGCCGCCTGACGCTCGATCGCCTCCGACCCTTCGGTGTCGAAGAGCGCGAGCACGCGCTTCTCCCATCTCAGTCCCGTCAGATCCTGCGCCATGGCCGTGGTCGCTCCCGCCGCGAGAAGAAGCGCGACGAGCGCCGTTGCGATATGCCTCATGCGTCCGCGCTCCGATTGTCCAGTGTTCCGGTCGTCCACCTCAACGCGCCGGCGCGCCTCCGGTTCGTTCCATGCATCCAATCGGCGGTTCGCTTGTTGCTGGCCTGAGCCGATCGGCGAAACCACGAACGGAAAGGAGATCCCCATGGCGGATGCCAGCGCGATCAAGGAGCATATGGAGGTGATCGGCGCGGACGGCGTGCATGTCGGCACGGTCGACCGCGTCGAGGGCGGCCGGATCAAGCTGACCAAGCGGGACAGCGGCGAGGGCGCCCACAAGGGCCATCACCACTTCATCGATCTCGGCCTCGTCGCCGACGTCGAGGGCGACAAGGTCCGCCTGTCCGCCAAGGGCGACGTCGCCGTCACGTTCGAGGAGGAGGAGGGCGGGCAGACGGCGTGAGCCGCGGCCCGTTCCGCAACGAGGACGATCAAGGCATGAACGACCCGAAGAAGCCGCATCTCGACGAGGCGGCGCACGGCGGCGGCATCGGCATGGTCGAGCGTCAGCCGGTCGATCCCTCGACCCGGAACCGGGGCGAGGCGGATCCGGACATCGCACCGGCCGGCGAGGGGCCGGAAGCAGCGCTCTCGGTGGAGCCGGACAGCCGGCCCTCGAACGAGGACCCGGACGCGAGCGCCGACGAAACCCTGGGCGAGACGCCCTGACCAACCTTTGGCGGCCGGCGATCGGGCGCGGCGCTCCCGGTCGTCGCGCACCGCCTCCGGCCGCACTCGCAGCCGGCGGCGGCGACCGTTCGCCGCGCAGCAAATGCGGGCGCAGGCAAGTTGTCGCTATTGCGTCGATCCGCCGCTGCTCCAAAACTAGACCATGGCGTGCCGGGGGACGGGTTTGCCCCAGAGTTATTATTCCCTTCGCGACGAGGACGACGGGTCCTGGTCGGTGATCGATCTGAGCAAGGACGAGCCGGTCACCATTCGGAACCGGTCGCTCGTCGGCTTGAACAAGCAGGAGGCCTACGACGCCATCCGCCTCCTGGCGATCGTCGAGCAGCTCCGGCGCGGCATGCCCGATCCCGCGAACGACCCGAAGGACGCCTAAGGACCGTAGCCGCACGATCTTGCACGCGGAGGGTGGAGCGTGGTTCCCTGTCGGCGCGGTCGGCTCGCAACGACGGCATCCGGGCTGGAGGAGGCCCGGCAGGCGACGAGACGAAGCCAACACGAGATAACGTGGCGCGGCGCCCGTGTCCTTGCGTAGCGGCGCGCTCCTTGGGAGCGAAAACGATGAAACGCCACCTGGATGTCGCCGTCGGCATCGCCGACGCGATCGCCCACGCCCATCGACGCCGCGCGCCGCTGGACGTCGCGGCGGAAACCCGGATCCTCGCCCGGAACCTGTGCGTCGCGATGTCCTGCGAGGAGATCGCCGACGTGCTGCGCTCCGAGGGGCGCGAGGCCGGCATCGAGCTGATCGACGCGCCGACCCGGCACTGAGGCCGACGGCGGGCGGTGCGCGAGCGACAGCGCCGGTGCCGCCTCGTTGACCGCAAGCCCTTCGCCGGCCTGCGGTTTGCCGGCCGGCCAGAACGGTTGACACGGAAAAGCGGCGCGACCATAGCTTGGGAACCGGACGGCCGACACCTCGGCCCGCGGCGCCGGGCCGACGCGCCTTCGCGAGAAGATGCCGGATCCGTGCGCCCGCCGGACGGATCTCACGAGGGCCGCACGTTCATGGACAGCTTCATCGATTCCCGGCACGCCTGGCCCATCGGCGGAGGCGAGACCGGCGAGATGGTGCGCCGCCTCGACTGGAGCCGG
>CANJKV010000126.1 GCA_947474855.1 Aurantimonadaceae bacterium | reverse complement strand
GATTCGCTGATCAACAATCCCACGGTGCGCTCGACCGCGATCCAGGTTCTCCTGATCGTCGCGCTCGTGGCCTTCGGCTGGTGGATCGTCGACAACACGGCGACCAACCTTCGCAACGCCAACATCGCCTCGGGCTTCGGCTTCCTCGAAAGCCGCGCCGGCTTCGATATCGCCCAGGTGCCGATCGACTATACGTCCAACTCGACCTATGGCCGCGCCATCCTGGTGGGCATCGTCAACACGATCATCGTGTCGCTGAGCGGCATCGTCATGGCGACGATCATCGGCTTTCTCGTCGGCATCGGGCGCTTGTCGCACAATTTCCTGATCCGCGGCCTGTCGACGGTGTTCGTCGAGACCTTCCGCAACATTCCGCCGCTGCTGGTTATCCTGTTCTGGTACTTCGGCGTTCTCTCCGTGCTCGGCCCTCCGCGCAACCTCGAAGAGAATCCGTTCGGCGTCTACCTCACGAATCGCGGCCTCCAGGTGCCCTCGGCGGTGTTCGGCGAATCGGCATGGCTGCCGCTGGCCGCCTTCGCGATCGGCCTCGTCGCGCTGTTCGTCATGTCGCGGCGCAACCGCGCGCGGCAGATGGCGACGGGCGAGCGGCGCAGCCTGGTCGGTCCGGCGCTGGGGCTGCTCGTCGGCCTGCCGCTCGTCGTCTACTTCGTCACCGGTGATCCGATCACCTTCGACGCTCCGCAGGCCACGCGCTTCAATCTCGTCGGCGGCTGGCAGATCAAGCCCGAGTTCCTGGCGCTCTTCCTGGCGCTGTCGATCTACACCGCGGCCTTCATCGCCGAGATCGTGCGCGCCGGCATCATGGCGGTGTCGAAGGGCCAGACCGAGGCCGCGGCAGCGCTCGGCCTGCGCCGCGGCCAGGCTCTGCGGCTGGTGATCGTGCCCCAGGCCTTTCGCGTCATCATACCGCCCCTGACCAGCCAGTTCCTCAATCTGACGAAGAACTCCTCGCTGGGTCTGGCTGTCGGCTATCCCGAACTCGTCGCGGTCGGCAACACGGTGCTCAACCAGTCCGGCCAGTCGATCGAGGTCGTGATGATCTGGATGGTCGTTTATCTCGGCATCAGCATCCTGGTTTCGGTGGGCATGAACGCCTTCAACGCCCGTATGGCTCTGGTCGAGCGCTGAGGAGGACGCCCCATGGATGAACAGGTCGCCCGCTTCGTCGCTTCCGACGTCAAGCAGCCGCTGCCGCCGCCCTCGAGCGACATCGGCTTTCCCGCAACCTTGCGCAAGAACCTCTTCGCCACCCCGACCGACGCGATCCTGACGGTCGTCTTCGGCGCGCTCGTGCTCTACGTCGGCTGGCAGCTCCTGAACTGGGCAGTGCTCGACGCCGTCTTCACCGGCACCGACCGCACCGCCTGCCTGGTGGCGGATGGCGGCCACGGAGGCGCCTGCTGGGCTTTCGTACGCGCCAAGTTCGAACAGTTCATCTACGGCACCTATCCGGTCGATCAGCGCTGGCGGGTGAACGCCGTCTTCATCCTTCTCGCGGTGCTCGTCGTGCTCGTCGCCGCGCCGAAGATCCCCTACAAGCGCTACTCGGCCATCGCGCTCTTCGCGGTGTTCCCCGTCGTGTCGTTGATCCTCCTGACGGGCGGCGAGTTCGACATCGGCACCGGCTTCGTCGCCTTCCTGATGGCCCTCGCGTCCGGCTTCACGGTCGCCGCGGCGGCCGGCCGCCCGGATGTCGGCGGGCGAGGCGGCCTTCTGCGCATCGCAGGCGGCCTCACAGCGGTCGCGCTGGTCGCCCTTCTGGCGTCCGGCTTCGTCAGCTCCAAGTCGGTCGAGGTCCTGGACTACCGTTTCACGCTTCTCGCCTTCGTCTCGCTTCTCGCATCGGTCGCGTCCGTGGGGGTCTGCGTCGCGGTCACGGCGACGGCGGCGGGCATGGGCTCGGCGGCGAAGCTCCTCGTGCCGACGGGAATCGTGCTTCTTCTCGCCACCGTGCTGGTGCTCGACTACGGCATGCCCTTCGTTCCGACCAACCTGTGGGGCGGCCTCCTCGTCACCCTCGTGGTCGCGCTCTGCGGCATCACGGCCTCGCTGCCGATCGGCATTCTCCTGGCGCTCGGCCGGCGTTCGAAGATGCCGGCGATCAAGCTCCTTTCGGTGATCTTCATCGAGTTCTGGCGCGGCGTTCCGCTGATCACCGTGCTCTTCATGTCGAACTTCATGCTGCCGCTGTTCCTGCCGCAGGGCATGTCGTTCAACCAGTTGCTGCGCGTCCTCATCGGCGTCGCGCTCTTCTCCGCCGCCTACATGGCGGAGGTGATCCGCGGCGGTCTGCAGGCGATCCCCAAGGGCCAGTACGAAGCCGCCGACGCCATGGCGCTGACCTATTGGCAGAAGATGCGGATGATCGTCCTGCCGCAGGCGCTGAAGCTCGTCATCCCGGGCATCGTCAACACCTTCATCGGCCTCTTCAAGGATACGAGCCTCGTCTACATCATCGGCATCGCCGACCTTCTCGGCACGGTGCGGCGCGGCTTCTCCGATCCGAACTGGATCACCCCGTCCACGCCGGCGACGGGCCTCGTCTTCGCGGCCTTCGTCTTCTGGCTCTTCTGCTTCTCGATGTCCCGCTATTCGATCTCGGTCGAGCGGCGCCTGGACACCGGACACAAACGATAGGATCGACGCAAATGTCCGAAAGCCTCGCCACCTCCGCGGCGCTCGCGCCGAAGGCGCCCCGCAACATGGCCGGCCGCGAGAACGCGGTGGAGCTGATCAACGTCAACAAGTGGTACGGCGAGTTCCACGTGCTGCGCGACGTGAACCTGCGCGTGCGGCGCGGCGAGCGCATCGTGGTCTGCGGGCCCTCGGGATCGGGCAAGTCCACCATGATCCGATGCATCAACCGCCTCGAGGAGCACCAGCGCGGCAACATCATCGTGGACGGCATCGAGCTGACCGGCGACCTCAAGAAGATCGACGAGGTGCGCCGAGAGGTCGGCATGGTGTTCCAGCACTTCAACCTCTTCCCGCACCTCACCATTCTCGAGAACTGCACCCTCGCGCCGATCTGGGTTCGCAAGATGCCCAAGAAGAAGGCCGAGGAGATCGCGATGCACTTCCTCACCCGCGTGCGCATCCCCGAGCAGGCCCACAAATATCCCGGCCAGCTGTCCGGCGGTCAGCAGCAGCGCGTAGCGATCGCCCGCTCGCTCTGCATGAACCCCAAGGTCATGCTGTTCGACGAGCCCACTTCGGCGCTCGATCCGGAGATGATCAAGGAAGTTCTCGACGTCATGGTCGGGCTCGCCGAGGAAGGCATGACCATGATCTGCGTGACGCACGAGATGGCCTTCGCCCGGCAGGTCGCCGACCGTGTCATCTTCATGGATGCCGGCCAGATCGTCGAGCAGAACGAGCCGGAAGCCTTCTTCCGCAACCCGCAGCACGAGCGCACCAAGCTCTTCCTCAGCCAGATCCTGCACTGACCGGTCGAACCGGCGAAACCAACGAGGCCCGCGGCGCCCGTCGGCGGCGCTGGCCCTTTTGGGTCGGCGGCTGACGTTCTCCGCCGGAACCCGCCCCTCCGACACGCTGTTGAGCCGGCGGGGACGATCGAAGGATCGGGCGGGTCGAAGCGGTGGACGGGTATGAGGGCGGCAAGGACGCCCGGCGGAGCGCCATAGGCGCGAACGTCGTCGAACCGGGCGCGAAACCGGTGGTGGAGACGATCACGCCCGCAGCGGTCGCGCCGCGCTGGGCGATCGTCGGCATCTTCCTGTTGCTCCTCGTCGGTGCGCTTTATTTCACCGCGAGCTTCGTGCTCCCCGTCGTTTTCGCGCTGCTCTTCGCGCTGGTGCTCAGCCCGGTGGTGCGGGTCGCGCGCCGCAGGCTGCGCCTGCCCGAGCCGCTGACCGCCGGCATCCTGGTCGTCGGCGCGTGCCTGGCTCTGCTGTTCGGCTTCTATCTTCTCAGCGGACCGGCGGCCGACATCGTCAACAACGCGCCGCGCTACGTCGCCGCGATCGACGAGCAGCTCCAGCCGATCCGCACCAGGCTCGAACGCCTCGCGGAAGCCCAGCGCACGATGGTCGCGACGGGCGGGCCCCAGGACGCCCCGGAACCCGTGGTGGTCGAAAGTCCGGGCCTCGTCGACAGCGCGACGACGCTTCTGCCCGAACTCCTCGCCGGCGTCGCCTTCGCGCTGATCTTCCTGTATTTCCTGCTCGCCTCCGGCAACCTCTTCTACGCCAAGCTGGTCCACGCCATGCCGCGGCTGTCGGACAAGAAGCTCGCGCTGACGATCGCGGGCGACATCGAGCGGGAGCTGTCGCGCTACTTCTTCACGATCACGATGATCAACGTCGCGCTGGGCGTCGTGATCGGCTCCGCCCTCTGGTTCGTCGGGATGCCGACGCCCGTCGTTTTCGGCGCGCTGGCGACGCTCGTCAACTTCATCCCGTATCTCGGACCGCTGGCGGGCATGATCCTCGTCGGCATCGTCGCCCTGGCCGATTTCGGCAGCCTCGGCGAAGCGCTCCTGCCCGTCCTCGTCTACTTCGCCTGCACCTCGATCGAGGGGCAGTTCCTGACGCCGATGATCGTCGGGCGGCGGCTGGAGATGAACGCGGCGGCCGTATTCCTGTCGGTCGCCTTCTGGGGCTATGTCTGGGGCGTCGTCGGCATGTTCCTCGCCGTGCCGGTGATGGTGGCCATCAAGGTCTTCGCCTCGCACGTCGAGGCGCTGCGTCCGTTCGGAGACTTCCTGTCCGCGACCGATCGCCCGGCCGGACGGGATGCATCGCCCGAGTCGCCCGGAGCCTGAGCAAGCAAAAGGCCGGCGGCGCTCTGCAGCGCCGCCGGCCCCGATGGGTCAGCCTCTCGGCCGGCTCAATTGCGGGAGGCTGACTCGACCGGCTTCACGAGCGCCGTGATGCGGCGGACGGTGACGCGGCGGTTCTCGGCGTTCGGCTCCTGCGTGTTGACCTTGAGGTCGGCCTCGCCGTAGCCCTGCGTCACGAGGTTCTCCGGCGGCACGTCGAAGAAGCTCGTCAGCGCCTGGGCGACGGCCTCTGCGCGGCGGTCCGACAGGGTGAGGTTGGCGACCTCGCTGCCGACCGCGTCGGTGTGACCCTCGATCAGGAAGGTCTCGTCCGGGTTCTCGTCGATCACCCGGGCGATCGCGTCGGCCAGCGCCTGGAGGTTGGTCACCTGCGACTGCGGGATCGAATAGGATCCGAAGTCGAAGTTGATCGTGGCGAGGTCGATGCGGCGCACCTTGTCGCGGATGCGCTTGGAGCGGCGCACCTCGTCCACCGAGTAGATCCGCTCCACGGTCTCCACCGGCGGCGCGACGATCGTGCGGTAGTAGAGGTCCTCGTCCGGCTGGGCGACGTCGACGATGTAGGCGTCCTCGGGGATGGTGAGGCGCACCGGCGGCAGCTCGGCGCCGACGTCGTAGTAGTAGTCCTGGCCCTGCTCGTCGTCCGCGTAGGGGTCGTAGAAGAGCACCACCTCGCGGCCGTCCGGCAGGATGCGCGAGCGCTGCACCACCTCGCCGTAGCGATCGTAGATGGTGACGACCTGGACGCCGTTGTCGCGCACGATCGTCTCGCGCGTCTGCGCGCGCGGCAGCTCTTCCACGTAGTACTCCTGCGAGTTCTCGCGCAGGCGGTTCTCGTCGTTGGAGCGGATGAAGTAGCTTGCCGCGGCACCGGCCGCGGCGCCCGCGACGCCGGCGCCGATGATGGTCAGGATCTGCCGGTCGTCGTCCGTGCGCTCGACCTGCTGCACCTGCGGCGGCAGCTGGTAGACCGGCGGCTGCTCGATGCGGGTGCCCTCGACGTTCGTCACCGAGTTGATGGTGATGTTCTGCTCGATGTTCTGGACGCGCGCGTCGCTTGCCGCCACGGTGCCGGGGGCGACTTCGCTTTCCTGGATCTCGGCCGCGACGGGTTCGGGCGGGGTGGTCGGGGGCGGTGGTGCGGCGAGCGTCGCCGCGCCTTCCGCGGCCGGCGCAGCCTGAGCAGGCGCCGCGTCCGGAGCCGCCTGCGGCGCCGTCCGGGCCGCACCTTCCGATCCGGCCTCGGGTGTCGGGGCGGGTGTCTCGGTGCCGGGCGCTACCGGCTGGACCTCGCCGGCCGGAGCGCTCTCGGTGGCGGGAGCGCTTTCGGGAACGGTCGTCGCAGCCGGAGCTTCGGGCGAGGGAGCGGCCTCGGGCTCCGGCGTCGCGGCAGGTGCCGCATCCGTCGGCGCTTCAGCGGGCGCGGCGGGCTCGTCGGTTCGAAGCTCCTGCGCTGCCGGCGCATCGCTTTGCGGCTGCTCGCTGGGAGCCTCGCTGGCCGCAGGCTCTTCGGCCTGGGGCTGCTCGGCCGCCGGCTCGTCGGTCGTCGAGGGCTCGGCCGCCGGCTCTTCGGCCGGTGCAGCCTCCTCGGCGGCGGGCTCCTGCTGCTGCTCTGCGGCCGGCTCTTCCTGGGCCGCCGGTTCGTCCTGCGCCGGCTCCTCGGCGGCAGGCTCCTCGGCAGCCGGCTCCTCGGCGGCAGCCGGTTCCTCCGTTGGCGGCTCCTCGGCCGCCGGCTCTTCCTGGGCAGGCTCCTCGGCAGCCGGCTCTTCGGCGGCAGCCGGTTCCTCCGTCGGCGGCTCGTCGGCTGGCGGCTCCTCGGCCGCTGGTTCTTCCTGGGCAGGCTCCTCGGCAGCCGGCTCTTCAGCTGCCGGCGCTTCCTGCGCGGGCTCTTCCGCGGCCGGCTCTTCCGCAGCCGGCTCCTCGGCCGGCGGCTCTTCCGCTGCGGGCGCCTCGGCCGGGGCTTCCTCGGCGGGCGCCTCGTTCTCCGGCGGGAGAACGGGCTCCTCCTCGGCCTGGGCGAGGCGAACCCGTGCGGCGGCCTGATCCTGCGCGAAGGCCGCGATCGGACCGGACAGCGCCGTGGACGCGGCGAGCGCCGCGATCGTCACGATCCTGCTCGTCCTGTTGATGCTCGACATCGAATGACCTTTCAAACCTGTCCCTTGCAGATTTGCGACGGAGCGGCGGCGCAGGGGCGGCGCTCGTTTCGTCGTTGTTCGGTCCGCGCGACGTTCTCATCCTGCGCGCGGTTCCCGGCCCATGTAGGTGACGCCTCGTCGCTTTCCACGGTGAGAGCGGTCAGGGAGCGGGCGAGGACGTCGCGATGTCGGGCGGCGTCCAGTCGTAGAGCCAGCGCAGACCGCGCGCGAGCGAAGCCTTCGGCTGGACTGCCAGAACCGCGTCGCGCACGAGCGAAGCGGGGCCGGGCAGGTGATAGACGAAGCGATGGAAGGCGACGCGGCGGCGCACGGCCTCGACCCGCGGCCGCCGCTCGGCTTCGAAGGTGGCGAAGGCGGCATCGACGCTCGGCCGGCTCGCCAGCATCGCGGCGCAGACAAAGGCATCCTCGATGGCGAGCGCGGCGCCCTGCGCGGCGTAGGGCGGCATCGCGTGGGCGGCGTCGCCGATGAGAAGCGTCGACGTCCCGATGCGATAGTACCGCTCGGCATCGACGGACAGGATCGGCCACGGGGTCGGCGGCGCTGCAGCTTCGATCCAGCCGAGGAGCCTCCTGTCCCATCCCGAAAAGCGCCGGAGAAGATGGCGGACCGGGTCGCTCTCGGCTGCTGCGTCCGCTTGGTCGATCAGGACGAGGTTCACGGCCGCGCCGGCCTCGATGGGATACGCGACGGCGTGACGGCGCGGGCCGAGCCAGGCATCGATACCGGTCGGCGCGGCGATGCCGTCCCGGACAGGAAGCGTCGTGCGCCAGGCGATCGTGCCGGTGGGCGACGGATCGGCGAAGCCGGCGGCGCGGGCGACCTGAGACCGTACGCCGTCCGCCGCCACGAGGCATCGCGCCCGGGCGCTGGTCCCGCCGGCAAAGGCGAGTTCGATGCAATCGGCGTGCTCCGACACCGAGGCGACCGGATGGCCGAGATGCAACCGGATACGTGGCTCCGCCCCAGCAGCTTCCAACAGCGCAGCTTGAAGGGCGCCGCGATGGAGCGACAGATAGGGCGTGCCGTCGGAGCCCTGGACGGGCACCTCCGCGATGGGACGACCGGTGCCGAAGCGGCGAAGGGTGACGCTTCGCGCGGCAACGGCGCGAAGGCTCAACGCGTCGAGCAGGCCGAGCCGATCGAGGACGCGCAGCGCGTTCGGCGAGAGTTGCAGGCCAGCGCCGACCTCCGCCAGCGCCCCGGCCCGCTCGTAGATGTCGACGGCGAAGCCGAAGCGGGCGAGCGCGATGGCGGCGGTGAGGCCGGCGATGCCCGCGCCGGCGATGGCGACCGGGCGTTCGTCGGGCCGCATTCCGGCGCGGCGGCCGTCAGGCCGCCTGGTCGTGGAAAAGACAGCCGGCGGGCTGCGTCTCGTCGGCGTGAAGCTTCGGATTGTAGCGATACAGGGTCGAGCAGTAGGAGCAGACCTTCTCGCCGTCATTCCCCATGTCGATGAAGACGTGCGGGTGGTCGAAAGGCGGGCTCGCGCCGCAGCACATGAATTCGGTCACGCCGATCTCGATCACGTCGTGTCCGGCATCGTTCTGGAAGTGGGGAATGAGCGATCCCGCCATGGGTTCGTCTGCTCCGCGGCTCGGGTCCAATGTCGGCCGGACCATAGTGATGCCGCGCTGGAAAGAACAGGGGTGTTCGCCGCCTCGCCCCCGGCCTATGAGGGCGCAACCGACACGGGGCTTTGAGGGAATGGACACGTTCCGGCACGACGGGCTGCGGCTCGCCTTTCTCGATACCGGGCCGCGCGACGGGCGGCCGGTGCTGCTCGTCCACGGCTTCGCCTCGTCGATGAAGTTCAACTGGATCGATCCGGGCTGGGTGACGACGCTGGAGGGCGCCGGCTACCGCGTCCTCGCCTTCGATCATCGCGGCCATGGCGACAGCGACAAGCCGCACGATCCTGACGCCTATTATCCCCGAACAATGGTGGCGGACGCCTTCGCCTTTCTCGACCATCTGGGCGTCGAGCACGCCGTGTTCTTCGGCTATTCCATGGGCGCGCGGGTCTCGGCCTTCGCGGCGCTGGACGCCCCGGAGCGGGTGGAGCGGCTCGTCCTGGGCGGTCTGGGCTCTGGGCTCGTCGAGGGCGTGGGCGACTGGGACCCGATCGCCGACGCGCTTCTGGCGCCCTCGCTCGACGACGTTTCGCACGAGCGCGGGCGGATGTTCCGCGCCTTCGCCGACCGGACGCGCAGCGATCGGACGGCGCTCGCCGCCTGCATCCGCACGTCGCGCGACGAGCTGACGCGCGAGGAGGTCGGCCGCATCCGGCAACCGACGCTGATCGGCGTCGGCACCGCCGACGACATCGCCGGCTCGGGCGAGGCGCTGGCCGCGATGATGCCGAACGCCCGCAGCTTCGCCATCGAGCGCCGCGACCACATGCTCGCGGTCGGCGACCGGACCTTCAAGGCGGCCGTTCTGGACTTCCTCGCCGAGGCGGACTGAAGGCTTAGCGCAAGGGGGCGATGTTCGAGCGAGGCCGGATCGCCTATATGGTCCTGACCGCCGTTCGATTCCGGCGGCTCCCGGTCGGGGGCTGCGACAAGGAGGCCGCATGAACACCATCAGCCCGCGCGTCCTGGCGGACCGCCTGCAGGCCGTCGATCCCATCTGGGAGAAGGTGCGCGAGGAGGCCGCGGTCGCCGCGGAGCGCGAGCCGGTTCTCGCGAGCTTCCTTCACGCGACGATCCTCAACCAGAACAGCCTTGAGTCGGCGGTCAGCTACCGCGTTTCGCAGCGGCTCGATCATGCCGACGTTCCCGCCGTCACCATCGCGCACGCCTTCGAGGGCCTTCAGGCGGGCGGCACGCAATGGAGCGAGACGCTTCGCACGGACATCCAGGCGGTCTTCGACCGCGACCCGGCCTGCGAACGCTATCTGGAGCCGCTGCTGTTCTTCAAGGGCTTCCACGCGATCCAGACCCACCGGCTGGCGCACTGGCTCTGGAACGAAGGGCGGCGCGACTTCGCGCTCTATCTTCAGTCCCGATCCTCGGCCGTCTTCCAGACCGACATCCACCCCGCGGCACCGATGGGTCGAGGCATCTTCCTCGATCACGCGACGGGCCTGGTGGTGGGCTTCACCGCCCGGATCGGCGACAACGTCTCGATCCTTCAGGACGTGACGCTCGGCGGCACGGGCAAGGAGTTCGGCGACCGTCATCCGAAGATCGGCAGCGGCGTGCTCATCGGTGCCGGCGCCAAGATCCTCGGGAACATCGTGATCGGCGACTGCTCCAAGATCGCGTCGGGGTCTGTGGTGCTGAAGCCCGTTCCACCCTATACGACCGTCGCCGGGATTCCGGCCAAGGTGGTCGGAACGGTGGATTGCGGCGATTGCGGCGAACCTGCCCGCGCCATGGACCAGAGTTTCGGAAAGGCCGATTGATCGCGGCGGGTCGCCATTGGCGACGCGACGCTCCGGCCTAGCTAGAGATGCCGCAAGCCGACTTGGAGACTGATGTGAAGGCCGACGAGCTCAAGAAGCTGGAAAAGTACCTGCGCGGGACGCTGAAGTCGCCGACCCTCACGGTGAAGGCCTTGCCGCGCAAGAACGACACCGCCGAGGTCTACATGGCGGACGAGTTCGTCGGCCTCATCTCGAAGGACGAGGAGGAGGGCGAGCTCTCCTACCACTTCACGATGACGATCCTCGACATCGATCTGGACTGATCGCCGTCCTGCCGGACCGCCGGATTCGTTCGGCGGCCGCTCCACCAGAGGGGCCAATCGAGGCCCGCCGAAAGGGGCCGGCGCGATCGACGCCCGGCCCTTTTTCTAATGCCCGCTTCAGCGGACCGAACCGACCAGCAGGTCGCGGAAGTCTTCGATCGTCACCCAGCGGCCCGCATCGACGTCCGACTGGCGCTTGAGGAAGGTATACGGCGTCTGGTCCCAGGACAGGACGCGGTCGTCGAGGTTGTCCAGGACGTAGTCGCCCTGATCCGTGCGGATGGTCAGGACGGCGTGGCCGTCGCCGTTGCGCTGCTTCACCACGGTGATCAGAAGGGCCGAGGCGGGAACGCCTTCCTTCTCGAGCGCCCGCTGCTTGAAGAGGACGTAGTCCTCGCAGTCGCCCTGATCGGTCGGATAGGACCAGAGCTCGGGAACGCCGTGCATCTCCTCGTCGGTGCGCGGGAAGATGCCGACGTTGGCGGCGTAGTTGATCTCGGTGATCTTCGCCCACAAAGCCGGCGACAGCTTGACCACGGCCCGGACCGGATTGCGCCGGCACTCCGACGGATAGCGCTGACAGAACTCGTAATGGCCGACCGGCTGCGACGTCGCTCCGGCCGTCGGCATCGCGCTGCCGGCCTCGGCAGCGGTCGCGGCAAGAAGAAGACAGCTCGCGATGAGCGCCGACTTCATCGATGAAAGCAATTCCGTCACGCTTGTCGTCTCCCCGTCTTCTGGGGCGACAATGACGCTGTGGTTTTATTTTGGGACGAAACTCAGGACTGGGATTTGCCTCAATTGGGAGCGGTGGCGTTTACGAGGTTTGCTTCCCGATGGGACAAGAACATGCGTTGGATTTTTCAGGTTCCTGCAGGGCGACGTTAACCGTTAACGCCCGAAGCCCGATCGAGGCCGCCGGACGGCCATCGTGTTTACCATGGCGCGCGATCCATCGGCATCCCGAAGGTTAACCCCGCGCGAGCGTGGGCTCCCCCGCCGTTAAGGATCATGCGGGGCGAGCTGATCGATCGGATCCTTCGATGCTGAAGAGGGTGAAGCGTCGGTAAGGCGATCCGATCAAATGCAAAGACGCCGCCCCGCGGGCGGCGGGACGGCGTCTTTGGATCGTCGGATCGGCGAGGAGTCAGGTCAACGCCGGCCTTCGGCGAGAGCGTCCGTCAGCGGAAGGTCGCTTCCAGCGTGTCGCGCTGCTGAACGGCCGCGAACTCGATCGCGAAGCCGTCTTCCAGATGTCGCACGACGCGGCCGCGGATGTTGGCGAGGGCGACGCGCGAGCCGATCGGCGGCTTGCCGGCCGCCCGCACGGCGGCGCCCGAAAGGGACAGGTCGATGATGCGGACCTGGACGATCTTCTCGTCGGGCAGGGTGAGCGGGCTCATCGGGTTGCCCGGCTGGATGCGCTCGTGGCGGCGATCCTCCGGCAGGTCCAGTTCGTGCCGGTTGGCGAGCCAGGTGAGCTGCGCCGCGAGCTTCTCGCGCCGACGCTCCGTTCCGGCGATGTCCATGCTGTAGCCGCCCTGAAAGACGGCGTTCACCGCGCCTTCGATCCGGCCGACATGGTCGACGTAGAGGATGATCCGCTCGCCCTCGCGCGGGGTGACGGGCGTCGCCACGGCGAGGTCGCCCGGCGACATCGATTCGACGCGGCACGGAAACTCGCGCTGATCCTCCAGCATGAAGCGCCCGAGAAGGTCGACGGCGACGTGCTGGAAGCGGCCGTCGGGGCTGAGCGGCGGAACCTCTGATCGTGCGCTGTTCTGCATCCCTGCACCCCCTTGCGGGTTGCCCCGACCTGCTTACCTGCGAAACTAGTCGTTGACGGATTAACGGCTGGTTCGCATGGAGCCTGTCGTTCAACCTTTCCTTCAGGTCCGCACCCGCGGTCCGACCCCAGAGGTGTGATCTTGACGCTTCCCGATGGCGGCCCTGCCGCGCGCCCGCCGCGCCCCGCGCGGCCGCCGGCCTTCAACGTGCCGTCCGTCATCCTTTGGCTCACCGCCGCCTTCGTCGCGGTCCACGCGATCCGCCTTTATCTTCTCAGCCCCTTCGACGATGCCTGGCTGCTCCTCAACATGGCCTTCCTTCCCGGCTGCTACGGCTCGGCAGACGAGATCTGCCAGCTTCGGGAGGGCGGCGCCGGCCTGTGGTCTCCGCTGACCTATGCCCTCGTCCACGCGGACTGGATGCACCTCGGCTTCAACACGATCTGGCTCGTCGCCTTCGGCTCGCCCGTCGCGGTGCGCCTCGGCCCCTGGCGCACGCTGGCCTTCTGCGCGGCGGGCGCCATGGCCGGCGCGGCGCTGTTCGAGCTCCTCAACCCCGATCTCGTCGCGCCGGTGATCGGCGCGTCCGGCACGGTGTCCGCCTTGATGGGCGGCGCGAGCCGCTTCGCCATCGGATCGCCCGCGCGACGGCGGGGCGGCGGCATGATCGACGCGCGCCGCCGCCTGCTCGGAATCACCGAGGTGCTGCGCGACCGGACGGTGCTCTTCTTCGTTCTGATGTTCTTCGTCACGAACATCGTCGTGGGAGCCGGTGCCGGCGGTTTCCTCGGGGCGGACGGACAGGTCGCCTGGGAGGCTCATCTCGGCGGATTCGCCTTCGGCTTCCTGTTCTTCGGGTTCTTCGATCGGTCGCCGCGTGCCGGCCATATCGGTCCGGGGCCGGCTTGAAACCGGAGCGGGTGTGACGCACCATCCATCCGCAGGCATGTTTGTGGAGGAACGAGCCATGACGGTGAAGCAGATCCTCGAAGCCAAGGGGCGGGATGTCGCGACCCTGAAGCCGGAGGCGACGGTCGGTGAGGCTGCCGCGGAACTGGGACGGCTGAAGATCGGCGCACTCATCATCCTGGACGGGAACGGCGGCGTTTCCGGCATCCTGTCGGAGCGCGACATCGTGCGCTGCGTCGGGGCGAAGGGGGCGAACAGCCTATCGCAGCCGCTCGCCGAGGTGATGACGCGCAAGGTCACCACCTGCTCGGAGGAAACCACGATCCACGAGGCGATGGAGATGATGACCAGCGGACGGTTCCGACACCTGCCAGTCTGCACCGACGGCCGCCTTGTCGGCATCGTGTCGATCGGCGACATCGTCAAGCGGCGCATCGAAGACGCCGTCGGCGAGGCCGAGGCGATGCGCGAATACATCGCCGCCAGCGGCTGATCAGGCCCGCTGCGTTTCGAAGGCGCGGGCGATCTCGGGCAAGCGCAGCCTGGCCTCGGAATAGCCGAGGTCGATCGCCTCCGCCGCGCGGTGAAACTCCGACAGGCCGATGTCGCGCACGCGCGGGTGCAGCGCGACGTCGGGCGGATCGCCCGCCATGCGCGAGCGCAGGATGCGGTCCTGAATGATGTTGAAGGCG